>DIAY01000146.1 GCA_002414905.1 Holophagales bacterium UBA5066 | reverse complement strand
GCCGTCGTCGACGGCTCGACCGACGCCGCCGTCGTCGACGCCCTCGCGACCCCGGCCGAAGGGCAGTCGGTCCGCGTGCCGTACGTCGGGAGCGTCGTCGACGTCCTCGCGCGCATCGCCGGACATCTCCGCTCGGCCGTCAGCTACGCCGGGGAGACGTCGCTGCAGGCGGCTCACCACAAGATCGCCGCCGACCCGGCCCGCTATCTCGTCCCGCTCTCGGCCGCGGCGCGGACGGAGTCCTTCGAGCGTTGAGAGACAGGAGAGAACGCTGGAGGGCTTCGACCAGGCGGCTTCCCGTGTACACCGCGTGTCTGGCGCTGCTGGCGTTTTCAGCCGCGGCCGACCCGACGGACGCCGCCCGCATCGCCTTCACCGTCTCCCTGGCGCGTCCGATCGCGCACACCTTCCACGTGGAGATGCTCTGCGAGGGGATTCGCGACGAGGTCGTAGAGCTGAAGATGCCGGCCTGGTCGCCCGGGTACTACGTGATCCTGGACTACGCAAAGAATGTCTCGAACCTCCGCGCCCGGGATGCGTCCGGTCGCACCCTGCCGTGGGAGAAGACCGCGAAGAACGCGTGGCGCGTCACGACCGCGGGAGCGAGCCCCTTCACGGTGAGCTACGACGTCTGGGCCCTCGGCAGCTCGATTGCCGAAAGCTCGCTCGACGAACGCCAGGCCTTCCTCTCCCCGACGAGCCTCTTCCTGCATCCCGCCGGGAGAATCCGGACACCGGCGACCGTCACCGTCGAGCCTTTCGACGGCTGGCACCGCATCTCCACGGGGCTCGACCCGGTGAAGGACCGCCCGAACACCTTCGCCGCGCCGGACTTCGACGTTCTCTACGACAGCCCCCTTCTGGCCGGCAACCAGGAAGTCCTCTCCTTCGACGTGAACGGAGTCCCACACACCTTCGAGGGGCGCGACCTCGGAGCGCTCGACCGCGCCCGGTTCGTCGCCGACCTGAAGGCGATGGTCGGGGCGGCGGTCGGCCTCATGGGCGAGATTCCCTACTCGCGCTACGCCTTCATCTCGATCGGCCCGGGCGGCGGCGGCCTGGAGCACCTCAACTCCCAGGTCATCACGTTCGACGCCGGAAAGCTCGCTGACCCGGCCGAGTACGCGCGAACGCTCCGCTTCATCACGCACGAGTACTTCCATAACTTCAACGTGAAGCGGATACGGCCGGTCGCCCTCGGCCCCTTCGACTACGACCGCGAGAACTACACCCGGATGATGTGGGTTTCCGAGGGGTTCACCGTCTACTACGAGGACCTCCTCCTCGCGAGGAACGGCTTCTATGGAGCCGATCAGTACCTCGAGCGGCTCGCGGAGGGCCTCTCGAGCTACGAAAACGCTCCGGGGCGCCACTTCCAGTCTCCGGCGGACTCGAGCTTCGATTCCTGGTTCGGCTACTTCAACCGCAACGAGCACCTGCAGAACACCACCGTCTCACCCTACGACTCCGGTCTCGTCCTCGCGCTGCTGATCGACTTCCGCATTCGCCACGAGACCCGGAACCGCACGTCCCTCGACGACGTCATGAGGACCCTCTACCGGACCTGGGCAAAGGGGAAGGGCAGGGGGTTCACCGACCAGGAGTTCCGCCAGGTCTGCGAGAGCACGGCCGGCGTCCCGCTTTCCGACATCTTCGACGAGTACGTCGCCACGACGAAGGAGATCGACTACTCCAGATACCTCGGCTACGCGGGGCTCGCGCTCGAGAACGAGCCTGCCGGAACTGCCGGCGAGCTCGGCGCCGACGTCGAGGACCGCAACGGACGCGTCTTCGTCACCCGCGTCGGGATCGGCTCGCCGGCCTCCCTCGCCGGCCTGAGCGTTCAGGACGAGGTACTCGCGCTCGACACCACCCGGTGCGACGCGCGAAAGTTCCGGGAGCTCGTTGCCAGCCGCGGGAGCGCGAAGACCGTGCGGCTGCTCGTCTCGCGCCACGACACCACCCGGGAGCTCGCCGTGATTGTCGGCCCGAAGACCAGCCGGACCTTCCGGCTCCGGCGCCTCCCCGAGACCACTCCCCTTCAGAAAGCCATCTTCGATGGCTGGTTGTCCGGACGCTCGACCCGGCCCGCTATCTCGTCCCGCTCTCGGCCGCGGCGCGGACGGAGTCCTTCGACCGCTGACGAGCGCAGTCTCGTGAACTCGGGCACTGGACCTTAAGATCCCTCTGAAATGGCGGTCGAACGTCTGCTCTGCCCGCGATGCGGCATCCGCTTCGCGGCGGAAGAGGAGGGGGCGTTCGCCACGTGCCCCGCGTGCGCTTCGCGACTGCACCTCGGGGAAGAAGAAGAGGTCACGCACCAGAGCCTCGTCCCCGTCCTGGACGAACCGGCCGCCCTCGGCAGGCTCTCGCGCTGGCTCAGAGACAGGGAAATCACGGCCGATCCGAAGGAGACCGTTACCCGCCTCCTCTGGTTCCCGTTCTGGCTCCTCCCCGACGAGACCCTCGTCCCCGCCGCGCCGCTTCTTGCGAGCAACCTGGGCGCGTTCCGGCTCCCGGCCGGGGATCGGGTGGCGTTCCACGAGGCCGCCGGAGGGGCCGCCGAGGTCGTGCCGGCCTCGGTTCCCGCCGCGAGCCTTGCGGCCGACGAAGAGGCCCGCAGGAAGGCGAAACTCCTCCACGTCCCGTTCCGCGAGGTCCGCTTTCGGCTCTGGGGTCGCGATTACCACGTCTGGTTCGACGCGGCGACGGGCCAGCCCCTCGACTTCGACCTCCCACCGACCTCCGAGAGGCGGCTCGACTTCACCTACGCGCTCCTCCTCTTCGCCCTCTTCGCCGCCGGCGTCTACGGAGTCCGAACCCTCTTCGGCGGGACCGGCGCGCCCTGGTGGGCCGGCATCGTCGTGCTCGCCGGAGCGGCCGTCATCTTCTTGGCGGTCGCGCAGGTCGTGATTCGCGTCTCGGAGTCCCGGTGACGGCGGCGCGCGCGACCGCGCTCTCCTGCCCGCGGTGCGGCGGCCGGCTTCCCGGCGTTTCGTCCTCCGCGCTCCTCGACTGCCCGTGGTGCGATTCGCCCCTCGCGGTGCTCGCCGACGAGGTCTCGGTCCGCGAGGCCGTCCGGCCCGTGCTCGGACGGGAGGAGGCGATCGCCGCGACGCGCTCCTTCTGGGAGGGGAAGAAGGTGCCGCGCTCCTTCCTCTCCGACGGCTCCTTCGAGGAGCCGATCCTCGTCTTCGTTCCGTTCCACGAGCGCGTTCAGACGCTCTGCCTCCGCCCGAGGGAAGGCCCCGTCTTCGTCGATCGGTCCTCCTCCGCGCCGGCCGTCCGAATTCCGGGCGTGTCGCTCGAGAAGATGGACGCGGCCTCGGCTTCGGGCACTGCGCCGCGCGAGGCCTTCGACGCCACCGCGCTGCAACGCCGGGCCCTGGTCTTCGACACGACAGAGGAGGCGCCGCCGGTTGCCGCAACGTCGGGGGCCACCCTCGTCGAGGAAAGGGCCGGCCTCGTCTGGCTCCCCGTCTGGCTCGTCCGCCGCCGGTACGCCCGAAATCTCTACGAGGCGGCGCTCGACGGAAGGAGCGGATCGGTCCTGCAGGCACGGGCGCCGATGGAGCGGTCGGCGCTCCTCCCGGAGGCAGTCTTCTTCACCTTCGTCTTCGCATTCGTCTTCGGCATGCCACTCGCGTGGTGGGGAAAGCTCGTCTACTTCTATTTCCAGATGCACCCGATCGGCGGCCTCATCCTGACCGTCGGGACGCCGGGCGTCATCTTCTGGGTCCTGGCTTTCGCGTGGGACCGGATCCGATTCCGCTACGAGTGGACCGGCGACCGGCTGGGTGTCCGGCGCGAGCCTGTGAACCGGCCCGGGAAGACGCTCCCCGAGAAGGTTAGCGACGGCTTCTTCGACGCGGCCCGCTGGCTCAACTTCACGCTGGAGAAGACGGAGAAGAGGTCGTGAGCGATCGCCCCCGCGTCGTCGTCCGGACCTGCCCCGACTGCGGAGCCCTCCTGCTCGCGACGGCGGGCCTCCCCTGGATGACCTGCACCGGGTGCCCGCTCGCGCTCGACCCTCTCGGGGTCCCGGCCGAGCGGCTCCCGACCTTCCGCCCCGCCGGGCCGGGCACGGACGTCGCGCAGAGGCTCGCTTTCTACGTCTTCGAGAGCGGGCCCCCCGAGTCGCCGGCCTGGATCTGGATCCCCGCCTTCCGGGCCCTCTCGACGAATAGCAGGTCCGATCCCGGCGCCGTCCTCGAACAGAAGGGCTACCGGCCGGGTCTCGTCGCCGCACCGCTTGGAGCCCCGCTCGCAAGGACGCCGTCGGAAGCACGCGTCCTCGCGGCACTCCGTCTCGGCGTGAAGGCCGCCGACGCGGACCTTCGCGCCGCCCGCCTCGTCTCCCTCGCCTGCCGTGTCTCCATGGGGAACGTCGCCGAGAAGGTGTCCGGCTTCGTCTGCCCCTTCGAGATGCTGCGCCCGCCAGTGGGCTGACGTCTCAGCCCAGCGGCGAAGGGAGAACGTGGCTCTCCTCCTGCCATGTCGAGAAGGCTGCGCACGCCGATTCCTCCGCGAGCCTCCGCCGGTACTCGAGATGCCTTCTCCGCGTCGCCTCCACCAGCGGGCGCCAGGCCCGTGCCGTGAGCCGATGGCGGATGAAGGCCCGCCAGAGCGGGTTCGCGCGCTTGTAGAGGATCGACATCGCGAGGTACGGCGCGACCGCCCGCGGGTCCTGCGGGCGGCGCTTCCAGATCGACGCTGCCGAGAAGAGGCGCTGGTAGCAGGACACGTAGCCCTCGGCGAGCTGGGCGGGAGTCATCCGCGCGGGGCGGAAGACGACGTGCGACGTGTCGTAGAGGCGCCAGTCACGGTGGAGAAGCCGTCCTTCGGCCTCCATCCTTCGGAAGAGCGGCGTACCCGGGTACGGCGTCAGGATGTGGAACGTCGCGCACTCGAGCCGGTTCGCCTCGATCCAGGCGACGGTCCTGTCGAAGACGTCGGGACCATCGTTGTCGAAGCCGAGGACGAAGCTGCCGTTCACCTGGATGCCGTGGTCGTGGAGGAGGCCGACCCTGCGAGCGTAGTCGACCGCCGGAGGGGTTCTCTTCCGCGCTGCGACGAGGTTCGCGTCGGAGAGCGACTCGAAGCCGACGAAGACTCCCGTGCAGCCCGCGAGCGCCATCTCACGGACGAGGCGCGGGTCGTCGGTGACGTCGATCGAGACCGCCGCGCTCCAGATCCGATCGAGGGGCGCGAGCGCCCGGCAGAGACTCTTGAGGTGCTCCGGGTCGGAGCCGAGGTTGTTGTCGAGGAAGACGGCGTAGGGCTCGCCCGTCGCGAGCCACTCTGCGACGACGGTGTCCGGCTCCTTCACGCTCCAGGGCATGCGGACGCCGCGCGTCGACAGATAGCAGAAGTCGCAGCGGTTGTGGCAGCCGCGCGTCGCCATCAGGCTCGCCGTCGTCAGGAACGACGCGTGCGGGACGAGGTCGCGGCGGGGCGGTGGCGCGTCGCGATAGGGAGCGGCGAAGCCGGCCCGGTAGACGGGCTCGAGTCGCCCGGCCTGCGCGTCGGCGAGGATGCGGGGCCAGAGCGGGACGCCGTCGCCGACGGCGATTGCGTCGGCGTGCGGGGCCACCTCCTGGGGACATGCCGAAACGTGGAGCCCCCCGAGGACGACGAGAGCGCCGCGATCGCGATACCAGCGGGCGAGCGCGTACGCCCGGTCCGCGAACGTCAGGTGGACCGTGATCCCCACGACCTGCGGGAACGGCTCGTGCGGCGGAGGACCCTGGAGGAGGTTCTCGTCCCAATAGCAGACCTTCCAGCCGGCGGGAGTCGACGCGGCCACGCTCGTGAGCGCGAGAGTCGGCGTCAGGACGTGCTTCCCGAAGCTCGCGTGCGGGTCCTTCGGGTAGAAGGGGTTCAGGAGAAGGGCCTGGCGGGGAACGGGCGGGCCTGGCCTCAGATCCGGGTCGAGCCGGGGCGCCTCGCGAAGGTCACGCGGCGTGACTGGTCGTTTCACGAGCCCCTCCTTCGGGCGGAAGGACCGCGGGAGCGGCCTGGGGAAGACCTCCAAATCTCCGCTCCCGCCCGGAGAACCAGGCGAGAGCCTCGTCGAGGTCGGAGGACCCCACGTCCGGCCAGAGACGGTCGCTGAAGAACACCTCGGCGTAGGCGCTCTCCCAGAGGAGGAAGTCGCTGATCCGGTGCTCGCCGCCGGTCCGCACGAGGAGATCCACCTCCGGCGCACCGCCGCAGCCGGCCCGCGCGAGCGCGGCCAGAAGCGACTCCCGCGTCGGCGGGAGCCCTGCCGGCAGGTGGCGGACCGCCTCGAGGATCGCGTCGCGGCCGGAGTAGTCGACCGCGATCCGCAGCTCCATCCCGTCCCCGTCCGCCGTGAGGGCCTCGGCGGCCTCGATCACCCGGACGAGCGAGCGGGCGAGGCGGTCGCGGCGTCCGATCATCCGGAAGCGGATCCGGTTCTCGGCGCAGCGGCGTGACTCGCGGCCGAGAGCGCTTTCGAAGAGCCCCATGAGCGCCTCCACTTCGGGCGCGGGGCGCCTCCAGTTGTCGGCGGAGAAGGCGAAGAGGGTGAGCGTTGCGATTCCACGGTGCCGGGCCGCCTCGACGACGCGGCTCACGGCCTTCGCCCCCGCGCGGTGCCCGACGGCCCGCGGCAGTGAGCGGCGCGTCGCCCACCGCCCGTTCCCGTCCATGATCATCGCAACGTGTCGTGGCGTGGAGCCGGACTCGCCCTGCCGTTTCACGCTGCCGTCCCCGCGGGTCTGGTCGGTTCTCATATGATCTCCATCATCGAAAAGTGCTCTTCATTACAAAGCAAACAAAGACAGCAGGCTCCACTTCGGGCGGGTGAGTCACGCGGGATTCCAGCCGGGTTTCAGCGCGGGCCGCGAGCCCTCGGCGCTCTCGAGAGCCCGGGCCTTCCGTGCGTCGTGCAGGACCTTCTCCAGCTCGCCGAGATAGTCGAGGAACCGCTTTCGCCCCTCCACGCTGAGCCGCACGAGCGTCTGCGGCCGCCGCCCCTCGAACCGCTTCCAGACCTCGACGAGTCCCGCGCACAGGAGGACTTCGAGATGACGGTTGAGGTTGCCGTCGGTCAGGGCGCACAGGCGCTTCAGATCGCCGAAGAGGAGGCCCTCGGGCCGCGTGGAAAGAGACGTGAGGATCCCGAGGCGGGCCTTCTCGTGGAGAACGCGATCGAGCCCGTCGTATGCGAAGCGCCCTTCGGCCTCGCTAGGCACGGTCGCCCCTCGGGACGTCGAGGTGGAGGACGACGGCCGCGGCGAGGAGCCCCGCGCCGAAAATCGCGCCGTTCAGGGCACCGAGCCGCGTGAAGTCCGGCGTGGGGAGCGCCAGGAGCGCAGCCCCCGCGAGGAGGAAGAACAGGGCCACCCAGCCGGTTGCACGGGCCAGGTAGGGACGCGAGGCGAAGATCCCGAGTCCGAGGAGGAGCGCCCAGATACCCGGAAGAAGCCGGGCCATCCCCGGGTCGAGGGCCGGCAGGGCCAGGCTGACCGCCGCCCCGGCGGCGAGACACGGCAGGAACTGCCCGACGACCCGCCGCGTGTGCCGTCGCAGGAAGGGATCCGGGACCCGCCGGTAGCCCGCGGCGATGACGCCGCCGATGAGCGCCACGTTCAGCGCGGCCACCGCCAGCCAGTACCAAAGGAACGCCGTGCCATCGTCTCCAGCAGGGAGAAGACGGGGCTGGAGCCACCCCGCGAGGAGGCCGGCCACCCCCGCGACGGCCACGGGAACGGGCCGGTAGCCGCGGAAGACCTCGCCCTTCGCGAGCTGGGCGTGAATCTCCTCGATCCGGTCCAGTGCGTTCGTCAGATCCATGCTCCGGATACTGACTCTGCGTTACAGAGTTGTCAAGAAGAACGGTACTGCGCGGGAGTAAGGCCGGTGACCGCCTTGAACTGACGCGTGAAGGCGCTCTGGTCGCAGTAGCCGCAGGCCAGGGCGATCTGCGCGATGGGGGCCTCGCTGTCGCGCAGCATCCGCCGTGCGGCGTCGATCCTCACCTTGATGACCAGCTGCGAGGCGGAGAGGCCGAAGAGAGCCCTCACGCGGCGGGAGAAACGATCGGGCGCGAGCCCCGCGCGGCGCGCGAGGCCCTCGATGCGGTGCGGCTCGGCCGGGTGCTCGTGGACGTGACGGACCGCGTCGGCCAGGCCCGCGAGCGAGCCGCTCCCCGGGTCGGGGGGTCTCACGTCGCGGGACGTACCGGCGACGCCGAGAAGCTCCCCTCGCGTGCCGCGCAGCGGCAGCTTCGTCGTGACGCACCACCCCTCGTGCCCGTCGGGATAGAGGTGCAGCTCGAGGAGGTCCTCGATCGGGCGTCCCGTCCGGCAGACGGCGAGGTCCTGCTCGAGGTAGCGCTCGCCCAGCGGCGACGGGAAGAGGTCGCGCGTGGT
>DIAY01000290.1 GCA_002414905.1 Holophagales bacterium UBA5066 | reverse complement strand
ATCGTGGAGCGCCACCACTCCGCCAAGATGGACGCGCCCTCAGGGACGGCGAAGGCGATCGCCGAGTCCGTCGGCGTGGGACGGGAAGCGGGGGAGGAGATCCCGATCGTGTCACTGCGCCACGGCGGGCAGCCGGGGGAGCACGTCCTCGTCTTCGAGGGGCCGGACGAGTCGATCGAGCTCGTCCACCGGGCCCGTTCCCGGGGCATCTTTGCCCTCGGCGCCGTCCAGGCCGCCGAATGGCTCGTGAGGTGCGGTCTCTCGGGGCCTCTCACGTTCGACGACTTCCTCGACAGGAGAACGGCATGAAGACGCACGATCCGGCGCACATCCACCTCTCGGGGGTCTTCACGGCGCTCGTGGCCCCGTTCACCCAGAAGGGCGACCTCGACGAGCCGGCGCTGAGGAAGCTCGTGCGTCGCCAGATCGCGGCGGGCGTCGCCGGCGTCGTTCCGTGCGGCACGACGGGCGAGGCGGTGACCCTCGATCCCGACGAGCAGGAGCGGGTCGTGGCGGTGACGGTCGAGGAGGCGCGAGGGGCTCGACGCGCCATCCGGGTCATCGCCGGCTGCGGATCGAACGACACGCGGAAGTCCCAGAAGCTGGCCGACCGGTGCCGGAAGGCGGGCGCCGATGCCCTCCTCGTCGTGACGCCTTACTACAACAAGCCGACGCCGCGAGGCCTCCTCGAGCACTTCCGCGCGGTGGCCGACGCGGGGCACCTGCCGGTCGTCGCCTACAACGTCCCGGGGCGTACGGGCGTGAACATGCTCCCCGAGACGGTCCTGGCGCTCGCGGAGGACCCGCGGATCTGCGCGGTCAAGGAGGCCTCGGGGAGCCTCGACCAGGCGTGCGAGATCCTGCGACACCGGCCGGCGGGCTTCTCCGTCCTCTCCGGGGAGGACTCGCTCGCGCTCCCGATGATCGCGTGCGGGGCCGACGGCGTCATCGCCGTCGTCTCGAACGAGGCGCCGGCGCTCCTCGTCGCCCTGGTCGAAGCCGCGCTCACGGGCGAGCGGGACGAGGCGGTACGGCTCCAGGCGAAGCTGCTCCCGCTCATGCGGGCGAACTTCCGCGAGTCGAACCCGATCCCGGTGAAGTGGGCGCTGCACCGGCTCGGGCTGATTCACGACGTCCTGCGGCTCCCGCTCGTCCCGTTCTCGAAGGGCCAGCACAAGCTCATGGAGGAGGCCCTGAAGGAAGCCGGTCTCCTCGACGACGCGGGGAACGTGGTCGAGGAGGCTTCGTGAGCGGCGAGCTCTCGAGGGACGAGGTGTTCGCCCTTCTCGACCGTCTCGAGCGGGGCGAGCTGCGAGCGGCGGAGCCCGACGGAGACGGCTGGCGCGTGAACGCCGAGGTGAAGCAGGGGATCCTCCGTGCGTTTCACCTGGGAGTCGACACGGACCTTCCGGCGCCGCTCTTCGCCTTCCGCGACCGCGACACGCTGCCGCCCCGCGCCGAGCTGCCGCCGGGCGTTCGCGTCGTTCCCGGTGGGACGGCGATCCGGCGCGGCGCCTTCGTCGCGAAGGGCGTCGTCATCATGCCGCCGGCTTACGTGAACGTCGGCGCGTACGTCGGCGAGGGGACGATGATCGACAGTCACGCCCTCGTGGGCTCCTGCGCTCAGGTGGGCAGAAGAGTCCACCTCTCCGCCGCGGCGCAGATCGGCGGGGTCCTCGAGCCGGTCGGTGCGCTCCCGGTCGTCGTCGAGGACGACGTCTTCGTGGGCGGGGGCGTGGGCCTCTACGAGGGGGTTCGCGTCCGCTCCCGCGCCGTCCTCGCCGCGGGAGTCATTCTGACCGCGTCGAGCGTGGTCTACGACCTCGTGAACGAGTGCGAGCTGAGGGCCACGGAAGCGGGACTCCTCACCGTTCCGCAGGGCGCCGTCGTCGTTCCGGGCTCCCGCCCCGCGCCGGGCTCCTGGGCACACGTCAGGGGCCTCTCCATCTCGGCGGCGGTGATCGTCAAGTACCGCGACGGAAAGACCGACGCCCGGACGGCCCTCGAAGGCATCCTCCACCGAACCAGCTGAACCTCAGAGACGGGGAGAGCTCTTCATGGCGAGCGAGCTGAGGCGCCCGGCCGCGGACGCCCTGCTGGCAGGGTGAGGAGCCCTACTCCCGGGGGGGGGCCTCGACGAAGACCCTCACCCGGCGCGGCGTCACGCGCAGCCTCTGTCCGGGCTCCGGCGTGAGCGCCTCGAACCTCTCACGGGAGATTTCCACCTTGAGGGATGAGCCGTCGTCGGGGTCGAGCTCGAGGCGCACGACGGCGCCGGCGACGACGACGTGACGGACCGTCGCGAGGAAGCCCGAGGTGCCGTCGAGATCCCGCGCCAGATCGATCTCCCAGGATCGCGCGTAGCCGGAAGCCGGGGCCGACTCGGAGTGGGGGTGCTCGGGATAGTCGACGGAGAGCGGACCGAGGAGGGCGCGGCCGTTCTCGACCCGGCCGCGGAAGATGTTCACCGAACCGAGGAAGTCCAGGACGAACGGGGAGGCGGGCTTCTCGAAGAGCTCCTGTGGAGTGCCGTCCTGGACGATCCGTCCGCGGTCGAGGAGGACGACGCGATCGGCGACCTCGAGCGCTTCTTCCTGGTCGTGCGTCACGAAGAGGCTCGTGAGGCGGATCTCGTCGTGGAGCCTGCGGAGCCAGCGGCGCAGCTCCTGCCGGACACGGGCGTCCAGCGACCCGAACGGCTCGTCGAGGAGGAGGACCTTCGGCTCGACGGCGAGGGCCCGCGCGAGGGCGACCCGCTGCCGCTGACCACCGGAGAGCTCCGAAGGAAGCCGGTCGCCGAGCCAGTCGAGCTGCACGAGCTTCAGCAGGTCGGTGACACGCTTCCTCACGGCGGCCTCGGGCGGCCTTTCGTCGCGAGGTTTCACGCGCAGGCCGAAGGCGACGTTCTCGAAGACGGTCATACGCCGGAAGAGGGCGTAGTGCTGGAAGACGAACCCGACCCGGCGCTCGCGGGCGTCGCGCCGCGTCGCGTCCTCCCCGTGGAAGTGGACCGTGCCCCGGTCGGCCTCCTCGAGCCCGGCGATGATCCGCAGCAGGCTGGTCTTGCCCGAGCCCGAAGGGCCGAGGAGAGCGACGAGCTCGCCGTCACCAACGCGAAGCGAGACGTCGTCGAGCGCGACGAAGGTCCCGAAGGTCTTCGAGACGGACCGGACCTCGATGCTCACGGAGCCTCCTCTCCGGCGTGCCGGGAGAGGAACGCCTTGGCCAGCATGGCGGCGAGGGCGACCAGCGTGAGGAGCGACGCGGCCGCGAACGCGCCCTGGAACGCGTACTCGTTGTAGAGCGCCTCGACGTGCAGCGGGAGCGTGTTCGTCACGCCCCGCACGTGGCCGGAGACGACCGAGACGGCGCCGAACTCGCCGACGGCCCGCGCGGTGCAGAGGACGATTCCGTACAGGAGGGCCCACTTCACGTTCGGGAGAGTGACGCGAAGGAAGGTCGTGAAGAAGCCGGCACCGAGGACGAGCGCCGCCTCCTCCTCGTCGGTCCCCTGCGACTGCATCAGCGGGACGAGCTCGCGGGCAACGAACGGAAAGGTGACGAAGACGGTTGCCAGGACGATCCCCGGAACGGCGAAGATGACCTCGATCCCGTGCCGGGCGAGCCACCCGCCGAGAAGACTCGACCTCCCGAACGCCAGGACGAAGACGAGGCCGGCGACGATGGGGGAGACGGCGAACGGCAGGTCGATGAGCGTCAGAACGAGGTTGCGCCCGGGAAATCGGAACTTCCCGAGCGCCCATCCGGCGGCCAGCCCGAAGGCGGCGTTCACCGGGACGGCGATCGCCGCGACGAGGAGCGTCAGCTTCACCGCGTGCCGCGCGTCGGGGTCCGAAACCGCGGCGAGCCAGGCCCCGGCACCGTGGCGGAAGGCCTCCACGAAGACGGCGGCGAGCGGAACGAGGAGGAAAAGGCCGATCGCCGCGAGCGCGAGGCCGATGAGGAGGAGCCGGACGGCACGCGACTCCCGGATTCGCGGAGCGCTCATCGTCTGCGACCCTGGGCCCAGGCCTCGAGCCGGTTCAGGACGAGGAGGAGAAGGAACGATGCGACGAGGAGGACCACGGCCAGGGCCGTGGCGCCGGCCACGTCGTATTGCTCCAGCTTCGTCATGACGAGGAGCGGGGCGATCTCGGTCTTCATCGGCATGTTCCCCGATATGAAGACGACCGAGCCGTACTCGCCGAGGCCCCGGGCGAAGGCGAGGGTCGTCCCCGTGAGGAGCGACGGCAGGACCTCCGGGAGGAGGACGCGTCGGAGCGTCGCGAGCCGGGTCGCCCCGAGGCTCGCGGCGGCATCCTCCACCTCGGGGTCGAGGCTCGCCAGGACGGGCTGGAGGGTCCGCACGGTGAAGGGGATACCGAGGAAGACGAGCGCTACGCCGATGCCCAGAGGCGTGAAGGCGACCGGGATTCCGAGGGAGGCGAGCGGCCTGCCGAGCCAGCCGTTCGGCGCGTAGAGCGTCGTGAGCGTGATTCCGGCCACTGCGGTCGGAAGGGCGAACGGGAGGTCGACGAGGGCGTCCAGAACCCGACGGCCGGGGAACCGGTACCGCACGAAGACCCAGCCGAGGAGGAGGCCGAGCAGGGCGGAGACCAACGCGGCAACGAGGGAGAGGAAGAAGGAGAGCTTCAGGGCCGCCACGACGCGTGGGGTCGTGACGGCCGCGAGGAACGCCCCGGGGCTGCCGTGCAGGGAGGTCGCGAGGAGCGTCGCGAGGGGCGCGAGGACGATCAGCGAGAGTCCGAGGAGCGTCACGCCCAGGGCGGGGCCGAAGCCGGGCAGGAGCGACGGGGTGACGCGGGCGGCTCTCACCGGTTGACGAAGAGCGAGTCGAAGATGCCGCCGTCGTCGAAGTGCTTCTTCTGGGCGGCGCGCCAACCGCCGAAGAGCTGGTCGACGGTGAACGTGGCGACGGGAGGGAAGGTGCGCCCCGCTTTCGTGGCGGCCTCGGGTGCGCGCGGCCGGTAGTAGTGCCTCGCCGCGAGCTTCTGGCCCTCGGCCGAATAGAGGAAGCGGAGGTAGGCCTCGGCGACGGCGCGCGTCCCCCTCCGGTCGACGACCGCGTCGACCAGGGCGACCGGGGGCTCTGCCAGGATCGAGGTCTTCGGGATGACGATCTCCACTCGGTCTCGCCCCGTTTCGGCCAGGGCGAGGTGGGCCTCGTTCTCCCAGGCGAGGAGAACGTCGCCGAGTCCGCGCTGGACGAACGTCGTCGTTGAGCCGCGGGCGCCCGTGTCGAGGACGGAGACGTTGCGGAAGATCCCGGCCACGAGATTGCGGGCCGCGGCTTCGCCTTTTCCAGCCGTCAGGGCCGCGCCCCAGGCCGCCAGGTAGTTCCACCTCGCACCGCCGGACGTCTTCGGGTTGGGCGTGACGACGGAGATTCCCGGGCGGGCGAGGTCGGTCCAGTCGAGGATCCGCTTCGGGTTGCCGGACCTCACGAGGAAGACGATCGTCGAGGTATAGGGCGTGGAGTTGTGAGGAAGCCGGTTCTGCCAGCCGGGCTTGACGAGGCCGCGGTCGGCGAGGACGTCGATGTCGTAGGCGAGGGCGAGCGTCACGACGTCGGCCTGGAGGCCGTCGATAACCGCGCGGGCCTGTTTCGCCGAGCCGCCGTGCGACATCCTGACCGTTACCGGCGTTCCGGTCCGGTCCCGATAGTCCTTCGCGAAGGCGGCGTTGACGTCCTTGTAGAGCTCTCGCGTCGGATCGTAGGAAGCGTTCAGGATCTCGACCGGCGGCGGAGTCGCGGCGGCACGCCCGGACGCGGCGTGGAGGGAGAGGAGGATCGCCACGGCGACCATCAGGGCGCCGGCGGGCCTGAGGGGACTCTTCTCGCGAATCGTCACTTCGTCTCCCGGGAGGAGTCCGCACCCTCGTGGCGGGCGGCGAGGATTCGCCGGTCGCGTGCGAGGAGGTCGGCGAGGGTGGTGTTGTCGAGAATCGAGGCGGCCGCATTCCGCACGTCGAGAAAGAGGTCGAAGAGGCCCGCGTGGCGCGGCTCGGTTCTTACGAGACGGGTGAGCTCGGCGGCGTCACCGAAGGGAGCGAGAGGCCCGTCGAGCAGCCTCACGACGTCCCCGACGACGACCTCGGCGGGGGGCCGGCGAAGCTCGTAGCCGCCCTCGCGACCCCTGCGGCTCGTCACGATCCGGGCGTTTTTGAGGGCCAGGAGAATCGCCTCGAGGAACTTCTCGGGTATCTCCTCGCGTTCGGCGATCTCGCGAGTCGAAACGGTGCCTTCGTTCCACCGTTCGGCGAGGTGGATGAGGGCCTTCAAGGCATAGAGGCCACGCTGGGAGATTCTCAGATGTATTCCTACCGGAATGGTAGGGTATCTATTCCGGGGCCAGGGGTCAACAGAAACGGAGGGTCCCGCGGAGGCCTGGACGGTCGACCGAAGGGGTGCTGGCCTTGATTTTCCGGGCAAACGTAGTTGAAACTTCGTATCATTCCGGAGACTGATCGGAAAGACACCAGAGCGCACTTCGTTCCAGGGGGGACTCCATGAACGATAAGCGGACGTTTTCGAGATGGAAGAAGCGGCTCCTCGTGGATCTCATCCTGGAGGGAAGGACCGCCTCCGGCTTCACTTCGGACATTTCGCACACAGGGCTCTTCATCACGAGCAGTTACGTGCCGAATCTGGGTGACAAGCTCCGGATCTTCCTGCAGCTTCCGAATGGAAAGAAGGTCGGATGCGACGGGACGGTCGTCCGCAAGCGCCATATCCCCGCGGCGCTGGCGGGGAGTGAGGGCAACAACGGCTTCTGTCTCGCCCTCGGAGGCTACTTCGAGGAGTACTCCCGTTTCCTTGGCAGTCTCGATCACGTCCGCCCCGGAGCGTAGGCCCCGAGGCGGACGCGGAAGCGAGGTGGACCCGGAGGCTCAGCGGTCGGGTTCGGGACAGAAGCGCTCGAAGCCTCGCGCCCTTTCGCGCCTGGCGAGCTGGTCGTCCTCGGCGGGAAGGACCCCGAGCTTCACGAGCTGGGGCCGGAACTCGTAGCGGATCCTGAGGCGGGCGGCAGGAGTCCGCTCCAGGTCGATGCCCACGCGCGTCACGTCGTGGCGGGTCCTCTCTCCCATGCCCGTCGCGGCGAGCTCGTCGGAGAGAGCTGGGGCGGCGCTCTTCTCCTGCCTCGTGGCGCCGGCTTCGCCTCCTCTCGCCCTCGGTGCCTGGGCTTCGTTCGCGGGTCTCCCGGCGGCGTCCCTCGAGTCGCATGCCTGCGGCATCACCGACACACTCCTGCGGACCTTCTCGCGAAAGAAGACGGCCTCGATGACGCCGAGGTTCGCGGTCTTCCCGAGGGCGGCGCCGTAGGAGTCCCGCTCGCCGGTGAAGACGAACCGGCGGGCGTCGGAGAGGTCGACCTGCCAGCCCTCGAGGACGATCGTCTGGTAAGGCTCGAGAATCCACTTCGTCGCGGAGACGGCGTCGCCGTGCGAGGCGTCCACGGTGTTGAGACCGTCGACGGCCAGCGCGACGCCGACGCGGACTCCGAGCGGGTTGGTGACACGCAGCGA
>DIAY01000132.1 GCA_002414905.1 Holophagales bacterium UBA5066 | reverse complement strand
CCGGATCGACAGCGTAGGCGGAACGGCCGTCGCGGAAGAGGCTCCGGAAGGCCAGCGTACCACTCGCCACGTTTCGGGTCGGCGGCCGGACCGTTCACCCGGGCCGGCGCCCCTTCACGGCTGGGTTCCGTCCGCTTCATCCCGCTTCCGCCCCCGCCGCCGGACCCTGACCGCCTCGCGCAGGAGGTACTCGACCTGGCCGTTCACGCTCCGGAACTCGTCCGCGGCCCACTTCTCGAGGTCGGCGAAGAGGGTGGGGTCGATCCGAAGCAGGAAAGCCTTGCGAGCTTCCCCGGGGCGAGGTGGGCCGGCGGCGGGAGGGCTCCCCATTGGCGGCCTCAGGTGTAGAGCGTTCCCGTGTTCACGACGGGATGGACTTCGGATTCGCCGCAGAGGACGACCATGAGGTTGCTCACCATCGCCGCCTTCCGGTCGTCGTCCAGGACGAGGACGTTCTTCTCCGACAGCTCCTTGAGGGCCATCTCGACCATGCTTACGGCGCCGTGGACGATCTTCTGCCGGGCGGCGATGACGGCCTCGGCCTGCTGGCGGCGGAGCATCGCCTGGGCGATTTCCGGGGCGTAGGCGAGGTGGGTCAGACGTGCCTCCTCGACGACGACGCCCGCCTTGGCGAGCCGCTCGTGCAGCTCGGTGCGCAGGGCGGCGGAGACCTCCTCCACGTTGCTCCTCAGCGTGATCTCGTCCTCTTCACCGTGGTCGTAGCTGTAGAGGCTCGTGATGTGGCGCAGGGCCGACTCGCTCTGGGTCTCGACGTACTTTTCGTAGTCGTCCACGTCAAACATCGCCATCGCCGTGTCCTGGACGCGCCAGATGACGACCGCCGCGATCTCGATCGGGTTGCCTCCCTTGTCGTTCACCTTCAGCTTCTCGCCGTTGAGGGTGCGGGCGCGCAGGGAGATCTTGTTGCGGGACGGGGACCTTCGGTCGGCCGTCGCCGCGGCCCGGGCGGCCTTCGCCGCGGCGGCAGGGCCGTGCCCCTCGGTCGCCATGCCGGTGGACGCGGACCCGCCCAGCCCGTTCGTGTAAAAGGGGTTGCCCCAGTGAAAACCGCTCTCGCGGACCGTCCCCTTGTAGGCGCCGAAGAGGATGAGGACGCGCGCCTCGTTCGGCTGAAGGGTGAAGAGGCCGGTGAGCAGGATGATCAGGGTCGGGATGCCCAGCACGGAGACGACGAGCGGAAGGACGTAGGGGTGGTCTACGGCCTTCACGCCGGCCGCGATCGACCAGACGAGGAGGCCGATGTCCAGGGCGACGAGGGCGAGCAGGAGGGCGAGCATCGTCCCCCCGTTGTGAACCCTTGTCGTCACTTCCCGGTTGACGCTCAGGGTATTGGGTTTCATGGCGGAACCTCCCTTTCGACTGCTTTCGCCGTGATATCACGATGAAATAGGGCCGGGCAAGAGGAAAGTTTCCGGGGGGCGGAAAACCGGAGCCGGCGGCGAGGGCCTACCGGGTCTCGACCCCCTCGGCCGCCGTCACCTTCAGCGTCTGCGTGCTCTTCGCCTCGCCGTAGGTCACCGTCACGCGGTAGTCGCCCGGCTTCACGTGCCGGTCGGCGGGGACGCCGCCGTACTCCGTCCGGAACTCCTTCGTCGGCTTCAGGTCCCAGGAGACGCGCCCGAGGCCGGGGACGCCCGGGGCGACGACGCTCGCAACGGGCTGGCCGTCCGCGTTCTCGATCGAGACCTTCACGGGGTCGCCCGTCGCCTCCTTCACCCAGAACGTGATGAGCGCTCCTTCCTTCGGGTTCTCGCCGCGGAAGTTGCCCTTGCCGGCCGAGTCGGCCCAGCCGGGGAGAAGATGCCGCGCCTCCGCGGGGCGGGGCGGGAAGAGGTGAAGCGCCTTCGCACGCACCTCGGGTGTCAGCTCCTGGAGCGCCGTGGCGTCGTCGATGACGAAGAGGCTCCGGCCGTGCGTCGCCACGACGACGTCCTGGTTGCGCTCGTGGATCGCAATGTCGTCGACCGGAACGGCCGGGAGGTCGCCGAGTTTCGTCCAGCTCTTCCCGCGGTCGAGGGAAACGTAGCAGCCGTACTCCGTCCCCGCGTAGAGGAGGTCGGGGTTCTTCGGATCCTCTCGGACGACTTCGGCGGGCTCGTCCTTCGGAATGTTGCCCGCGATCGGCGCCCAGGTCCGGCCGAGGTCGGCGGTCCGGTAGAGGAGCGGTGAGTGGTTCCCGCTGCGGTAGGCCGAGACGGCGAGGTACGCCGTCTTCTCGTCGTGGTGCCCCGCTTCGACGCGGACGATCCACTGACCCTTCGCCTCCGCGGGGAGGAATGCGGTCAGGTCGGTCCACTCCGTCCCGCCGTCGGTGGTGACGTGGAGCTTCCCGTCGTCGGTCCCGGCCCAGAGGAGGCCGGCTTTGAGGGGCGATTCGGAAAAGGCGTAGACGACGCCGTAGTTCTCCGCGCCGCTCCCGACCGTGCGCATCTTCGAGAGCTCCTGCGTCGAGAGGTCGGGGCTTACGGCCGTGAATTTTTCGCCCTTGTCCGTCACCCGGAAGACGCGGTTGCCTGCCAGGAACATCGTCCCCTTCTCGTGGCGGCTCCCCACGAGGGGCGAGTTCCAGTGGAAGCGGAAGGCGGGCTGGCCCTCGGCAGGCTCGGGTCGGAGGTTTTTCACCTGGCCGCTCCCGAGGTGCATCCGGTGGATGTAGCCCTCCTGCGACTCGGCGTAGACGACGTTGCGATCCGTCGGGTCGAAGACGCACCAGAAGCCGTCGCCCCCGCCCACCTGGATCCAGTCGGAGTTGACGATGCCGTCCTTCGTGAACGTCCGGCTCGGGCCAACCCAGTTCGTGTTGTCCTGCAACCCCCCGCAGATCCGGAACGGCGTCGAGTCGTCGAGGGAGATCCGGTAGTACTGCCCCGACGGGATCTTGTCGACGTGGTCCCAAGTCCCGCCCGCGTCTGCGCTCAGGTAGGCGCCGCCGTCGGTCCCGAGGAGGAGCCTCGGCGAGGCGGGCTTCCTCTCGGGCTCGGGCGGCTCGCCCTCCCTCGGCGGCGCGGGGCGGCGCGGTACGGGCGACCCCGTGACGACGAGCTCGTGACAGTCGGGGTGGACCTTCTGGAAGAGGTCCTCGCGGAACGACTTCCCGCCGTCGTCCGAGACGGAGAGCCCGTAGCCGAGGACGTAGACGCGCTGGTCGTTGGCCGGGTCGACCCGGATCTGGCTGAAGTAGAAGGGGCGAGGGTTCAGCCGCGAAGAGCGGACCCAGGTGTCGCCGCCGTCCTCGGAGCGGAAGATCCCGCCGGCCCGGCTCTCGATCTCGTCGATGCCGCTCGTTCCCCCGGCGTCGCTCTGGACGACGGCCAGGACGACCTTCGGGCTCGCCGCGGTGACGGCGAGGCCGATTCGCCCCGTCCAGGGCGGGAGACCGTTCGCCAGCTTCTTCCA
>DIAY01000087.1 GCA_002414905.1 Holophagales bacterium UBA5066 | reverse complement strand
GCCGCCGTCGTCTCCGGCAGGGTCGAGACGGCCTCCCGCATTCCCAGGACGTCGGCAGCCGCGCGGAGCGCAAGCTGCTGGAACCCCTCGTCCCGCATCGCTGCGCGCAGCGCCTGCCGCGCCTCGGCCTTCTCGGGAGCAGAGAGGAGCGGCCACCGCTCGAGGGCGGCCGCGGCCCACGACTCCCGGATGCCGGAGGCCGAAGGCGCCCAGGCCGCGGCGAGCCTCATCGCAGAGAGCCAGAGCTCCGCACGCCTCTTCTCTGCTGGCTGCAGCCACTCATCCGAGAGGACGAGCTCCGCGAGCGAGAGCGCGTGAAAGGCCCATACAGGCCGGGCTGCGAGCGCGTCGAGGGCCAGCACGCGCGCGGCGGCGGCCTCCTCGGGGAGCGTCGTCACGGAGCGGAGCCAGAGGGCCCTCAGATCGGGGTCGAGGCCCGCCAGCGGCGTCGTTCCCACGAGGTCGAGCGTTGCCGCGCGGACCGCGACGAGCATCGCGAGGTCAGCCGCCCCTTCGACTTTCGCCGTATCCGCGAGCTCGGGCCGGCGCCGGTCGAGGGTGAAGTCCGCAAAGAACCGCTCGACCCTCGATCGCCCCCGCCACTCCTCGAGCTCGTGGAGCCCTGCGAGGACGAGGAGGAGGGCGGCCGTCGCGGCGAGGACCGGACGCGACCACGCCGGCGCCGGACGACCGTTCCCCTTCAACTCTTCCGCCCGGCCTCGTCGGGTCGTTCGACCTCATCCTCCGACCTCGTCCCGTAGCCATAGCCGTACTCGTTCTTCGCGTAGCCGCCGTAGCCGGCGAAGGAGCCGGACCCGACCCGGAGGTTGTTGATAAGCACCCCGAGGATCCGCACGTTCGCACGCTGGAGCTTCGTCTTCGCCTTCGCGACGACCTCGCGCGAGGTCTTCCCGCCGAGGACCGTCAGGACGACCCCGTCCGTGACCGCGCCGAGGAGGAGGGCGTCGGCCACCGGCTGCACGGGCGGCGAGTCGAAGACGACGTAGTCGAAGGTCGCGAGGATCTCGGCCATCATGCTTCCCATCGCGTCGGAGGCGAGGAGGCCGGACGGATTCGGGCTCATCGGCCCTGCCGGGACGAAGAAAAGGTTGGGGACGATCGTCTTCTGGAGGATCTCCTCGAGCTTCACGCCCTCGGCGAGAACGGAGACGAGCCCCTTGCGGTTCGAGATGCCGAGGATCGTGTGGAGCCGCGGCTTGTGGAGGTCGGCGTCGAGCAGGATCACGCGCCTGCCGAGCTGTGCGAGCGTGATCGCCAGATTCAGCGCCGTCGTCGACTTCCCCTCGCCCGGCACGGCTGACGTCACGACGAGGCTCTTCACGCCGCCGGCGCGAGAGAGGAGGAGGAGCGCCCGGAACGCCCGGTAGGCCTCCGTGATGACCGAGCGCGGGTTCGTGTGCGGGATGAGCTCGATCGTCTCCTCCCCAGCGGGCAGGCCGCCTCCGGCGTTCGACTTCCCGCTCGCCGGCGCCGCCGCCGCCTTCCGCTTCCGGCCGTAGGCGTAGCCGTAACCGTAGCCGCGCCCCGGGCCCGAGCCGACCGCGGGGATGACGCCCAACGCCGGGAGCTGGAGGAACTTCTCGACCTGGTCCTGCGTCCTCACGCTCCGATCGAGGAAGTCGACGAGGAGGACGAAGGCTGCGCCCAGGAAGAGCCCGAGGACGAGCGCCTTCTGGAGGTTCTGCCGGTAGGAGGGGTAGAAGCGGTACTCGGGCCTCGTCGCCCGCTCCACGATCCGGGCCGTCGGCTGGCGCATCCCCGACATCCGGGCCGCGACCTCCGTCTCCGCCTGCTTCTTCAGCATCGTCTCCAGAAGCGTCCTCGAGGCCGCACTCTCGACGCGGAGGTTCGAGAACTCCACCGCGTTCAGATTCTGGCCCAGCGTCTCCGAGGTCTGGCTGCGGAGGACCCCCCGAATCACTTCCTCGCGCTTGCGGGCGCTCTCCACCTCCACCCGTGCCCTTTCCCGTTCCCGGGTCGCCGCCTCCCGCGAGGCCGATTCGATGTAGGTCTGGCTCTTGAGGATCCGTTCCTTCAGCTGCTTCATCGCGGGGAAGTCGGGCTTCCAGACCGAGAGCTTCTCCGCGTATTCCCGCTCGAGCTTCTGCTTCTCGGCACGCGCCGCGATCACGGCGGGATCCTGGTCGGCAATCGTCTCCGGGCTCAACGCCAGGAGCTGCTGGTACCGGGTCTCCTTGTTGACCCGCTCCGCGACGGCGGAGGCATAGTCCCTGTTGAACGTCTCCAGCTTCTGCATCGAGACGTTCGTCCCCGGGTCCATCGAGACGATGTCCCGCGAGCGACCGAACGCGGCGAGCTTGCGCTCCTTCTCCTGGACGTCCTTCTTCAGCTGCTCCACCTGCGACGCCAGGAACTTCGAGACCTGGCTCGCCTGCTCGAGGCGCGAGCGCCGGGACCAGGTCACGAACGCGTCGACGACCGCGTTCGCCATCTCGGCGGCGTCCTTCGGCGAGCCGGACCTGTAGGCGACCTCGATGAGGCTCGTCCCCGGCACGGCCGTGACCTCGAGCTGGGCTGCAATTGCCCGGACCCCTTGCGAAACCCGCGCCTCGCGGGCCTCCTCGGCGTCCTTCCCTTTCCCTGCCGTCGGGTCATCGCTCCGCGCTTCCACGACGGCCTCGATCACCTCGCGCCCCTGGATCATCCGGATCTGCGTCGGGATGAAGTCGGGGTCCCGCATGGTGAACATCCCGTCGCCGACCCCGAGCTCCTCGAGGGCGAGCTTCTCCCGCTCGATCGAGATGATCGCCGCGGCACGGTAGACGGGCGGCGTGAGGTAAGTCTTCACCGCCGCGGCGCCGACGACGAGCGCCGCCGTCATCGCAACGAGCTTCCACTGGCGAAGGAAGAGCTCCAGGTATCGCCTGAGGTCGATCCCCGGCTCTTCCTCGTCCTCGCGGCGACGCACCAGCTCCTGCGGGACGGTCATCAGAAGATCGACTCCTTTGCGATGACGACGTCGTCCGGCTGCAGCGGAATGTCGGGGTCCTTCCCGGAGAGGATCCGGCCGTAGTTCACCTTGATCTCGATCGCCTTGCCCTCGGCGTCGGTCCGCTTGACCCGGACGCTCCCCTTCGACGCCCGCTCCGTCAGCCCGCCGACCCGCGCCACCATCGTCAGGAGGGTCAGCTTCTCGTCGCTCATCACCTTGATCGCCCCCGTCGTCTTGAACTCGCCGAGGAAGAAGACGGTGACCTCCTGGCGGATCCCGACGTTCACGACGTCCCCCGGGTAGATCGGGATGTTCCAGATCGGGTTCAGCCTGACGAAGAGCTCGTCGGCATTCACCTCGAGCCGGTCGGTGAGGCCGTTCTCGGCAGTCCGGAGGATGAGGATCCGCCGGCCCGCGCCAGGGGCGAGCCCGCCTGCGCTCAGGATCGCTTGCTGCAGCGTCCAGCGTCCCGCCACCGTGAGCGAGCCGGGACGGACGACGCCGCCGAGGAGGACGATGGGCCGGTTTGCGAACTCCTTCACCGTCACGGTGACGTAGGCCGAGTTCACGAACTTGGCCGTGAGGAGCGCCGCGAGCCGGTCGCGCAGGTCGAGCGGGGACGACCCCGAGACCGGAACCTGGCCGAGGAGCGGCAGGTCGATCGCACCGTCGTCCTGTACACGCCGCTCGACGTTCATCTCCGGAATCTCCTGAACCTTGATTTCCAGGAGGTCCTTCGGGCCGATGACGTAATTTGTCGAGGGGACCTGCGCCGCACCCGGGAGGGCGCCGACGAGCAGGAGAAGCAGGGCAGCAAGCCCGGCGGGGGCCCGACCCGTCAGGTACCAATGTCTCACGAGATCAGTCTACCTTTCCGTCATTTCATGATGTCG
>DIAY01000053.1:5359-6713 GCA_002414905.1 Holophagales bacterium UBA5066 | reverse complement strand
CCAGCGGCGACGCGGTCGTCACGGTCGCGGACAACTGGCTCACTTCGTGGCAGAACTGGACCGGCACGACGTCCTCCGACCCCCGGCTCGGTCACGTGATCTGGGGCCCCGGCGCGACGGTGACCCCGAACGCCATCAACTTCGTGGACGGAGACGACAACCCGTACTGGAGTTTCCACGTCACCGTCCCGGCGGGCGCGACCAGGATCCTCCTTCATTTCGTCACCGGCCAGCCGACGAAGGTGGCCGCACGCGCCAAGGCGAGGGAGATCGCCACGAGCCCGCTCGGGGTGAACGAGATCGCCTGCATGTCGCCCGTCGAGCGCGCTCAGATCGTCAACTTCGCTCTCACTCTCGCTCCGGAGGCCGGCGAACCTGCGATTCCGGCGCTCGGCACGACGGGGCTCCTCGCCCTCGTCGGCGCCATCGCTGCGGCGGGCCTGCTGGCCCACCGGCGCCTCCTCGCCTGACCCTGGGTCTTGGGGTCTGGTCTACGCTCTACACTCTACGGCGCACCGTAGAGTGTAGAGCGTAGACCAGACCCCTCCGTCCTGGAGAGGAGCCAGGACTGGAGGAGGTCGGGGCCGGAGCCGAGGCCGGTCTTGACGCCGCGGTCGATGGCGGCGAGGCCGGTGAGGGCGGCGGCGAGCTCGTCGAGGGTCCAGTCGAAGGTGGCGAGGTAGGCCTTGTGGAGGACGAAGGGGTGGCCGTCGACGGGGACGGGTGCGGCTCCCGGGCGGGCGATCTTGAGGCGCGGAAGGACGCGGTCGACGAAGACGCGGTAGTCGGCGCGGCGGGCGGGGGGCTCGGCGCCCGGCTCGGCGAGGGCCGCCTTGAGCGCGAGGATGCGCCGGATCTCGCCCGCGAGGAGGCCGAGGAGCGGGAAGAAGGCGGCCTCCCCTTTCGGTCCCTTCTTCGCGGGGGCGGCGGGAGCGTCTTTGGAGAAGGAGCGGAAGGCGGTGAAGTCGTCGGCGGCGAAGAGGCGCTCGGCGATGCGGAGGGCGTCGAGGAACTTCTTGCGCGCGACGGCCTCGACGAAGTCGGAGCCGTATTCCTTCCGCTCGTCGGCGACGAGGCGGGCGGCGGCTTCCGCGGTGACGCGGGGGCCGGCGGCGGTGTCGACGAGGCGGTCGAGCTCGGAGAGGAAGGCACGCGCGGTGAGGCGGCCCCGTTCGGTGAGGGTCTCGAAGACGTCGGACTCGACGCTTTTCCCCCGTTCGAGAACGCGCTCGAGACCGAGGGAATGAAGGCGGTCGCGGCGCGAGGCGTCGTCGGCGGCGAAGAGGCGCGCGAGGGGCGAGCGGCGCAGCTCGGCGAGGGCGGCGTGGTCGGGGTCGGGCGAGAGAGCGCGCAG
>DIAY01000053.1:4316-5198 GCA_002414905.1 Holophagales bacterium UBA5066 | reverse complement strand
CGGCTTCGCCGTCGTCGACGGGAACGGAGAGGAGCTGCGCGAGCTCGGGGGCGCGGTCGCTGCGCTTGACGCGGCCGGTGAGCTTGCGGGCGGTTTCTGACGGGTCGCCGTCGACGAAAGCCCCGGCGTCGCGCGCGAGGGCGCGGGCCTTGCGGGCGAGGCGGTCGAGGACGCGGGGCTCGGACGGGGCGCCCGGCGCGGCGCCGAGGCCGGCGTCGGCGGCTTCGTCGAGAAGGGAGTCGATTTCGTCGGCGGTGAGCTTCTTGGTGCGCAGGAGGTCGGTGACGTCGAGCGAGACGAGGCGGTTGGTGGCGAAGAGGGCGATGGTGGCCGCGTCGGCCACGGCCTCTCTCACGCCGTTTCCGGTGCCGTCGTACTCGGTGACCTCGCCTTCGGGGAAGGCCGCGGAGAAGGCCTTCGAGACGCGGCGCGCCGCCTCGCCGACGAACCACTCGTCGTCGCCGAGGATGGTGAGGACCGGGGGAAGCGGGGCGCTCGCGGCGGCCACGAGAAGCGGCGCGAGCGCGCCGAACGGGTCGCCGCGCATGGGGCTATGCCGGGGTCAGAGCAGGCCCTTGTCCTGCATCTCCTGGCAGTCGAGGCAGTGCCGGGCCCACGGAACGGCCTCGAGCCGCTTTTCCTGGACGACTCCCTGGCAGTGGACGCAGACGCCGTAGGTGCCCTGGTCCATCCGCAGGAGCGCCTGCTCGATGAGGAGCAGGGCCTTGCGATCGGCCTCGGAGAGGGAGAAGGCGAACTCGCGCGTGTAGGCGGAGGTGGCGCGGTCGACCATGTCCTGGGCCTGCTCGTCGACGGTGTCGACGGTGACCTGCCGGTTGCGCGAGATGTCGAGGAGGAGCTCTTCCTGACGGACGAGGAGGG
>DIAY01000053.1:3679-4293 GCA_002414905.1 Holophagales bacterium UBA5066 | reverse complement strand
GGTTTTACCGGAGGTCTTCGCGGGAGGAGTTGCCGGCGCCTTCTTGGCCGCGGCCGAGGGTTTCGTCACCATGCGTCTCTCCCTCTTCCAGAGTTCCCGAGCAGCGTCGGGGCGCCCGTCCAGAGTCGGCGGACTCTAGCACGGCGGGCAGTGGCCGGAACGCCCTACTTTACGCGGGCGTAGAGGGTCTTTCGCGCGACTCCGAGCCTGCGGGCCGCCTCGGCGACGTTGCCGCCGGCCTCGGCGAGGACGAGGGCGATGTAGGCATCGGTGAGGCGACGGAGGGTCCAGCCGGAACGAGAGGCCGCCATGAGGATGGCCTCGGGATCGGAGCCGGAGAGGAGGCCGAGGTTGGGCTCGTCGACGGCCGTGGCTCCGGTGGCCGTCACTTCGAGGACGGCGCGCCGGATGATGTTCTCCAGCTCGCGGAAGCCGCCCCGGAAAGGGTGGGAGCGCAGGGCCTTCACGGCCGCCGGAGTGAAGGCGACCGGCCCTCCGGCTTCGCGCAGGAGCGCGCGGGCCGCGGGCAGGACGTCGCCCCGGCGCTCGGCCAGGGCGGGGAGCTTCACGGTGAGGACGGCGAGCCGGTAGTAGAGGTCTTCGCGGAACTCGCC
>DIAY01000053.1:0-3634 GCA_002414905.1 Holophagales bacterium UBA5066 | reverse complement strand
ACGCGCTCCTCGAGGACGCGCAGCATCTTGCCCTGGGCGCGCGGCGAGAGGACGTCGATGCGGTCGAGGTAGAGGGTGCCGCCCTCGGCGCCCTCGAGAAGGCCGGGCTTGCCCGCGACCGCTCCGGTGAAGGCGCCGCGCTCGTGCCCGAAGAGCTCGCTGTCGAAGAGGTCGTCGGAGAGGGCGGCGAGGTCGATGCGGATGAAGGGCGCGCCGGCGCGCGACGAGCGGAAGTGGAGGAGGCGGGCGAGACGGTCCTTGCCGGTGCCCGGCGCGCCGAGGAGGAGGACGGTGGCGTCGGAGTCGAGGCTCCGCTCGAGACGCTCGAGCTCGGCAGCGAGGCCGCGGTGGCGTGTGGCGAAGAGCGTCACGCCGGTCGGCCCCGCAAGCTCAGGTCGACTTCACGAAGGCCTGGGTCTCTTCCGGGGCGTCGCCCCAGAGGCGCTCGAGCCCGTAGAAGCGCCGGGCCTCTTCGTGGAAGAGGTGGAAGACGACGTCGCCGTAGTCGAGAAGGATCCACGCGCCCTTGCTGTAACCCTCATGGGAGTAGGCGCGCCGCCCCTCGGCCTTCATCGCCATCTCCACCGCGTCGGACATCGCCTGACACTGCCGCTCGTTGGTGGCGGAGGCGAGGACGAAGTACTCGGCGAAGGCATTGAGCGTCTTCAGGTTGAGGACGACGAGCTTTTCGGCCTTCTTGTCGAGGAGCGCCTGGACGGAGCGCTGCATCTGGTGCTGGACGCGCGCGTCGGCCGCGGCGTTGCGTTCCTGCCGGGCCTTCTCGGCGGCGGCGGTGGCCTCTGGGGCCCGCTTGCCGCGGGCCTTCGTGAGCGTGCCGGCGATGATCTCGTCGACGGTGCCGGCCGGCGGGGCGGAGAGCTTGCGATTCCCCATGCCGAGGGTCCGGGCGGTGGAAGGCCGCCTGGCGGCCGCGGGCTTCTTCGCGGCGGCGGGCCTACGCGCAGGGGCGGACTTCTTTGCCACCGCAGGCTTGCGCGCGGGGGCCGACTTCCGGGCCGCGGGGGCGGGCTTCTTCGCCTCGGCGAGAGGGCCGGCGGTTTTCGTTCCCGCTACGGGGCGACGTACAGGCGGTGACGCCTTGCGTACCGCTCCACTGCGGGGGGCAGACTTTCGCTCAGGCTTTGGACGCTCGGGAGTGCGCTTCTTATCCACGTGGAAGAGATTGTAACCGGGGCGTTCCCGGCCCAGAAGATGGTCTGGCTTTCGGCCACTTCGTCGTGAGGGCGCGCCCCGAGCGGGGCGAGACGGGAGGAGAGCTCGGGCGGGAGGGTCTCGCGCAGGGAGGGATAGTCGACGCCCTCGCGGTAGACGACGACGATGCGGTGGTTCGCGACGATCTCGCGCCATTCGCGCCAGTTGGCGAGACCGGCCATCGAGTCGGACCCGAGGACGAGGAAGACCTCGCTCTCGGGGTGGTTGGCCCTGACGTGCCGGAGGGTCTCGATGGTGTAGGTGGTGCCGCCGCGGGAGACTTCGAAATCGGAGATGAGGAGGTGCGGGTACGCCTCGACGGCGAGGGCGCACATGGCGAAGCGATGGAACGCCGAGGCCGAAGGCCCCAGCGGCTTGTGAGGCGGCGCGAAGGCGGGGACGTAGACGATCTCGTCCAGGCCGGTGGCGACGCGGGCTTCCTCGACGGGGAGGAGGTGGCCGAGGTGGATCGGGTCGAAGGAGCCGCCGTAGATGCCGAGGAGGTGGCTGCGATGGAGCATCGAGTGCGTGAGTCTGAGCCTCTCTCCGTTATTGCTCGGCGGGCGGGACGATCGACTCCACAGGGAGGACGGGGACGGGCTTGGCGCGCATCGCTTCGAGACGGCTGCCGAGCCAGGTGACGAGCGCGTCGAGGCCCTTGTGGGCCGCGCCCGAGATGGCGAAGAAGCGCAGCCCGCGGCGCCTGGCAGCGGCCTTGATGGCGGCGACCTGGGCGTCGGAGGCGATCTCGATCTTGTTGGCGCAGAGGACGCGCTCGCGGGCGGCGAGCTCGGGGGCGAAGGCCAGGAGCTCGGCCTCGATGACGGAAACGGCCAACTCGGCGGCGGCGTCGGGGTCTTCGGGGTCGAGGGCCGCGGCATCGACGAGATGGCAGAGGAGGCGCGAGCGCTCGACGTGACGGAGGAAGCGGATGCCGAGGCCGTGGCCTTCGCTTGCGCCCTCGATGAGGCCGGGGACGTCGGCGGCGACGAAGGTCTTGTAGCGCTCCCAGGAGACGACGCCGAGGTTCGGGACGAGCGTCGTGAAGGGGTAGTCGGCGATCTTCGGCCGCGCGGCGGAGATGGCGGAGATGAGGGTGGACTTGCCGGCGTTCGGGAAGCCGACGAGCGCGACGTCGGCGAGGAGCTTCAGCTCGAGGGCGAGAGCGCGGCGCTCGCCCTCGCCTCCGGGCTCGGCGCGGCGGGGCGTGCGGTGCGACGGGGTGGCGAAGTGCTGGTTGCCGCGCCCGCCCCTGCCGCCCGTGACGACGACGAAGGTCTGCCCGTGCTCGGCGAGGTCGGCGAGGACCTCCCCCGAGTCGGCGTCCTTGACGAGGGTGCCGACGGGAACCGTGATGTCGACGTCGAAGCCCTTCTTCCCCGTGCAGTTCGAGCCCATGCCGTGCTGGCCGCGGCCGGCCGCAAACCGCTTCTTGAAGCGGAAGGGATAAAGGGTATTGAAGTTCTCGTCGGCGTGGATGCGGACGCTGCCGCCGTCTCCCCCGTCACCGCCGTTCGGGCCGCCGTGCGGCTCGCCCTTGGCGCGGCGGAACGCGACACAGCCGTTGCCGCCATCGCCGGCCACGACCTGGATCGACGCTTCGTCGAGAAACATCCCTTTAGAGACCCGCGCCGGAGGTTTCGGTGCGGGGCGCCGCGAAGGCGCCCCGGCCGGAATCAGCTGGCAGCAGGAGCCTCGGAAGCCTCGGAGCCGGGACGCGCGCCGGGCTTCACGCTGACGAAGCGGCCCATGCGCCCCTTGTCTTTGAAGTCGACGATGCCGTCGACCATCGCGAAGAGCGAGTCGTCCTTGGCGCGACCGACGTGGTCGCCCGGCTTGAGCGGGGTGCCCCGCTGCCGGACGAGGATCGAGCCTCCGGTGACCCACTGGCCCGCGAAACGCTTCACGCCGAGGCGCTGGGCGTTGGAGTCGCGGCCGTTGCGGGAAGAACCCTGACCTTTTTTATGAGCCATAGCAGCGTCCTCGGAAGGCTCTCAGACCGAGATCGAATCGATCCGGACTTCGACGAGGTTCTGGCGGTGCCCGTGGCTCCGCTGGTACCCCTTGCGCTTCTTTTTCTTGTAGACGATGAGCTTGGGGCCCCTCATCTCGCGGACGACGACACCGTGAACGGTGGCGCCGGCAACGAGCGGAGAGCCGAGGCGGAGGGTATCCCCTTCGCCAACGGCCAGGACCTCGGGCAGCTCGAGCGCATCGCCCTTGGTGAAGGTCTTTTTCGGGAAACGCTCGATCTGGATGACGTCGCCCTTGGCGACCCTGACCTGCTTCCCACCGGTGCGGATAACGGCGTACATCGATTCCTCCCCGACCTCGGGTCAAAAGGGCCGATGAACATACCGCCGCCCGCCCGGAATGTCAAAGCCACGGGTTTGGCACCCGGGGTCAGGTCTACCTTCTACAC
>DIAY01000096.1:12565-13270 GCA_002414905.1 Holophagales bacterium UBA5066 | reverse complement strand
AGGAGTCCCATCGCCTGGTACGCGAGGACGAGGAGGAACGTCCCGAGGACGATGAGGAGCGGGCTCCCGCGCAGCGGGATTCCGAGGAGCCGGAAGTGTACGGCCGTTGCGACGAGCCCGAGCGCGGTGAAGTGGAGCGTTTGCGGAAGGAGCGTTCCCGCCACGGCTCGCGTCGCGCTCCCGCCCGCCGCGAGCCACTCGCCCGCCGTACCGTCGCGCAGCTCGACCCCGAGGGCGTGGACGGCGCCGACGAGGACGAAGATCGAAAGGAGCGTGGGAAGGAGGGCCGGGACGAGAAACGCGAGGTAGTCGAGACCGGGGTTGAAGAGAGCGCCGCGCATCGAGCGGACCGGCTCGAAGCGAACGCCCGCCACGTCGGGAGTCTCGCCGAGGGCCCTGCGGGCCTGAATCTCGACGCCGGCCGAGAGCGTGCCGACGACGCCTCGAACGTCTCTCTTCACGATGCTGCCGGGGATCAGTCGCAGGGCATCGTAATGAAGGACGACCTTCGGCGCCGCGCCCCGCTTCACGTCGCGTTCGAGACCAGCCGGGACCGTCACGACGGCGTAGGCCCGCCCGGCGAGGACCTCGTCGAACGCGGCCGCCGGGCTCGTGAAAGGGCCCGTGACGCGCATCGATTTCGTCGCATCGATCATCCTCACGAGCCGGCGCGAGAGGAGAGAGCGGTCGGCGTCGACGACGGCG
>DIAY01000096.1:0-12423 GCA_002414905.1 Holophagales bacterium UBA5066 | reverse complement strand
CCCGCCAGCGGCAGGAGGACGAGGAGGACGAGTGCGTACCGGCTCGAGACGAGCCGCTCCGCCTCCCTTCGGGCCGATCGAAAGACGCCCGGTGCGCCGGCTAGCGCCACGTGACGACGGCGCTCATCCCCGGACGCAGGCCCGGCACCGCCTTCGCCGGTCTCGCCCGCACCTCGAACGTCTTCAGGTCGAAACCTCCCTGGGCGCTCGTGGACCTCCACGTGGCGAAGTCGCCCTGGGGCGCGACGAACGAGACCGTCAGGGGGACCTCTTCGTTCCCGAGCCCGGGGAATCGGGCCGGGAAGGTGGCGCCCATCTTCAGCCGCTCGAGGCGATTCTCACGGACCTGAAACGTGATCCAGACGTCGGAGAGGTCGACGAGCGTCACGATGGGAAAGCCAGCCGGGACGATCTCTCCGGGCTCGACGTTCCGACGGTAGACCTCGCCCGCGGCCGGGGAGGAGACCTTCGTCTCGTCGAGGAAGGCTTTCACCTCGTCGACGGCCCCCGCCGCGCGGGAGACGAGGGAGGCTGCCGTGTCGCGGTCCTCGCGGCGGGCGCCGGCGAGCGCCAGGTCGTACATCGCCTTCGCGGCGTCGGCCGCGTCGCGCGACGTCTTCCACTGCGCCTCCGCCTCGTCGCGCCGTTGGTTCGGGACGACGCCGTCGCGCGCGAGACGGTCGAGCCGCCCGAACGTCACCTCCGCGAGGTCCGCGGCGTGCCGCGCCCTGTCCCACTGGCTCTTCGCCGCGCGGATCTCCTCCTCACGGGCTCCGTTGTCGGCCTTCCGGCTCTGCGCTTCGGCGCCAGCCTTCGCCGCTTCGGCCTGGTCGAGGCGCGCGCGGATCTCGGGGCTCTCGAGGGTGGCGACGGGGTCGCCCTTCTTCACGGAGTCCCCTTCCTTCACCGCGATCGTCGCGACGCGGCCGGCGATCTTGGCCGCCACGTCGACTTTCGTCGCGTCGGCTTCGCCCTGGAGCGTCTCCGGGGCGGGACGGGCCAGTAGCAGCGCCGCGAGGCCGAGGAGGCCGAGAACGGCGACGCCCGCGATGAGCACCAGGATTCCCTTGGTCTTCTGGTTCATTTCTCCACGTCTCCCGAGGCGCTCGCGCGGAGCGTCTCGTACCGTTCGGACTGTCCGGCCGCTTCCAGCAGCTCGGCGAGGGCGACGTCGAAATCGCGGGCCGCCACGAGGCGCCCGAGCTCGACGCGGGCAAGGGAGAGGCGGGCGTCGACGACGTCGAGGGACGTCGCCACGCCCTCCTCGAAGGCACGGGTCCTCACGCGCACGTTCTCCCGGCCGAGCTCGAGAGCGGTGCCGAAGGCCTCCACCTGCTCGAGCGCCTTGCGCGTCTCGCGGTACTTCTTCTCCACGAGCGTCTCGACGTCGCGCCGGGCACGGCTCGCGAGCGCCTCGACCCGCGCACCCCGCTCGCGCGCGGCCACGATGCTCTTCTCCCTGCCGAACCCGTCGAAGAGCGTCCAGCGAGCCGTGAGCCCCGCCGCCCAGGTCGGATCGAGAAGCGTCAGGCCGCGTTCGTGGAGCTCGCGGAAGCCGAAGGCGGCGATGTCGGGGTACCAGCGGGCATTCTCGGCCGCCAGACCCGCACCGGCGAGCGAGCCGGCGGCGGCGAGGCGGGCGAGCGAGGGGTTCGCGACGAGGGCGGTCCGTTTCAGCTCTTCGACGGCGGGAAGCTCTTTTACGATGAAGAGCGGCGTCGTGGGATCGAGGGCCGCGGCCTCCTCGCCGGGGAGCGTGAGGATGTTCGCGAGGGCTTCGAGGGCGAGAGCGAGGTCGTGCCCGGCCACTTTCAGCTCCCGATCAGCGTCGCTTCTCGCGACGTCGGCGTGAAGGCGCTCGGCGCGTGAGAGAAAGCCCTCTTCCTCCAGGCGCAGCGCATCCCGGACGTGTCCGTCGAGGGCCGAAAGGACCCCGGCCCGCACGTCGCGCACCTTCGCGGCGAGCCGCGCGCCGAAGTACCGCCGGGCGAGCTCGGTCGACAGACCGTCGTCCACGGTCCTGAGAGAGGCCTCGGCGTCGGCCTTTCGCGCATCGGCTGCCCAACGTGCCGCGTCGATCTTTCCGCCGGTGAAGAGGGGCCATGTGAGCCTCACGTCGACTCTCCCGAACAGCTCGTCCTGGACGTCGAGGAGGAAGGGCGGAACGGCGGCCGAAGGGACGCCCGGGTGGAGGGCGAGGATGACCCGCCTGACCGGCTCGAGATCGATCGCGATCGGCCCGTTCATCCGGGTTACACGCGCGTTCGCCTCGAGCCTCGGCCAGAGGAGGGCGTTTGCTGCACCGACCTCCGCCTCGCGCTCCAGGACCTCGTAGCCGGCGGCCTTGAGCGCCTCGTGGCTCGTGCGCATCCGGGAGCGTGCCTGGGGAAGTGAGATTTCGGCGGCCTTTGCCGTAACCGCGAGGAAGAGGGGCAGCGCTACGCAGGCCGCGTCGAAGGCGAGCGATGAAGTGAAGCGGGGGAGCCGGGAGCGCCTCGTCAAAGGTGGTTCTCCTTGCGCAAGGTGCCCGGGCGCCGCGAGGCGCACCGCCGCACCCCGCCCGACCGGAGATGATACGCCGCGTCCCGAGCCGGTCAGCGGGAGGCGCGGCGACCCTGCGCCACGCTCGACATTCCCTTGCGTGCCCGCTCCAGAGTCCCGGCCGCGTGATGTTTCCAGGCGGCGAGCCGCTGTCTCAGATCACGGCACCTGGCAGGTTGGCTCGCGGCGATGTTCGTCTGCTCGTCGGGATCCTTCACGAGGTCGTAGAGCTCCTCGCGCCCGCGAGTCGCGTTGTAGACGTACTTGAACGGACCCTCGCGGATGCCGAGCAGGTAGTCGTCGTTGGCGGCGTAGAAGTAGGCGCGAGGCGGCCGGCCGGGTGCGAAGAGGCTGCGTCCCTCCCAGGAGGCCGGGACCGGAACACCGAGGAGATCGAGGATCGTCGGGTTCACGTCGACGTGTCCGCCGATCGTGCCGGGGCGTCCTCCCCCTTCGAAGAGGGCCGGGCTCCAGAGCATCATCGGCACGTTGATCCCCTCCTGGTAGAGACGGAACCCGTGGCCCCAGGTCCGGTGGGGTGAGCCGAAGCATTCCCCGTGGTCCCCGGTCACGACGACGAGCGTGTCCTTGTCCAGACCCCGCTCTCGCAGTCCCGCAAAGAGCCGGCCGAGCTGACGATCCACCTCCGCGAGAGTGTTCAGGTGGCGCCCGAGGTCCCAGTCGTCGGGAGGAAGCGGACCGCGCTCGAAGAAGTCGACGAGCGGCTGGCCCGGAGCGGGGTCGTAGGGGTGGTGGCTCTGCTGGGTCCAGAGGAGGCCGAAGAAGGGTCGCTCCCGGTCGCGGTCGATCCACTCCAGTGTCTGGTCGATCAGGACGGCCTCGTCTCCTCCCCACGAGCTCGTGGCTTCCTTCTTCGAGATCGAGGGCCAGTCACGGACTTCGTCGAAGCCGCGGTTCTGGAGGAAGCGGTCGATGCCGACGTAGTCGAGGAAAGAGGAGGTCAGGAAGGCGGTGCGGTAGCCGCGGGGCCTCAGCACGTCGGCGAGCGTGCTTCCCGGGAAGTCGGGGTACTCCTGGGTGTACTCGCGCCAGGTCATGTACGGGTAGACGGAGAGCCCGAGGGCGGCGAGCGAGTTCGCGGTGAGGCCGACGTGCGAGTAGAAGCTGTCGTAGACGAGGGCGTGTCCGGATTCCGCCACGAGGTTCGGCGTCGTCGGGTACCTGCTTCCGTAGAGGCTCAGGTAGCGGGTCCCTGTCGACTCCAGGACGACGAGGAGGACATTGCGCGGCCTGGCGGTCCGGGGCAGGGAGCCCGCGGTGGGGGCGAGAGGGTTGAAGTCCGAGAGGTGCTCGCGGGGAAAGCTGTCGCTCAGGATGGGCATCGCGCCGCCGCGCGCTTCGTCGACCAGCGAGGAGACGAACTCCCAGTGCGGGCTTTCGGCGATCAGGAGGTCCGGACGGTCCGACCAGCGTCCATCGGCCATGTGGGCTCCCCAGACGATCCAGACCGGGATCGAGGCCAGGACCGCGACGCGAAAGGCTCGATGGACGCGGCCGGGCCGCCCCTGGCGCGGGCGGGAGCTCAGGCGGACCGCGAGGACGTGCAACAGCGGGACGAGGACGAGAGCAGCGACGAGAACCGGCGAGAGGAAGCTCCCGATCGAGGAGCGCATGCTCTTCATGTCGCCTGCCAGATAGAGGAGCGGGTAGGTGAGAGGCGAGCGGAGGAAGGCGAACATCTGAATGCTCGCCACCGCGTAGAAAACGGAGAAGGCGCTCGATGCGACGAGGACGGCTCCGACCGCCGCCTGGAGGCGAGGCCAGCGGCTTGCGAGCCGAAGGAGGACGAAGGCGACGAGGCCGAAGACCGCGGCGAAGGCCACGTCCGCGTGCGCGGAGACCCCCACGTCCCTGAACCAGTCGAGCCAGTCTCCCCAGCGGGCGCCGGGCCAGCCCCAGTGAACGGCCTTGGCGCCCACCAGCGGTACCGCAAGCCAGGCCCCGAGCGCGACCGGCGCCGGGACGAAGCGGGATGGCGGACCTGGTGCGTCACTCGTCACGGAGTGTGCTCATGGCCGCAGGGAGGTCGGCGTACGAGATGAGCCGGATCCCCTCGCTCTCGAGAAATGCGGGGAGGGCCGGGTCGGTGAGGGTTTGCAGCTCGTGCTCGCGGTCGAGGTGGTAGACGGCCTCGAACGTCGGATCGAAGTACCCGGGGTGGCAGCAGAGCTCGTAGATCCCTTCGGTGAGCTCCTCGTGGAGGATTCGCTCGAGGGCCTCGAGGCTCACTTTCGAAGGGTCCGAGACGCCGTACTCCCACTGGGCGTAGAAGCCGCCTTTGAAGACGATCGGAGGGCGGTCTCTGAGCGGCAGGCCCTCGGAGTCGGCCAGCTCCTCGAAGAGGGGCCCGCGCATCTCGTGGCGGTGGACGTGCTGGTGCGAGTCGAGGTGTGCCGGCCGGCAGCCCATCAGATCCGTGAACAGTCGGAACTGATTCTTCAGCTCCCGGCGGCAGGCATCCTCGTCGTTGAGATCGATCAGGCGCTGCGCCTCGTTCGTGAAGTTGACGTGCAGCCCGACCGAGAGCCTCGGGTGCTCGCGCGCGAGGCGGACCCCCTCTCCGGTGGCCGGCGTGTTGACCATCAGCGACGCGGCGGTGACGACGCCCCGCTCGTGGGCCTCGACGATCCCCCGGTTGATCCCGCGGCTGTACCCGAGATCGTCGGCCTTGAAGATGACGAATCTGGCGCCGTTCACAGACCGATCTCCTCGAGGAGCCGCCGGCAGACGGCGGTCGCCTCGAGCGTCTCCTCGGCCACACGCCGCGCGGCGCGGCACGCCTTCGGGTAGTCCGTTTCGATGGTATCGACGGCGGCGATGACGTCCTCCACCGTACGGAACGGGAAGAGCCCTTCGCCGGACGGGAGGAACTTCTCGAACCCGGTGCTCTGCGCGATCACCGGCTTGCCGGAGGCGAGGTAGCAGGCGTCCCGCTCGCTGAACCAGCCGCTCTGCAGCCTCACGTTCTGGTCCTTGGCGACGGTCCACTCGGCCCGCGACCGCTGGAAGAACGACTGGTACCCGAACGGGTCGAGAGACATCTTCAGCGGGCTCGAGAGCCTCCAGCCGCTCCCCTCGAGCAGAGACCGGTCCGCTTCGTCGTCCACGTTGAGGCAGAGGTCGAAGCGCACCCGCGGGCACCGTCGTGGCAGCTCGAGGAACTTGAGGAACTCGTGGTGCTTGCTCCAGGTGTAGGTCTCGCCCTGCCAGACGACGTCGTTCCCCTTCTGTTTCCAGTTGCCGATCGTCGTGTAGGACTCGGCTGCAGCGTCGAACGCCATCGGCCAGAGGTCGAGGTCAATCGGCTGGCGGGTCCGGATGTAGCGCCGACCGTCCATCGGCACCTTGCAGTCCGCCGCGCCGTAGTTCTCGCCGTAGGTGGCGACGAAGTGGTGGGCGTCGAGGACGTGGCGGGTCTTCTGCTTGCCGCTCGCGAGCTCGAGCTGGTTCGTCACCGGGTCGGTCTCGACGTAGACGCGGAGCCGGGCGCGCAGGTGGTCCTCGTTCAGGACCGTGGCGCCGCAGACGTTCAGCAGGACGTCGCAGTCGCGGTAGAGCTCGACGAGGCGCTCGCGAGGGAGGCCGAAGCAGGCGCCGGGTCCGCGGTACAGGGCCCGGTAGGCCCACCGATCACCGAGGCCGATCCGCCTGAGGACCCGTTCGAGATAGCCGGCCGCGTAAGCGGGGTCGTCGACGATCGCGTCGGCGCGCGGGTCGTAGGGCCAGGTCGCGTCGTCTTCCACGTACCAGACCTCGTGGCCCAGGCGTGCGAGGCCGCTCAGCCAGTTGAGGTAGAGCCAGGTCTGGCCGCCGAACGGGCAGCGACCCATCATGCCGAGGACGACGATGCGGTGTCGTGCGCTCATGGTCTCTTCACCCCGCCACCGCGGCAAAGAGTTCGGGCTTGACCGCTCCGGCGCCGCTGCCATGGCTCTCCCAGAGGCGTGCGTACCGGCCGCCGCGGGCGAGGAGCTCGACGTGCGAGCCCTGCTCCACGATTCCGCCGCCGTCGAGCAGGACGATCCGGTCGGCGCGGCGCGCCGAGCTGAGGCGGTGGGCGATGAGGATCGTCGTTTTCCCGGCGAGGATCTCCTCGACGCGCGACCAGACGCGCTCCTCGGTGTCGAGATCGAGCGCGCTCGTCGGCTCGTCGAGGATGACGATCGGCGCGGAGCGCAGGAGGGCACGGGCGAGGGCGAGCCGCTGCCTCTGGCCGCCCGAGAGCGTCGAGCCGTCCTCCCCGATGACGGTGTCGTAGCCCTCGGGGAGGCGCGCGATGAACTCGTGTGCCTCCGCTCGTTCCGCGGCCTTACGGATCTCGTCGAGGGGGCGGGGCGTCCCGAAGGCGATGTTGTCCCGGATGGACGTGTGGAACAGGATCTGCTCCTGGAGCATGACCGTCACCTGGCGCCGCAGGGAGAGAACCGTCACGTCGCGCAGGTCGTGCCCGTCGATGGTGACGCGCCCGGACCGCGGGTCGTAGAAGCGGACGAGGAGGCTCGCGAGGGTGCTCTTCCCGGCCCCGGTGGGGCCGAGGAGCGCGATGCGCTCGCCCGGCCGGATGTCGAGGTCGATGCCGGAGAGGACGGGCCGCCCGTCGTCGTAAGCGAAGTGGACGTTCTCGAACCGGACGCGGCCCGCGACAGGGGGAAGGGGCCTCGCGTTCGGGGCGTCCCTCACGTCGGCCTCGATGTCGAGGACCTTGAAGACACGCTCGAGCCCGGCGCGGGAAGAGGAGATCTCCGCGAGGTTCTGGCTGATGCTCTGGATCGGCGCGTAAAGGTCCTTCAGATACGAGAGAAAAATCGTCAGCTCGCCGATGCCGAGGCGGCCGTCGAGAACGTGGAGGGCCCCGATCCAGACGAGGGCGGCGGTGCCGACGGCGAGGACCGAGTCGACCACGAGCGCGAAGAGCGTCTCCGTGCTGTAGAGCTTCAGGCTGAGGGCGAGGCTCCGCTCGCTCCCGTGGCGAAACTCGGCGATCGCCCCTTCCTCGCGGGCGTAGGCCTGCACCAGCTTCACCGCACCGATCGTCGACTCGGCCCGGGCGTAGAGGGCGCTCTCGGCCGCCCGCGAGTCGCTCGCCTGCGCGTGGATCCGGCCGCTGATCCGCGTGATGGCGAAGTAGAGCGGCGGGCAGACGACGAGCGCCACGAAGGACATCGAAAGGTCGAAGCTGAGCATGACGGCGAACATCCCCGCGAGCATCACGGCCGCGCTCGAGAGGGGAAGGAGTCCGTTCATCACGAGGCCCTGTGCCGAGAACGTGTCGGACATGACCCGGTAGAGGAGGTCTCCCGTCTGCTGCTGGTTGTGGAACCTCAGCGAGAGCTTCTGGAGGTGTGCGTAGAGCTCCGTCCGGAGGTCGTTGACCATCCGCTGCCCGGTGTCGATCGTCAGGTAGTTCGAAGCGACCGTGGCCGCTCCCCGTGCGGCGGTGACGAGGACGATGGCGAGCGCGGCGATCGCGAGGAGCGTGGTCCTCTCGACGTGCCCGAAGGCCGCGGGGAGCCAGCCGGGGATGACCTTCCCGCCGAGGACGACGTCGAGCACGATCGCGAGCGGGATCGGCTTGGCGATGTCGAGGAGGATCCCGAGAAGGGTGAGCCCGACTCCGCCCAGGAAGCGCGAGCGGTGCGGGCGCAGGTAGCCCAGGGCCCGCCCGACGAGACGACGGGTCTCCGCCCGTGAGGGCGGCGGTGGAGCGGCCTGGGTCGGGCTCATCGGCGGGGCTAGCGGGGCGTCGCCGTCCGGGGTGCGGCCGGGGCAAGGCCGGCGGCGCGGCGGACGAGGGGCGAGATCGCGCGGGCCGTGACCGGGCAGCCGGGGGCCAGGAGCGGTCTGGTCGCTCGCGTCCGGGGCTCGCGGAACGCTTCCGGCTCGCCGACGACGCTCATCCCGAGGTGCTCGGCGGCGTCGAGGACGCTCGCCATGACGACGGCGTTGAGGCGTCGCCCCGAGGCGCGGACAAATCCCATGAGCCCGAGGAGGAAGGGACTGACGAAGAGGACCTCTTCGCGGCCGAGTCCGATCGCGACGAGGAGAACGTAGCCGATGCCGATCCAGAGGAATTTCTGGAAGAACGTCGCTCGTGGCATCAGCCGGACCCGGGTGAGGCGCCGTCCGCCTCCGTGGTTCTCCGTTACGGTGACGAGGTCCGTCTCACACCATCGGTCGCCGAAGAGGCGGACGTCGTGGGACTCCCAGCCCGGATCGACGTGGACGAACCAGCGGTGGTGCGCCGTCATCTGGAGGAACGTCTCGAGGAGCTTCTCGCGGGAGGTTCCCTCTTCGCTCCAGAGTCCGAGCTGCCGCTGGACGAGGAGCCCGGGGGCCCGATCTCGCCAGGCGCGTCGCAGGTCGTGGAACGCCGCGGGGATGACGATCGTCTCGAAACGGCACTTGTAGCGGGCCCAGCCGCGCGCGACGGGCTGAGCGACGTGCATGGCGGCGATCACGAGTCGAGACCACCAGCGGCGCCGTTCCGTTGGAGGGCTGGCCTGCCCGGCGATGGCCCAGGCGACCCCCATGGAGACGAGGAGCATCAGGGCAGGGACGACGACGAGGGGGTTCGCGAACGGCGAGAGGGCGGCTCGACCGAGGACGCCGGCGCGCACGAGGGCGTTCGTGGTATGGAAGAGCGGGGCGAGCCCGAGGATCGACAGGGCAAGGACCCACCATTCGAGGCTCAGCACCGCCAGGGGCCACCAGACCTGCGGGGCGCTGTAGATGGTCTGGAAGAGGCCGGCGCCGAAGACGCCGTAGTGAACGGTCGGCTCGCCGACCTTCAGGCCGAGGCCGGCACGGGTGTAGATCCGGCCCATCCAGGAGAGGTCGTCGCGGAAACCGCGGAACTTCTCCGGGTGCTTCCGCTTGAGAAGCCCCTCGGCCTCTCCGTAGCCGCGCTGCTGCTTCAGATACGCCTTCACGGTCGAACGGCGGTGGTGCCAGACCATCGCGGCCGGTGCAAAGGCGATCTGGTCTCCCTCGGCCTGGAGCCGCCAGCAGACATCGACGTCGTCCCCGGCCCTCGTGTAGACCGGGTCAAAGCCGCCGATGGCACGCAGCCGGTCGGCCCAGAACGCCATGTTGCAGCCCGGCACGTGCTCGGCGACGGTGTCGTCGAGGAGGACGTGCGCCGGGGCTCCGGGACTCGCCGAGACGCAGGCGGCAACGGGCCCGTCACCCGAGGGAAGGAGGTTCGGTCCCCCGACGCCGGAGGCGCCGGTCTCCAGGAGCTTCGCGACGAGGTAGTAGAGCCAGTCGCGGTCGGCGAAGCAGTCGTCGTCGGTGTAGGCGATGACCTCGCCGGTGGCCAGGTCCATCCCGACGTTCCGGGCGACCGAGAGACCCCGGTTCGGCTGAGCGTGATAGCGAATGCCGGGGTACCGCGCCGCGATCTCGGGCACCGAGTCCTTCGAGCCGTCATCGACGAGGATGACCTCGTAGTCGGGGTAGTTCAGCTTCTCGAGGGAGCGCAGGCAGCCGTCGAGCGTCTTGCTCCCGTTGTAGGAGCAGACGACGACGGAGACCTTCGGCGTGCGAGGGAGAGGCGGGAGCGGGTTCTCCGCACGGTAGACGGCCGCGACGCGGTCGAAGGCGGGCTTCGGGCTGCGGTCCCGACGAACGAGGCCGAAGGCCCAGTCGGTGATCGGGTGCCCGCCGGTGAACCAGTCGTCCGTATAAGAGAAGCAGCAGGTCCCGGCGAGGCCGTTTCCGAAGACCTCCTGGAGATGCATCTCGAGGAGCTCGGCCTGCTCTCCCTCGCCGTTGCGGATCGAGTCGATACCGTACTCACCCAGGAGGAGGGGTTTCTCGTCGGCGAGGTTCTGCAGGCGCTGAAGATAGGCGCGGAACTTCTCCCTCCGGTGGAGATAGACGTTCATCGTGTGGAAGTCGATCGTCGACGGGTGGAGGTACTCGGTCGGCGGGAAGCTGGCGAAGGTTGCGAGAGCTTCCGGGTCTTCCTCGTGGGCGATGGCGACGAGCTCGTCGATGTAGCGCTCGACCTCTTCCCGGCCGAGCCACCGGACGATGTCGGACGGGACCTCGTTCACGACCGAAAGAGCCAGGAGCGCCGGGTGGCCTTTGCAGGCGCGTGCAGCTTCCCTCACGGCCTTGCGGCCGCTTTCCATATCCTCGGGACTCTCGAGGAAGCAGCGGTGCTTTGACCAGGGGACGTCTACGAAAACCTTGATCCCGAAGGAGTGTGCGAGGTCCAGGAAGTCCCGCGGCGGAACGTGGTAGACGCGGATCGTGTTGGCGCCCATCGACGCGATCTGACGAAGATCGACCTCCAGCTGAGCCGGGGGCGGGAGGCAGGCGCCGTCGGGCCGGGGTTCGAACGGGCCGTAGGTGACCCCCTTTGCCCAGAACTTCTGGTCACCAAGGCGGAAGAACTTGCCATCCAGCCGGACCCGCTCGTCCGGGGTACGGACCGCACGATTTGAGACCTCGGCCTGCTTCAAATCGTCTACGCCATCTTCAAGTCGCATGGACCTGTTTGCTCCGTCGTTCTGATCGCGTACCAGAACCTGGCTCCTAAGAGCTTGCCTGTCAGATTGTTGAGGGTCTCGTCCGCCTGGAGCGCCGGCTTCGCTCCACCTCCATATGTCCGGACGCCGGCCGGCCCTATCAAGAGCTCTGCCATCGCCGGGATGCCCGAGCCCGGGCGGCTCACCGACTCGATTTGAGGATGGCCTGGACGAGGTCGTCCAGCTTCTGCAGGAAGCGGGACCGATCACGAGGCTCGAAGGGGGCCGGTCCGCCGGTCATGCTCCCCGAGTCACGGAGGTAGGCCATCAGCTCGCGGTTCGCGAGGGCATCGCCGATGGACTCCGGCGTAAAGACCTTTCCCTTGGGGTCAAGGACCCGGGCACCCTTCGCGAGGCAAAGAGAGGCCAGCGGAATGTCCGACGTGACGGCGATGTCGGTCGCCGTGATGCGCTCGGCGATCCAGGTGTCCGCTGCATCGAAATGCCCGGAGACGACAACCATCTCGACGAGCGGGTCGGCCGGAACGCGGATCCTCCCGTTCGAGACGACGAAGACCCTGAGGCCATAGCGCTTCGCCACCCGGAAGACCTCCTCCTTCACGGGGCAGGCGTCGGCATCGACGTGGATCCGGATCAAGGGATGGCCTCTGGTCGCACCCTCGAAGGCCTACGCCGCCGCTTCGCGGTCCTTCAGCTGCAGGGCGTAGAGGCGGGCGTAGAGGCCACCCTTCGCAAGCAGCTCGGCGTGTGTCCCCGACTCGCGGACCTCTCCGTGCGAGAGGACGAGGATGCGGTCGGCCCGCACGATCGTCGAGAGGCGATGCGCGACGACGACGGACGTCCTCCCTGAAAGGAGCCTCTCGACCGCTTTCTCGATGACCGCCTCGCTCTCGGGGTCGACGCTCGACGTCGCCTCGTCGAGGATGAGGATGCTCGGGTCACGGGCGAGGGCGCGGGCGAAGGAGACGAGCTGCTTCTCGCCGACCGACAGTCCGCCGCCCCGCTCGGTGAGCTTCGTGTCGAGCCCGTCGGGAAGGCGATCGAGAAGGGGGCCGAGTCCGACGTCGCGGCAGGCGCGTTCCACGGTTTCCGGCGGTATCGCAGGGTCGAAGAAGGAGACGTTCTCGGCGATCGTGCCGGTGAACAGGAAGGTGTCCTGCAGGACGATGCCGAAGCCGTCGCGGAAGGCAATCGGGTCGAAGTCCCTCACGTCGGTGCCGTCGACCCTGACAGAGCCGGACGTGACGTCGTAGAAGCGCAGGAGGAGGCTGACGATCGTCGACTTTCCCGCACCCGTCGCTCCGACGAGGGCGATCGTCTCGCCCGGCTCGGCGCGGAACGAGACCCCCTTCAGGACCTCCTCGTC
>DIAY01000224.1 GCA_002414905.1 Holophagales bacterium UBA5066 | reverse complement strand
AGGGGCGCTCGAGGGCCTCGAGGTGTTCCTGTGGAGCCTGGAGACTGTGAAGGGCGTTCCGCGCAGCTCCGGACCGCCTGGTCCACGCTGAGTTCATCGAGTCCGGCCATGACGCTGCCGTAGCGCGCCTCCGTCCTCCAGCAGGTCAATTCCCGGATTCACTCAGGAAGTGGACCTTGACCTTCTTGTCTTGACCCGCGACGACGTCGAATTCCGTCTTGTATTCTCGGGCGGATTCCACTGCAAGCGATCGGTCCCTGTCCTTCCGGTTCTCCTTGCAGTTCACGATGGCACGGAAATGCCCTGCCGCGACCCTGTATCCGGTGCAGGGAGCGTTCCTGCGCAGCCCAAGCCATCCATAGTCGATGCCGTCGTCGCCGTAGACTCGGACACCGACGTTCGCGGTCTCGGGGATGGGCGCGCTCAGACAGAACGTCAGCATCACGCCCGGCGCGGCATCATCCTCGTATCCTTCGTGCACCCGCTCCGCGGCCAGCTTCTCGAGAGCGTCGAGATTCGCCGTTCCCTCGACCCAGGTGCTTCCGGCCGGTGGGACACCCTTCCATTCATGGTCCTTGTCGAGCTCTCCCTTTGCGGTCTTGTCGCGCAGTTCGTTGAGCGTGACCTCGAAGTTCCCGTGCAGGGCCTTCAGGGTGACTCGTAAAGCCGTGAGGCGCTGCGCTCGCTCCTGCGGCGTCAGGGACGCGTCCTTGCGCACGACCTGGATCTCGTCCAGCGTCCGACGAATCCACAGGCCGTTCTCCTTGATCGTGGCCGCCCAGGCCGGGGTCTCGTGCCACGAGTCCTCCATCGGAAGCCATTGCTTCAGGTGGACGTACTCGTGGACGATCGTCAGCGCCCACCCCGCGACGGCAGCCTCCGACGTGTACCTCGGCGTTCCCGTCTGGCCGATGATCGAGTCGCTGATTGCCAGGCTCCTTCCAAGCCCGAGGATGCCGGCGGTCAACTCGGCGTTGGCGTCCACCCTTGCAACGTGGATCTTTCCGCTCTTGAAGTCAGCACGCAGAGCGTCGCCGACGTCCTTGCGCCCCATCTTGTCGAGGTAGGCGGCCACCTTCCCGATCGCGACGACGTCCTCCCCGGCCCGTTCGCGGACCCCGGGATCGTCTCCCCCGCGATGCCCCAGGCCCTCGTCAGTCCTTGCCTGAGAACGGGCTGAGCCCGCCGGCAGGCCCATGCCGAAGACCACGACGAGAAGGGCGAGCCTTCGCGCGAAACGGAAATGCCCGTTCGTCATTTCGCCTCACCGCCCTCGGGATTATACGGCTCGAGAAGCTGACGCCCTGGCAGGCAGCTGAAGAGGGCTGACGGGCATGGCGACGGTGCCGGCGGTCGCCCTGAGCCAGGCACTCGACTGGCTCAGCGTTGAGTGACGTGGAGACCCCGGAATTGCGACGCTCCGGCTGTTCGCTGACCTCACGCCTCAGCTTCTCCCACGGAGGCGTGGCAGGAACGCCCCTGCTACCTGAACCGCAGATTGACCGCATCCCCACCTGACGACGCTCCTCTATTCCTTCGCCGGTCGCGGGATCGCACCCAGCTCCAGGAACATCGCTGTCGGCTCCGGCCGGTCCCGAAGCCGCCCCACTTCCACTTCGAGCGGGAAGAAGCCGAACCGGGCGTAGAAGTCCACGGACTCCGCCTTCGCGTCGACCACCACGCCGACGCACCCGAGGCTCTTCGCCATCTCGTGGGAGAGCGTGAATACGAAGCGGAGCAGGGCGTGGCCGACGCCGCGGCGCTGGACGCCCTGATCGACAGCGAGCCGGGCGATCCGGATGACCTGGAGCGGGTACGAGGGGAGCTTGCGCCGATCGGCGGCTGCGAGGGCCGAGGTCTCGATCGAGGCGGCGGCCACGGTGACGAACCCGAGGATCGATGCGCCGTCGACCGCGATGTAGGTGACGCCGACGTGATGCCGGAACTGGTTCTGGCCGGCGAAGCGCTGGAAGAACCGGTCGAGGTCGATGTTCCCGGAGCGGAGCCGCGAGCGATCGTCCTCCTGCGTCAGAGTGCGGATGATCACAGCCACGACGGATCAGCTCTGCCCGGTGCCCCGTATGAGGCGCCGCATGGCGGCCGTCGGCTTTCGCGGCCGTTGTGTCCGCTCGACCACCTGTGCGAACGAAGCCGTCGTCAGGACCAGCCGGACCGGCACGACGACATCCTCCGGGAGCTCGCGGAGCGCCTGAAGGTGGTGGAGGAGTGCGTCCTCGATCACGAATCCCTTCTTGAGCCCGTGCGCGTCGGCGTAGCGCTCGAGTTCCTGCTTCGTGGTCGGCGAGATGTGGGCTGAGATCTGTACGGTGGACACGGTCGGTACCTCTCTACAAAAATGTAGAGCAACCGGCTCTCCCCGTCAAGGCCTGATAGCTCCGCCGGCCTCGGCTGCACTCCACCGCTGGCGACGGTACCCGCCTCATCGGCCCATCTCGAGGTCGCGACCAAGTACCTGAGCGCCGCAGTTCCAGTTCGGCCCTTGAGCGGCCATCCGCCGAACCCGTTTTCTGACCACACGTTGGCACCGGTCTGGGTGGGCACCAGATCGAGTCGTCTCGCTGCGGCGTCGGCGTCATCGACGTAGACCATCGCCAGTCGCGTGGGCGCAACGCTCGTGCCCGCAATCGACCCCGTCGCCGCGTAGCGACCGGCATTTGCAAGCTTCGGCCAGAGAGCCCCTGGGCCGCGCGGCTCGAGGTACGAGCGCATGCGGTTGCTGCTCGCAATTCTGTAGTCCTTTGCCCAGCCCAGAAGGAGCGCGGGCCAGTCGACGGAGACGATCTGTTTTCGATCGTCGCGTGTGAGCAGCGCCTCGAAGGCTGTGCAGGGGACGTGGCGTGCGCGCCGGATCCTTCTCGGTCCCGCTGCTTTCGAGAAAGATGGACGGGCTGATCACAACGATGCGGACGTTCCCGGTCGCGTCGGCGTAGCTCACGCCGGCTGCAGCCAGGAGCTCTCGCGTACGGTCGCCCAGGTACGGTGAGACGACGAGCGCATTCGGGCCCGCGCTGGCGACGACGGCCGGCACATCGCGCGGAACGAGCACCTTCCGCGACACCAGGGCGAGGTCCGCTGCGCGCCCATCGATACCCCCCAAAAAGCCGAGGTGCGCCTGTTCGGCGCCACCTGCTAAACCTTTTGCTTTGAGTATCTTAGATGGTCGGGACGGCGAGATTC
>DIAY01000018.1 GCA_002414905.1 Holophagales bacterium UBA5066 | reverse complement strand
GCGACCGCGACGGCGAGGAACATGTAGACCGGGATGAAGACGATGAACATCCCGTACCAGCCGAGAAAGACCCAGAGGAACTGGATCGGGACGGCGAGGTAGGCGAGGAAGAGGGCCGTCCGGTCCTCCCACCTCCCCGGGACGAGCGAGAAGAACTCGCGCAGCGCCCAGAAGCAGACGAGCGCCCAGAACGCGAGCGCGGCGGTGGGGGCGAGGAGGACGGCCCCGAGGACGACCGTGGCCATGACCCACCAGGACCGGATTCTCAGGCCGAGCTCGCGAAAGTCCGATCCCGGCTTCAGGCGCGTCAGGAGAGCCCAGGTGAGCGTCGCGACGACGAGCACGCCCGCCACCACGGCGACCGGCACCAGGAGGGGGCCCGAGACGGGTTTCACGGCGTCAGCCCCTTGCGCAGACGGTTCGCGCAGGTCAGGACGAGGAGCGCGTCGAGGAGGAGGAAGACGACGGTCTCCCACGGGCCGGCTGGCGCCCCCGCCGCGAGGGCGACGAGGTAGAGGCCCACGGCGAGGACCCGATCGCTTTTGCCGAACGGCCCGTCGTAACGGCGCTCGAAGCCGGCTGCCCTGGGGAGGACCCCGCAGAGCTCGCTCCAGCCGGCGAAGAGGACGAAGAGGACGACGGCGAGCGGAGCCGCGGAGGAGACGAGGAGAAGAGGGAGGAAGAGGATCGCGTCGGCGAGGACGTCGGCGGCCTCGTTGAAGACCTCGCCGGACGGCGTCGACTGGCCGGTCTTCCTCGCGAGGGCCCCGTCCATCGCGTTGAGCGCCATCCGGAGGAGGAAGGACACGGCCACGGCGCCCAGCGCGACGCGCTCCCTCGGGAAGAGAACGAGCACACTCCCCATGACGGCCGACAGGACGAGCGCGGCCGCAGTGAGCGCGTTCGGCGTGATGCCTTTCCTCTCGCAGAACGCGATCGCCGGCGAGAGGCTCCTCACGAACGCAGGCTTGACGTCATAGAGAGTCGGCATCGACCCTCCTCGAGCCCGGACTCTGTTCCTGCGGAACGTCCGCCGGTCCGGAGGCGTCGCCCCCGGCGGCGGCACCCAGCGGGATGCGGACGGTGAAGGTCGACCCCCTCCCCTCGAGGCTCTCCACCGCCACGTCTCCCCCCATCAGCCGGGCGTAGTGCCGGCTGATGGCCAGGCCGAGACCGGTCCCGCCGTAGTTGCGATTCGAGGAGGGGTCTCCCTGCCAGAAAGCCGTGAAGAGACGGTCCATCTGCTCGGGCGTCATCCCGATGCCGGTGTCGCGCACGGCGAGCAGAACGCTCGATCCTTCGCGGCGGGCGCTCAGCTCCACCGTCCCGAGCTCCGTGAACTTCGCCGCGTTTCCGAGGAGGTTCAGCAGGATCTGCCTCACCTTCCGGGGATCTCCGTCGAGACCCACGTCCTCCTCCACATCGACGACGAGCCGGTTGCCGCCACGCTCCACGAGCGGCCTCACGTCGCTCGCCACGGCGCGGGCGAGGGCGGAGAGAGAGAACCTCTCGAGGCTCAGCTCGGTCTTTCCCGCCTCGACCTTCGAGAGGTCCAGGACGTCGTTGATCAGCCCGAGGAGGTAGCGTCCGGCCGTCTGGATTTTCCCGAGGTCGGCCCCGACCTCCGCGGACGCCGCCGTCGTCCCGTCTTCGAGCAGCATCTCGCTGTAGCCGATGATCGCGTTCAGCGGCGTCCTCAGCTCGTGGCTCATGTTGGCCAGGAACGCGCTCTTGGCGCGACTGGCCGCCTCGGCCGCCACCCTCGCGCCCTCCAGGTCGGCCGTGCGGTCCCTCACGCGCTCTTCCAGAGTCCGGCGCTGCTGCTCGATCTGCGAGTAGAGCCGGGCGTTCTCCACGGCGACGGCGATCGTCGAGGCGACGGCCGTCAGGAGCTCGAGCCCCTCTCCCGGGAGCGGCCGCCGCGTCGGCCCGTTGTCGACGATCAGGACGCCGACGCTGCGCCCGCGGGCCATGAGCGGCGCGATGAAGACCTCTTCCGATCCGAGGATCGGGACGAGGTGGCGCGTCGCGGCGCCGCTGGCGTCGGGGAGGTTCCGCAGGCGGAACCCGACGCCGTCGCGGACGGCCGGGACGATCGGCGAGAGCGGATCGTCGAGACGGACGGAAAGACGCCCGATGAGGACGGCCTGCTCCGGCGTCACGCCGCGGCTCCGGGCGCCGCAGAGGACATTGCGAGCCTCGTCGACGAGGAGGACGACGCCGCGGTCGTAGTTCAGGTTCCGCGTCACCGCCTCGAGGCTACGGTCGACGACCTCGAACAGGTCGAGGGACGCCGAGGCGGCGAGCGCGACCTCCCGGAGCGCCGAGAGCTCCGCGACCTTGCCGCGCAGCGCCAGCGTCGACTGCTGGACCTCCGCGTAGGCGGCCTGGACGCGGTCCACCTGGCTCTCGGTCGTCGCGCGCTGCTCATCGAGGAGACGGTCCTGCTCCTGGCGGTCGTGACCAAGCCGCTGCAGCCTCACGACGTGCCACGAGATCGCGAGCGGAAGGAGGGCCAGGGGAGCCGCGAGCGCTCCGCCCGCGGCCCCCGAGACGGCCCAGCCGAGGAGGCCCGCCGTCCCCGCCGCCCCGCCGAGGAGAAGCCGCCGGCCGCGGGGGCGAGGCTCCTCCCAGGTGAAACGCCACTCGCAGCAGTCGTCGCCGCGCGCCTGGCACTTCAGCTCGTCCACGTCCGCCCAGGGCTGGCCGGGGTGAATGAGGGAGGGGATCGCGGCGTAGGACCCCTGGAACGCGGCGCAGGCGACGAGGAGCCAGCGCTCCTGCAGCTCTTCCCTCAGGTCGCCGGCCTGCGAGGCCGCGTACCACCTCACGACCGCGGAGCGCGGGGTCGTCTCCAGGACCTCGACGTCGGTGTCGAGGAACTTCTCCGTCACGCGCGCGATGAGGGAGTAGGTCTGCCGCACACCGAACGGGCGGAAGATCGCCGCGATCGACGGAGGGACGATCTTTACCCCGCGCGTGAAGTAGAAATACTCCACGCCCGCGAACTCCCGGCAGAGCTCGTTGACGTAGAGCCCGAACTCGCGAGAGTAGTTGTTCCCGTCGACGAGAAGGGATTCGGAGGTCACGTGGTAGCGGGCGTCCGGAATGAGCCCGTTCAGGCGATCGACGAGACGCGCCATCAGTCGCGTCTTCACCGCCTCGGCCCTGGAGGCCCGTTCCCCGGACGAGAAGTCGACGGGGAGCGCCTGGAGCTCGCGGTCGAGAGTGAGGTCGATGGCGTGGCGGATCGTCCCGACGAGGACCTTCCCGTTGACGTGCCGGATGGGCCGGCCGTCGAGTCCGCGTCCGAACGGAATCGTCGTCAGAGGCGGCAGAGGCGCCAGCGGAGGATCGGGAACCACGTGGAACAGGACGATACGGCATCCGCGAGTCGCGGGCCGGCCCCTTCGAAGCCACGTCCCGCTCCGGCGTGAGCTCGGGGCGAGGCGGGAGGTCCCGTCACGGTCTTGCGCGCACCTCGAGGTCTCCGGGAGGGAAGCCCATCGAGAGCCTCATTGCAGCGTACTCCGGCGTGTGACGGCCGTCGCGGCGGCGTACGACGAGCGGCGGTTCGACGGACGGAAACCCGTCGCGGCCCCTGGGCAGTCCCTCCGGGAGATCTTCCGCCCGGGAGGCGGCGAAGAGGGCGACGAGTGGCGGCTCCCCCTCGCGGAAGACGACATCACGCCGTCGCAGCAGGACGAGGCGTTCGCGTGCGAGCGTCTCGTCCGATTCCGCCTTCCTGGCCACCGGCCAGACGAAGGCGAAAAGCCCGCCTGCGGCGAGGTTCCGGCGTGCGGCGGCGGCGTAGGCGTCGACCGCCCCGCGCAACGTAATCCGGGCCGGCACGGCCTGCGGGTGGCGCGCCTCGGTCGCCGTCCCCGGCTCGAAGTAGGGTGGCGCCCCGAGGACGAGGTCGAACGGCGCCTCTCCTGCAAGCAACGCGGCCTCCCGGAAGTCCCCCTCGAGGACCCGGAACCTGTCCTGAAGTCCGTTGTAAAGGATGCTCCTGCGCGCCAGCGAGACCGAGAAGGGCTGGGCCTCGATCGTGACGACGCGCGAGCCCGGCAGCTTCCACGCCGCCGCCATCGCCACGGATCCGATACCCGATCCGAGATCGAGCAGCCTTTCGACGCGTGCCGAGCACGTGAATCCCCACCACGCCACGAGAAGGTCGTCGGTCGAGTACCGATGGCCGCGAGCGGCCTGGAAAATCCGGTAGCTCCCGCAGAGGAAGTCGAGCGTCTCACCGTCTCCCGGAGCCAGTCCGCCGGGCGGCTGCGGCCCCGGCCGCCGCCAGCCGCGGAAGGTCCCGTCGTCCTCTCGCCCTGCGTCCATCCGCCAGAGCGTAGCGGCAACGGCCGCCGGGCGCGACGGGCCCTGTGGCAGGATCTGGCGATGGACGAATCGCCGTCGCGCCCGAGCGGTGCCCCGTCGGAATCCCGCACTCCACCGGCCCGGTCCGGCGAGGCGAGCACCTACGACGAGCTCCCCTACGGCAGCCAGTCGATCCCGGAGACGCTTCCTTCGGGCCTCGCCGCCATCGCCCGCCTTTTCGGGACCGAGCCTCCTCCTCCAGGGACGGCGCGGGTCCTCGAGCTCGGGTGCGCCGAAGGGGGAAACATCCTCCCCATGGCCGTGGCCTCGCCCGGAGCGGCGTTCGTCGGCATCGACCTCTCGGCCGGGCAAATTGCGACCGGCGAGCGGCTTCGCGCCTCTCTCGGACTCGGGAACGTGTCATTGCTCGTCGGCGACGTGGCGGCGCTCGGGCCCGAGCTCGGGCCGTTCGACTACGTCCTCGCCCACGGCCTCTTCTCCTGGATCCCCGCGGAAGCCGCGGAGGCGCTCCTCGCCCTGGTCGGCCGCGTCCTTTCTCCTTCCGGGGTCGCCTACGTCTCCTACAACACCTATCCGGGCTGGCACCTGAAGGGCCTCGTCCGCGACATCCTCCTCAGGGGCACCCGGTCCATTCCCGCTCCCGCCGGGCGCCTCGCGGCCGCGCGCGACCTCCTCGCCTTCGTCACGGCGAACTCGGGAGACCGGACCGCGACCTACGGCAGCGCCCTTCGCGACGTCCTGGAGCAGTTCTCGCAGTTCAAGGACACTTATCTCTTCCACGAATGGCTCGAGCCCCACAACCGGGCTTTCTGGTACCTCGATTTCGTCGAGAGGGCCGCCCGCCACGGGCTTGCGCCACTTGCTGACGCCCACCTCGGATCGATGCCCATGGGGCGCGTCAAGCCCGACATCGACGACCTCCTCGCGTCGCGCGTCTCGGGGCGGCTCGAGAAGGAGGAGCTTCTCGACGTCCTGCGCAATCGGGCCTTCCGCCAGACGCTTCTCGTTCGAGCCGGCGGTCCCGGACGGGAGGAGCCCGACCCCGCCGCCCTCGACCACCTCCGGTTCACGACCAGTCTCGTGCCGACCCCGGATTCTGGTCCCGCGGCGACGTTCCGCAGCTCCGCCGCGAACGTGTCGACCGACAACCCGCACCTCATCGCCGCCCTCCGCGCCCTTCACTCGGCGGCACCGCACACCCGGACCCTCGCCGAGCTCGCGCCCGGGTCCGCCGAGGAGCTGCGCCCGGCGCTCCTGCGCTGTGTCGCGCTCGGCCTCGTCGACGCCCGCGTCGACGAGGTGCCGTGCACCGTCTCCCCCGGCGCGGCGCCGGTCGCCTCTCCGTTTGCCCGGTTCGAGGCGGAGGAGGGACCGCTCGTGACGACCCTGGCGCACCGCGTCGTCGAGCTCGACCCTGCCTCCCGGCTCCTCCTCTGCGAGCTGGACGGCCGCCCGCGCGACGTCGTCGTGAGGAGCCTCGCAAGGGGACTCGTCGCCGAGGGCCTCCTCAGAACACCGGACGGAAGCGCCCCTTCGGACGAGGACGCGCTCACGGCCGTCGCCGAAGGGTTCGATGACGCCCTCGCCTCGCTCGCGCGCCGGGCGCTGCTCGTGAGCTAGCCG
>DIAY01000019.1 GCA_002414905.1 Holophagales bacterium UBA5066 | reverse complement strand
CTCCCTTCCAAGACGTCCGTCGCCTCGGCCGGCATCGACAAGCTCACCTACCTCGCTCTCGCCAAGCAGTGGGTCTGGCACTCGCTCGGGCTTCTGAGACCCGACGTCCTCATCGTCGACACCTTTCCGAACGGCTCTTTCGGCGAGCTCGTCTCGGCCCTCGACCTGGCGCGGACCCGCGTCTTCGTCTACCGCCCCGTGAAAGACGACTTCGCGAGGCGGGCCGACTTCCAGGCGATGCTGCCTCTCTACGAGAGGATCCTCGTCCCTGACACCGAAGAAGCGGCCGAGATCCTCGTGCCGGCGAAGGCACGGTCGGCCGTCCGGTTCACCGGGCCCGCGATGGTGCGCGAACGGGTCGAGCTTCGTTCGAAAGAGGAGGGGCGCGCCCGCTTCGGGATTCCCGAGGGACGGCTCGCGGTCCTGGTCACGGCGGGTGGCGGAGGAGACCCGACCGCCGAAGCGGACCTGCGCCGGGCCTCGTCGGCCCTCCTCGCCCACGAACAGGTCCAGGTGGTCCTCGCAGCGGGGCCGCTCTACCGGGGGGCGCGCTGGGGCGGCGAGAGGATCACCTGGATCTCGGAGCCGGCTCTGGCCGAGTGGCTCCCCACGTTCGATTTCGCGGTCGCTTCGGCCGGCTACAACACCGTTCTCGAGCTGTTACACGCGGGGGTCCCGGCCGTGTTTCTCCCCCAGGAGAAGATCGCGGACGAGCAGGACCGCCGCGCAGCCGCCGCCGTGAGTGCCGGAGCGGCGGCGATGGTGGAAGGGGCGGGGGAGCGTCCGGGCCTCGAGGCCACGATCGAGCGCTTCCTCGATCCCGAAGAGAGATCGCGCGCAGCGGGAAAGGCTCGCGACCTCGTCCCGCGCAACTGTGCGCGGAATGCGGCCGCCGAGATCCTCGAGCTGGTCCTTCCGTCGCACGAGGTCGCTGCTGCCGAAGCGGCCGTCTCCGACGAGCTTCTCCAGGCGGTGCGTGAGCTGGGCGTTCCGCTGGAAGGCCTTTTCGACCTGGTCCGGGTGCTCGTCCCGGCCGTCGTGGCGAGGACGACCGGCGCGCGGACCCCGAGCCAGGCGGAGCGGGCAGCCTCGGCGGCAGCCGTGCAGCTGGCGCGGCGCGCGGTCGAGATTGGAGTCCCGGCCCTCCACGCGATGAGGCTCCTCGTCCCCCTCCTGAAAAGGCTCCTGAAGGGGCCGCTCGAGGAGCGGCTCGAGGGAGCGGAACGGGTTCTCTCGGCCCTGGCGCCGTTCTCCGAATGGGGGGCCGCGCTCCATCTGGTGAGGAGCCTGAGCCCGGCGCGCGAGGCGACGGCTCTCGACGTGGCGGCCGAGATCGAGGCGTTCCTCGGCCGGTTCGGAAACGGCGCGGGCGGTCTCGCGCAGGCAGTGGCCGCCCTCGCGGCCGCGGAGACGGGCGACGCGCGTTCCCTGCGCGCGCTCGTCGGCGGACGCTCCTGAGGGAGGAGAAGGGCGTGAAGCGGCGAGACGAGACCCTGGCCGGGATCGACGCGGGCGTCCCTCTGGCCGGCCCCGAGACGGTTCACGTCGACCTCGTGAATGCCTGCAACACGAACTGCATCACCTGCTGGGACCACTCGCCTCTCCTCGACACCTCCCGGCCCGCCGCCTGGAAAGGGAGGCGCGCCCGGACGGAAGACGTGGAGCGGCTCCTTTGCGACCTCGACGAGCTCGGCGGGCTCCGGAACGTCATCCTCTCCGGAATGGGAGAGCCGTTCCTGCACCCGGCGATCTACGACGTGATCGCCGCGGTGAAGCGCCGGCCGCTCCACCTGACCATCATCACGAACCTCCTCCTCGTCGACGTCCGCCGAGTCCTCGACCTCGGCGTCGACCAGCTCCTCGTCGGCGTCCACGCGGCCTCGCGCGAGGCGTACGAAGCATTTCACCCTTCCTTCACGAGGGGCGAGTGGGACGGTCTCCTCTCGAAGCTCCGCGCCTTCCGCGACGCGGGTCGCCGCTTCAAGCAGGTGTACGTCGTCTGCTCTGTCAACGCCCACGAGCTTCCGGAGATGGTGGCGCTCGCTGCCGAGATGAACGCGGCGGCGGTGACGTTCAAACGGGCGAGCCTGAAGGGGGGCACCCAGGCGTGTGACCTCGACGACAGGGCGAAAAGAGCGCTGCTTGAAGACGGAATTCCGCGCGCTCGCGAGGCCGCAGAACGCTTCGGCGTCGTGACGAACCTCGACATCCTCGAGCGGCAGCTGCGGACTGCGGGCGGCGAGACGACGCCGGTCGGCGACCCCGGCTGCTTCATGGGGTTCGCCTATGCCCGCGTTACCGTCGATGGCGACGTCCTCTATTGTTGCGACCCGTCCATCCGGGTCGGCTCGCTCGCTTCCGGGGCCCGCTTCTCCGACCTCTGGAGGAGCGCCTCCTGGCAGGAAACGCGCGACCTTCTCCGGGCCGGAGGGAGCTTCCCGGGATGCGCTCAGTGCGGGAAGTACAACCAGAACGTCACGATCGGCAGGGCTTTCGAGGCGCGATACGGGGAGCGTCGCCTCCTCGAGGTGACGGGGCGCGCGTGAGGAGGCCGACGGTCGAGTGGCAGGTCGCCGGGGCGTGCAATTACAACTGCTCGTACTGCATCCAGAGCCCGAAGCACCGGGTCGGGCAGCCTTCGCGCGAGGCCGTAGACCGCCTCCTCGCCTTCCTTTCGTCCCTCCCGGGGCAGTGGGAAGTGAAGATGAGCGGTGGTGAGCCGTTCGCGTTCCCTCTCTTCCTCTCGCGGATCGTTCCGGGCCTCGTCGGAGAGACGCCGCACACGGTCTCGGTCCTGACGAACCTCTCGACACCGCTCCCGGCGCTCGAACGTTTCGCGGAGGCCACGCGGGGGCGGCTCGGGATCGTGAGCGCGAGCCTGCACCTCGAGTTCACGACGGCCGCGGCCTTCCTCGAGAAGGCGGTGCGCCTGAGGGAGTGGATCGGTCCTTTTCCCTCCTTCGTCGTGAATTCGGTCCTCGTCCCCGGCCGCCTCGACGAGGTCCTTCGTGCGCGTGACGCCGTCGAAGCGGCGGGGCTCCCGTTCTTCCCCCAGGTGATGAAGACGAAGGGAGGGATCTTCGACTACCCGGAAGAAGACCGCCCCCTCCTCGAGCGGCTCCTCGGCGCCGGAGGGGACCCGCGTCGCGAGAACCGCGCCCCGAGCTATTTCGGCCGCCTTTGCCGGGCGGGCCTCGAGTACTTCGTCCTGACGCAGTCGGGCGATGTCTTCAGCTGCCGGACGGCCAAACGATTCGGCGAGGGCTTCCTCGGCAATGCCCTGGAGGGAAGCGTGCACCTCGCGGACGAACCGCGTCCCTGCCCGTACACGATCTGCCCCTGCACCGTTCCGGCGAACCGGGGGATGGTGGAGGGGATCGGGGCGGATGCCCGTGTCGCGCCTGCCGTGCTGGCGGGGAGGCCCGCGTGATGACGCCCCCGCCGCGCCCGGCCGAGGGTGTCGTCAGCTGGAACATCGGTACCGCCTGCAACTATCGCTGCACCTACTGCACGCAGCGCGACAAGCGCGACCGGACACGCCTGGCCGGGAACATCGAGCGCTTTCTCGCCTCCTTCGCAAAGCTCCCGGGCCGGTGGGAGGTGAAGCTCTCGGGGGGCGAGCCGTTCGTCCACCCCGAGCTCGACTCGATCGCCGCCGGCCTCGCCGCGCTCGGCCACCGGATCTCGGTCGTCACGAACCTCTCCGCGACGCGGGAACGCCTCGCCTCGTTCGTGAACGCGGCGGGCGGTCGCGTCGGAGTCTTCTCCGCAAGCCTTCACCTGCGCTACGTCCCCGATCTCGACGGCTTCCTCGCCCGGGCACTGTTCGTGGAGAAGCTCCTGATTTCGACGGCCGACTCCTCGCTTCCGAAGCCGCGCTTGAACGTCACCACGGTCGCCAAGCGGGACGCGCTCCCCGGCCTTCTGAAGCTCGCCAGGCGTTTCGCAGAGACGGGCCTGACGTTCAAGATCCAGCCGGAAAAGCAGAACTCCCGGGTGATCGACTACACGGAAGAGGAGCGAGAGCTCCTGCTCGCCCTCGGCGGCCACAACCTCACGGGTGAGATCGATCACCGCTACCTGGGACGACCGTGCTGGGCCGGCGCCTGTTCCATGATCCTCGACGACGAGGGCGAGGCGTGGCGCTGCTACCCGGCCCGCAAGGCCCGTCGCGACCGCCTCGGCTCTTTCCTCGACGAGGGCTTCACCCTCGCGTCCTCACCCACCCCGTGCACCTACGAGAGCTGCTACTGCTCGGTGCCCATCGCCAGGGGCATGATGTCGAGAAGCCCCGAGGAGACGATCCATGCGTTACAAGACCTTTAAGACCCTGGCGATCGTCGGCGTCGTCGGCGCGGGCGGCGCCGGCCTCTACGGCCTCTCGCGCTCCGGCGGCGACTCCGCG
>DIAY01000108.1 GCA_002414905.1 Holophagales bacterium UBA5066 | reverse complement strand
TCCTGGTAGGTGCTCGTGACGATGAAGTCGGCGCTGTTCATCGCGAAGAGATCGGCCGTGTACTGGACCGAGAAGGCGTACTCGTCCTCCATGCCCTGCCAGTAGAGCGCCGAGAGGAGGTACTTCGTCTTCTCGAGGGCGTGGGCGATCGTCGCGTGGGTCACGCCGAGGCGCATCCCGATGAGCGAGGCGACGAGGTTGCCGTCGGAGTAGTTCCCGAGGATCAGGTCGGGGCGCCCGCCCAGCTCGGCCGCCGCCTCGCGCTCCACCTCGTGCGAGAAGCGGTGCAGGTACGGCCAGACCTTGAATCGCGAGATGAACGGGCGGACGACGCTCCCGTCCTTTTCGCGGAACGGCACCCGGAGAATGACGGCGCTGCGGCACCCCTCGATCCGCTCGAGCCGCTGGTCGCAGCCGGTCGACCCCGCGTCGGCGATGAGCCGCGTGACGACGACGATCCGCGGCTCGACGTCGACTCCCTGGACCGCGAGTCTCTCGCGCATCTCCCGTTCGAGCGCGCGGACCTGGTCGAGGATGTAGACGACCTGCCCGCCCGTGTCCGGCAGACCGAGGACGCCCGACTGGCCGAACCAGCCGTGCGGCGAGAGGATGAGGACCCGGGAGATCATCGGGATCCGGGCCAGGAACGATTCGAGCAATTCGGCCGAGGGGGCCTCGAAGAGGTCGATCAGAAGGCTCATCGTCTCGGCGGCCCGGCCGGCCGTCGCTCCCCAGCCCGGCGCGAACCCGAGGCCGGCGAGGCGTTCGGCGAGGTCTCCCCAGGGAGCCTCGGGCTCGGCCGAAGAGAGGAGCGCGAGGCCTTTCCTCAGGGCGGTCCTGAGCGCCGCCGTATCCGGGAAGGACGCTTGCAGGAGCAGGGACTGCCCTTCCAGCGTGTGAAGGCCGAGGAACTGGTGGATCCGGTCGGACCCCGCCCCTCCGGCACGGAACAGCTGGCTCGCCAGGTGCCGGTTCAAGAACGAGAGTCCCTGGCCGATCGAGCGAGCCTCGCTCAGCCGTGGGAAGCCGCGCCCGAACGGGCCGAAGTCGAGCTCGAGAGGTTCCTCCTCGCCTGGCGCGACGACGAGACCTTCCTTGAAGGAGAGGAATTCCGCGACCGGAATCTCCTCCGGAACGAGGCGGTCGGCGTGGATGCGCGCGTACCGCCATCGCCCCGGCCCGAGCCGGAACGAGAGGACGGCCCAGGGTGCCCGGAAGACCCCTTCCTGTACCGAGGCGACGGCCTCCGCGAGAACGGACTTCGACAGGTCGCTCGGCTCGTAAGAGGCGCGGACCTCTTCGAACCCCCGAATGAGGTCCGACCGGAGGAGGACGTTCCTCTCTTCGGCGAGGTAGCGCTTCATCAGAAGGACGAAGACGTCGGGGTGGGCCTCGGCGAAGTCGTGAAGGCGGCTCAGCATGGGTCCTCCACCGCAAAGCGGTAGTGTTCGATTCCCTCGAGGATGCCCCCGGCGAACGGCGCGGAGGCGAAGTAGACGCGGTCGCGGCCGCGCAGCTCCTCGAGCTCGGGTTTGTGGTTTCCGACGACGACGGCCATCGTGTCGCCGACGAGCATCTCGAGGTCGTTCCCCGAATCTCCCGACACGAGGAAGCTCTCGAGCGGAAGGCCGAGGCGGAAAGCGAGGAACCTCACCGCGAGCCCCTTCGAGGCGCGCACGGGGAGGATGTCGAGGTGCTTGCCCTGCGAGAAGATGAGCCGGGCCGAGAGGCCCCGGGCACTGAGGAGCCGGCGGATCCCCTCGAGGTCGACGTTCCGTCCGGGGAGGACATCCCAGCTCGCCTTGTAGGGTCCGTCGTTTTCCTCCGGCTGCTTCTTCATGCCGGGCGCGCCGGCGAGCGCACGGACGACCTCGTCGCGCCGCCAACCGTGGCGGATATGCCCCTCCCATGCCCGGTCGGGCTTCAGGTCGGGGGCGAAGCGGATCTCCGTGCCGACCGACGTGACGAGGACGTCGGGGACCGGCACCTTCCACGCGTCGAGGATGTCGAGCGTCCGCGGGAAGGAACGCCCCGTCGCGACGCCGAAGGCGACCCGCGGGGTGTTCGCGCGGCGCCAGGCAAGCAGGCGCCCGAGCGCCTCCTCGTCCCCCACGAGCGTGTCGTCGATGTCGGTGACGAGGACGTGCGAGGCGTCCGCGAGGCGGGCGAGAGGGCTTGCGCGGAGGGCGGCGTGCCGTCGCCGGAGCGCCTTGCGCTCGTGCCTGAGGAGTGCCGCGCAGAGACCGAGGTAGCGCTCCACGTGGCCGTCCCAGGAGTACGTGTCTCTCACCCGCTTCAGGCCGTTGCGCGCCCACTGGCTCCAGCGGGCCGGGTCGGCGAGCGCCTCGTGGAGGGCCCGGGAGAGGGCATCGACGTCGCGCGGGTCGACGAGGAGGCCGTTGCGGCAGTTCGCGAGGATCTCGCGCGGGCCTCCGTCGGCCGTCGCCACGACGGGAAGGCCGCTGGCGGCCGCCTCCAGGAGCGTCAGGCCGAACGGCTCCGTGAGCGCGGGATTGACGAAGATGCCGCGCCGCCGGGCGGCGATCCGGTAGATCTCGGGGACGTCCTCGGCGGCGTGCCGCTTCGGGAGGGCGATCGAGCCCCAGAGGTCGTACCGGTCGGCGGCGAGGAGGAGCCCGGTGAGGATTCCGCGCGTCTCCTCCTCGCTCGTGGCGATGTCGTCGCGCGTTCCGGCGAAGATCGCGAGGTTCGCCTTCTTCCGCAGGAGAGGGTCGCGGCCGAAGGCCTCGACCAGGGCGGGCAGGTTCTTCTTCGGCGTGGGCCGGCTGATGCAGAGGACGAGCGGGAGGTGGGGTTCGCGCAGCCAGCGGTCCATCGCCGGGAAGGACGCCCGCATCCGGTGCGTGGCGGGAGGCGAGAAGCGGGACGTGTCGACGCCGGGGGGGACGACGGCGAAGCGCGCGGGGCGGAAGCTCTCGTACTCACCCCACTGCTGCTCGACCTCCTGTCGCGTGCTCGCCAGGACGAGCCGGGCGTTCTCGAGGACCTCCTCCTCCGCCGGGATCCGCTGGGAGAAGCGGAACTGGCGCTCCAGGCTCGCTTCGGAGCGTCCGGAGGAAAGGAGGCGAGCCCGCTTCGTACGGCCGAGGGAGTGTCCGGTGTGGACGAGGGGAATCCCGAGAAGCTGCGACAACCGCACCCCGACGTATCCCGCGTCGGCGTAGTGGGTGTGGATGAGGTGCGGAAGGCGCTCCTGCGCGCGGAGGAACTCGATCAGCCGGTCCACCAGAGCCGGCAGGTGCGGCCAGAGAAGCTCTTTGCGCAGGTATCTCCTCGGACCGAACGGGAGCCTCACGATCCGGACCTTCTCGGCGAGCATCTCCTCCGGCACGGCATAGGCGGGATCGACAGCCGGGTCGTCGACGAGGCGCGTGACCAGGTCGACGCGGGCCACCCGGGGCGAACGAGCCAGTGCGCGGGCCAGCTCCAGGACGTAGGTAATCTGCCCCCCGGTGTCGGAGTCGCAGCCGAGCTCGAGGTCCTTCCCTCTGAGGAGGCCGTGCAGACTCAGGTGGAGGAGGTGGAGCCGCTCCGGATTGTCGCCGCTCATGCCGTCACCTGGCCCCACTCCTCGAGGAAGGGGCTGTAGAACGCCGGGTCGGACGGCGTGGCCCCCTCGATCCGGGTTACGGCGCCGGCGAAGGCGACGCCGCGCGTCAGGCTTTCTTCGGGGGTCCAGCCCCGCACCAGGCCGAGGAGGACGGTTGCGGTGAAGGCATCCCCCGCGCCGACGGTGTCGACGACAGGGCCGCCGGCGGCTCGGGCCGGCGTCTCGGTGAACCGGACGACGTCGCCCGCGCGGCACGAGACGAACGCCCCCTTTGCCCCGCGGGTGACGTAGAGGGCACGCAGGCGGTAACGGCGGACGACGTCTGCCGCGAGGGCGTCGTGGTCACGCAGGGTCAGGCCGAGGAGCCGGCGGATCTCCTCCAGCTCCTCGTCGCTGACTTTCACGATCTGGGCGGTGTCGAGAATTCGTCGGACGACGGCACCGTCGTACCACCCAGCGCGCAGGTTCAGGTCGGAAAGGCGCGTCGCCTTCGACGCCGAAAGAGCCCGGGCGAGGGCCTCGCGGGACACGGGGTCTCTCTGGGCGAGGGTGCCGAAAACGATGACGGAAGGACGCCACTTCCGGACGGCCTCCTCCGCCGCGCCGGCGTCGATGGCGTCGAACGCGGCCCCCTCGGGGATCTCGAAGCGGGGAACGCCGTCGTGGAGCGAGACGACGGCGCGCCCGGTGGGGCGGGACGGGTCGATCTCGACCCCCTCGGCTGCAACCCCCCGGGCGACGAGGACGGAGAGGAGAGCGGCACCGGCGTCGTCGGAGCCGACGCGCGAGACGAGAAGAGGGGCGAGGCCGAAGCCGGCCGCGTGGCAGGCGACGTTCAGCGGTGCGCCGCCGGGGACGGGTCCGGCCGGTAGCTCGTCGACGAGGGCCTCGCCGAAGACGCAGACGCGGGGAGAGGTGGCGTTGTGGGAGCCGAGGCGGGACTCGTTGGGCACGGTCACCGTCCGATCCTAGTCGAAAGTCATTGGAGATCAAAATATTGGTATTCATATGTAATGCTTCGTGGTGGAATGAAGCTGCGGTGTTCGCCGCGCCACGGAGGAGAGATGCCCCAGCAGCCCCGGTCGCCGCACGTCGCCGACGCGCCCCTCGGCAAGGTCCTCGATTTCATGAAGCTGCTCTGGAAGCTCGACCATGCTCTTCAGCGAACCTCGCGGAAGATGGCCGCCTCCGTCGGCGTGACGGGTCCGCAACGGCTCGCGCTCCGCGTCGTGGGGCGGTTTCCCGGCATCACGCCGGGGGAGACGGCCGCGATCCTCAGGCTCCACCCGAGCACGGTCACCGTCATCGTCCGGGGGCTCGAGCGGGCCCGCCTCGTCCGGCGCACGGAAGACCCGGCCGACCGGCGCCGGACCCGGCTCCGCCTGACCGACGCGGGGAAGAAGATCGCCGGATCACCGGCCGGGACGATCGAAGACTCCATGCGCCGGGTCCTCGCACGCACCCCGCCTTCGGAGCTCGAAACGGCCGGGAGGGTGCTTTCGGCCCTCGCGGTCGAGCTCGAGGAGTCCGGGGGAGCGCGCCGGCACGGCTAGAATGCCCGGGTGACGCCATCGGAATTTCTCTGGCTGCTGGGGGCGCTTCTCGTCCTCTCGTACGCTGCGGACGTTCTCTTTCACCGCACGCGCGTGCCGGCGGCCGTCCTCCTCATCGCCTTCGGCGTCCTCCTCGGGCCGGTCCTGAAGATCCTGCCGGGGACCGAGTTCGTCAGGGCCGCCCCCTACTTCGGCGGCCTGGCCCTCGTCACGATCCTCTTCGAGGGGGGCATGGGCCTCGACCTCGACGAATCGATCCGGGGACTCGCCTCGGGGACGCTCCTGGCGGCTCTGAGCTTCATCCTGACGGCCGGGACGATCGCGCTTCTGGCGCACGGGATCCTCGGCCTGCCGGGACCGTCGGCGGTGGCCCTCGGCTCACTCCTCGGGGTCCCCTCGAGCGCAGTTGTTCTTCCCGTCATCGGCACCCTCGGTCTTCGCGAGGGTCTGCGAACCCGCCTCGTCCTCGACGCGGCGATGGCGGACGTCCTCGGTATTCTCGGCGTCGAAATCGCCATCGGGGCCCTCACGGGCCAGTCGGTCTCGATCCTCGTCCTGCGTTCCACCGTCGTCGGGTTCGCGGTCGGGGCGGCGGTGGCGGTGGGCGTGGGCCTCGTCTGGAGCCGCTACCTCCGCTGGGCCGCCGGCTCGAGCACCATGCACCTCGGGGAGGCGCTGACTTTCGGTGTCGCCCTCCTGCTCGACGGCTCGGTGAGCGCCATGGGAGGGGCCGCAGCGGTCGCGGTCGTGGCGTTCGGGGTCGTCCTCGCCAACGAGCCCGTCATCATGCAGCGCGCGTTCCGCAGGGAGATGCCCGAGCAGGACGTGAAGAGATTCGAGGAGATGCGCGGGGCGATCCACCGTTTCATGCGGCAGACGACGTTCGTCGTGCTGACGTTCTTCTTCGTCTTCCTCGGTGTCGTCGTCGACTGGAAGGGCATCAGCCTCAGGACGGGCGCGGCCGCCGTCGCCTTCGCCGGAATCTGCGTCCTCGGGAGGCGCGCGGCGATCGTCGGCGTGAACCGGGTCGGCCTCCTGACCCTCAGCCGGGACGAGCTGTCCAACGTCGCGGCCCTTTTCCCGAGAGGGCTCGTGACGGCCGTTCTCGCCTTCGAGGCGATGAGCGCGAATCTCCCGGGATCGGAGAGCTTCCCGCTCTACGCGTTCGTCGTCCTCGTCGTCACGAACCTCGCGATGGTCTTCTCGTTCCAGGCGTCCCGGCCCGGCAAGCCGGCCCTCGCGCCGGCCGGCTGAGCGCCCGTCGGGTCAGTCAAAGCCCGGGTGACAGGTGGACCAGGCGGGAGGCCACGCCGCGTGGCAGGAGCTGCACGCGAGGCGCTCGTGACCGCGGAGTCGATGATTCGGATCGATCGGCGTCTGCCTGGTCGAGAGCGCAACACCCTGACCCTTTCGGAGAGTGACCCAGCCGGAGCCGGAGGGGCGGAGGTTCCACACCGGGGTGCCGCGGCGGCCGAGGCGGACGCGCTCGTCCGGCGAACGCGTTTCGCCGTGCTGGCGAAGGAGGTCGCGCGAGATCGGGTCCTTCACCTCGCTCCACGTCGTCTCGCCGCCGGGCCGGACCGGCCCGTGGCACGCCTCGCACGTGATCTCGACCCGGCCCTCTTCCTGCTCCCACCCACGCCCGTCGCCCATCACGTCGGTGTGGAGGTGGCAGTCGACGCAGGCGAGCCCGGCCCTGGTATGGACTTCGGTCTCGGCGCGACAGGCGGGGCGGCCGGTGACCACGATCCGCCCGCTCCGGCTGTGGCAGAGGAGGCAGCGGTCGTCGGTGACGCGCGCGTCGACGGCAGGGTGCGGGCGCGGGACGGCGCCGGGGAGCTTTCGCGCGACGTGGCAGGAGGAGCAGCTGCTGCCGTTGCCGCTCGTGTGCGCCATGAGCGACGAGGCGAAGCGCCTCGCCTCGCGAACATGGCAGCCGGTGCGGCCGCAGGTGCGAGCCACGGTCCCGAGCGCGCCCGGCTCGGGCTCCAGGCCGGTGTGGGCACGCTTCTTGTCGAAGGCGAGCTCGTTGCCGAGGTGGCACGAAGAACAGCCGACGGCGGCACGCGCGTGGACTCCGCCCGGGTCCTCCTCGGGGCGGACGTGGCAGGTGACGCAGCGCTCGACCTTTCCTCCGGCACGGTCGGGGCCGCGGCCGAGCCTCGCCTCCCGCTGGTGCTCGCGGCCGAGCGCGGCGAGGAGCCCGGCGGCGGCGAGGAGGAGAAGCGCGACGAGCGTCCGCGTCCGGAACATCAACGAGCCGCGAGGAGAAGCCGGACCGTGAACGCGAGGTAGCCCGCGCTCCACGCGGCGGCGGCGGCGAGGAGCATCGAGCGCCACCGCCCCTCGACGTGCCTCACGAGGCCGACGGCTGCGAGGAGAAAGAGCGGCAGGAGCCAGCCCGCCGTGACCGGAAGGTGGAGGAGGGCTCCCTGGAGGCCGAGGAGGTACCAGGGGCCCAGGAGCAGCCCGCCCGCGGGAGCGGTGGCGGGGCCGAGAGAAATGGGGAATAGGCCCGCCACGGCGAAGCTTCCGAGCGCCGCGAGGACCGTGGAGCGCAGGTCGGGGACGAGGGCCCTGCCGTGCTCGGCGGTGAGAAGCCACGCGAGGAGCGTGAAGGTGCCGGCGTGGTGGAGGGCGACAGGCGCGAGGTCGGAGCCGGGCACACCGAGAAGGAGCGCCGCGAGCGCGCGGCCAACGAAGGGAATCGACGTCGAGACCTCCCGCCAGACGGTGAGGGCCGCCTGCGCTTCGGCGTCCCCGCGCATCAGGAAACCGCCGAGGAGGGCGAGGATCGTGACGGGAAGGAGGGCGACGCAGCGCCACCAGACGCCGCGCGGGAGGCGGGTGTCGGCCTTCTTCCAGAGGACCTCGACCAGGTGGGCGATCGTGCCGGCGAGGAACCCCCAGCTCGACACGGTATGGACGCCGCGGAGCCAGAAGCCCCAGGGCGTCGCGCCGGTCAGCGTCTCGAGGCTCTCGAGAGGGCGCGCCGCCGACCAGAACGGGGCGAGGGCGAGGCCGGAGAGGACCGCGACGACGAGGAGCCCCCAGGTGAGTCGACCGAGGATCACGGCAGCCGAGCCGTGAAGCCCGCACCCGCGGGCGTCAGGCGCGGCCGTGCGAGCGCCTTTTCCGCCGGGCCGCTCACGGGACGTCCCTCGGCGTCGTAGCGGCTGCCGTGGCAGGGACACGAGAAGCCGCCTCCTTCGATCGGGGCGACGCGGCAGCGCAGGTGCGTGCAGGTGAGGTCGAGGACGACGGGTGCCGCTGCCGGCCCCCGGACGAGGAGCCCCTCGTGGACGAGGCCGCCGGCCTTCTCGGCTCGCTCGAGGAGAGCCACCGGGAGCTCCACGGTGTGCACCTCGTCCGGAGAGCCCGTGAGCGCCTTCGCCACGACGGCGGCGCCGGCCATGGCCGCGCCCGCACCCGCCGCAGCCCAGGCGGTGGAGAGGAAGTCCCGGCGCGAGCTCACTCGATTCCGAGCTCTTTCATCCGCCTCCAGAGGGTGCTCCGGCTCATGCCGAGCATCTCGGCCGCGCGGCCCCGGTTCCAGCGGGCCGACTCGAGGACCTGGACGATCCGAAGCCGTTCCGCCGGGTCTTCGACGGGGCTCTCGGAGCGGGCCACGCCGGCGGTCGAAGCGGGGAGGAGGGTGGCGAGCTCGGGCTGATCGGCGCCCTCGCGCAGCTCCGCCGGGAGGTTCTCGATCTGGATCGTCTGGCCGGTGCAGGTCGCGACGGCGTATTCGAGGGCGTTCCCGAGCTCGCGGACGTTCCCGGGCCAGCGGTAGCGGGCCATCGCGGCGAGGGTGTCGGGCGAGAGCAGGAGCGCGCGGCCCTCGCGCCCTCCGATGTGGGCCAGGAGGTGCTGGGCGAGGAGGGGGATGTCGTCGGCCCGGTCTCTCAGGGGCGGAACGTGGATCGGGACGACGCGGAGGCGGTAGTAGAGGTCGTCACGGAAGCGGCCGAAGCGGATGGCTTCGACGAGGTCGACGTTCGTGGCGGCGATGACCCTCGCGTCCATCACGCGGGGCGTGCTCTCGCCGACCCGCTCGAAGTGCCGCTCCTGCAGGACGCGGAGGAGCTTGACCTGAAGGTGGAGCGGCAGATCGCCCACCTCGTCGAGGAAGACCGTCCCCCCCTTGGCCATGTCGAAGCGTCCCACCCGGTCGCGGACGGCCCCCGTGAAGGCGCCCCGCACGTG
>DIAY01000092.1:4665-4979 GCA_002414905.1 Holophagales bacterium UBA5066 | reverse complement strand
GGCGTCATGTTCGGCAACCCCGAGACGACGACGGGCGGCCGTGCGCTGAAGTTCTACTCCTCGGTCCGTCTCGACATCCGCCGGATCAACTCGATCAAGGACGGCGACGCCGTCGTCGGGAGCCGGACGAAGGTCAAGGTCGTCAAGAACAAGGTCGCACCGCCGTTCAAGATCGCCGAGTTCGACATCGGGTACGGCGAAGGGATCTCGAAGACGGGCGAGCTGATCGACCTCGGCGTCGAGCACAAGATCGTCGAGAAGAGCGGCGCCTGGTTCAGCTACGGCGACCTGAGGATCGGCCAGGGCCGCGAGAA
>DIAY01000092.1:0-4425 GCA_002414905.1 Holophagales bacterium UBA5066 | reverse complement strand
CGCCGGTCGAGCTGCCTCCTCCCGCCGTCGTGGCCCCGGAGGGGAAGAAGAAGTAACCTTTGGAGACAGGGACGGTTTGAAGCGGGGCGGGCCATCGGGCCCGCCCCGCGGGAGGAGTCCGGGAGGCAGTGGAGGCACGTGGACGGCCCCTGCGTCACCGTGTGGTCGTCCCAGCCAGCCGCGGCGTGAAGATCTCGAAGGGCATCGAACCCGGAGCCCCGCCCTCGAAGACGGAGCTGACGTAGCCGAGGAAGGGCTGATCGCGGCTGATTCGAATCCAAACGTAGGTGTCGTAGTCGACCGTCATGTGGGCGTTCTCGATACGTGGGATCGCCACGTCGTTCAGCTGGGTCGCGTCTCTGGCCGCGACATCGACGTTCTGCTCGAAGATCGGGTCGGCCTGAATGGGCGGGACGTGGAGATGCCGTCGCTCGTTCGCAGGGAGCGTCGTAGCCAGGGATAAAGGGACACCGAGGAGCAATACCTTCTTCAAAGCGCGTTCTCCACTGCGATGCCGGGGGCGTTGGCTCTCATTCGATCAGGCGTGGTGGGTAGACCTCCATTGGCATTGCGCCTGGCTCCGGATCGTCGAATACGGAACTCACATATGCGATGTACGGCTGGTCAGCGGTTAGTAGCACCCATGCCGGCGCCACTGACTCTCCCTCCGTCCGACTCGCAACCTCGTCGAGATCGAGCGGGAGCCGATTGACCTGGATGATCTCCTTCGGTCCGACGGAGACGGTCTGCTCGTAGAAGTCCTCCGGCCGGTTGACGCCCGCCTTCACCCGGATTCGGAACGAGGCCGGGGCGTCGCCACCGTTGAACAGCGTCACGTTGACGCGACGAGGGTACCTCTGGTTACCGGAGGCGCAGTAACCGATGCTCGGGTTGCCGAGGTCGATCTCCCCGAAGGCAACCGTGCTTCCCGCCGGGAACAGGTTCTCGAACACCGGCAATGGAACGCGCCCCTGTGGTACTTCCAGGGCGCCCGGGCCGCAGTAGCCGAAAGGGGGGAGATGAACGAGGCTGACCGTCGGCCTAGCGATGAGTGTTCGCGAGGTCTCGAGAACGAGCATGGCCAGACCGTTTCTCGGCGGTATGGAGATGCAAGCTCCAACGTACCCACCTTGGCCCGGGGGAACCGTATGTTCGGTCTCCGGCATGCAGTACGGATCCCCGTAGGGACCCAGGACCTTTCCGTCGCTGTATGTAGCGACCCAGTGCCACGTCGCCGGCTCAGCAGTACCGTTGAAGAGGGTGAGGTCGCTCTTCCAGCTGACGCCCACGAGAACTCCGTCGCGTCGCGTGACCTCCCCAGTTTCAGCGACAGCAAAGACCCAGGGGACATAGAGACGTGATCCTTCCGCCCGCGCCGTATCGGGCGCGAGCAGCAAAGCCGCCCCGCACAGGACTCCTGTGAGGAAGAGGCTCTTCTTCATAGTCGTTCTCCTTTCCGCCTTCGAAAGCTCCGGGTGCAGGGAGCCCACTTCCGCGGGTCCCTTGCTGCGGAGGCGGACCCTCGTCCTACTGTCGGGCATTCTCGACTGCGAGCGCGAAGTTCTGCCGAAAGTCCGTTTCGCCGCCCGGATCAACGCCGTCGCCTGTCAGAGAGAACTCGAACGTCAGCCTCGCCCTCTCGGCGAGGTGGAGCGCCTCTTCGGCCCGATCGAGGAACGCCCGGCGCTGGGACTCGGACAGCTCGACGGAGGCGAAGCGGTAGTCCGAAGAGCCGCTCCGTGCGAAGGCGCCGTAGGAGCGGCGCAACGCGCGGCCTCCTCGGACGAGGTCGCCCGTCCAGTTGCAGGCGGTCCCTTCGACGAGGAGCGACAGGCCGAGGAGGTCGTCGAGCGGGTAGGCGACCTCGGCGGAGGCGTCGCGGAAACGGGGATCAGAGCGCGCCGCGAGGACCGTGTCGCGGGACGCGCGGCCGAAGTGGGCCCAGCGGGCGGGCCCGTCCACCATGGAATAGAGAGCCTCGTCCAGGGCGTATCCGAGCCCGAACCGGTCACGGACCTCGAGGAGGTCGAGGGCGGCGAGCGCCTCGCGAAGGGCGTCGTCCGGGGAGCGGACGGCGCCCAGGAGACGCAGCTTCAACTCGTCGGCGCTGCGGCTCGCGGCGAGGGCTTCGTTGACGACCTCGTCGGTCGGACGCGCGGGCCTTCGCCTCGGCCGGGCCTCGTCCGGCCGGCAACGGAACGGGTCTCCCTCCGGAAGGGAGCGCTCCGAGAGCGCGGCCTCCAGCTCGGGAAGAGTCGTCTTCAGCGTCTGGTCGAGCTCGTTCAGGTCGGAAAGGGCCGAGGAGCAGGCTGAGCAGCCGGCGAGGTGCCGCCTCAGGCGGGCGGTCTCCAGCTCGGAGGTCTCTCCGGAAAGGAGCATCAGGAGCGTGAGGTCGTCCGGATGCGCAGCGCTCATCGATTCGCTCCCAGGGCCGCTCGCAGCCGCTGCACGCAGCGGGCGAGGAGGACCCAGACGTTGTTCGGCGAGGCGTAGGAGAGGGCGGTTGCCGTTTCCTTCAGCGACCGGCCTTCCACGTAGTGAGAGTGGAGGAGCCGGCGGCAGGCCGGGCTGACGCCGGCGACGGCCTGGCGGACGAGAGCGAGCAGCTCGATCGAGGCGCCGGGGGCGCTGGTGCGGTCGGCGAGGCCGGAGACCTCCTCTTCGCTCATCTCGCGCCGCCATCGGGCGCTTCGGAGAAGGTGGAGACACTCGTACCGGAGGATCCGGAACGCGAGAGCCTCGGGGTCGCGGACCAGGCCGTCGCGTCGCATCAGCTCGAGGCAGACGTCCTGCACGAGGTCCTCCGCAGCGGATGCCGGGAGCCGGAACCGGAGGCGGGCATGGGCTGCGAGCCGCCGGCGGAGGTCTCCCTCCGCGGCGATCGTCTCGGCCAGCTCTCACCGGGTCGTCGGGGTCCGTGGCTTCGCATCCATGATCAGGCGCCGCCAGACAGGCGATTTTGATACCGGGAAAGGGAAAAGGCGACGAAGGGTGTCACAAAAAGGAAACCGGGCGGGTCGAACGGCCCGCCCCGTCTTTCTCGCGCCGCCCAGCGTCGCCATCTCAGGTTCCCCGGTATCAGATCGCGAGGGTCTCCGTACGGGCCGTGCGGGGGTTCCCCTGGTCGAGGTCCGAGTTACGGGACCAGCGGCACTTCGGCCGCGAGCTGGAACATGATGATGGCGTCGAGCTTGCTGTCGACCTGGAAGAACCGCGCGACGATCTTCGCCGGGAGCTTCGCCTGGAACTTAGCGGCCCACTCGGTCTTCGTGGCGGCTTCCTGCTTCTCGATCGAGAGCATCTCGGTGAGGAGCTTGCCGGCCTGCGCGTCGGTCATCGTTTCGATCGACTTCGAGTACTCGAGGAGAAGCGCGACGAGGCGGTCGACGGCTGGCTCGCGGGCGGCCCGGTACTGGGCGTAGAGCTCCCAGAAGGGGGCGGCCTGAGCGTCGTTGATCTCCATCGCGGCCCCGACGATCGTATTGCGGTTCTTCTGGATGTCGTCTCTCGTCTGCGCGACCATGGCGACGGCGTCGTCGGAGGCCTTCTCGGCGGCCTGAGCCAGCTTCGAGTCGGACCTCGCAGGCTGGTCGGCAGACTGAGCCAGCTTCGAGTCGGCCTGCGTCGGCTGCTCGGCCTGCGGAACCGCCAGGGCGAGGGCGGGGATCGTCATCTTCATGGTGCGTCTCCTTCTGGGTCAACCGGGTTGGATTTTCGCCATCGAGATCTCGTGGGCCGGCGGCGCTCGAAGTCGCTCAGATGGCTCCGTGCACGCTCGGCACGAAGGCCGGATATTTCTCGAAGCGGGGCTCCGACGAGACGCGCGGCCTGGAGATTGCGTATAACCCGCGCCATGATCAGTCTCGTATCGTTGGCTCTCGCGACGGCTCTCGCTGCCCCGCCCGAGCGGCCCCACCTGACCCCGTGGGTCATCGTCCGCCCGGACGCGACGGCGCCGCCCGCCGCCGGAGCGCCCCCCGCTTCCCTCTCCGCGAACGCGCCGGGCTTCCTCGTCGAGGTCCGCGGCGCGGAGGTGGACGCCCCGGCGACTCCGGAAGGGGTCCGCCGCCTCTTCGCCGCGGCGCGCGCCGCCGGCCGGCGGGCCGGCCTCCTCGTCGAGCTGCCGGAAGTGACCGTCCCCGAGAACGCCCGCGAAGCAGAGGCCGTCACGGCCGACTCCCTCGTCCCGGGCCTCGGCGCGCTCCTCGGGTCGGCTCAAGGGGCCGATCTCTTCGTTCTCTCCCTCCCCGACCTCTCCGGGGAGATCCCCTCGCGCCGCTACCTCCTCATGAAAGCGGCCGCGATCGTGAGGTCACGGAGCCCGGCCTCCCGGATCGCCGTCCTCTTCCACCAGCCGGCGGGGGGCGGGCTCTTCCCGCCAGGGGCCAGGGAGCTTCTCTCCGAGGAGGCCGCCGCGTTCGTCGA
>DIAY01000057.1:984-2791 GCA_002414905.1 Holophagales bacterium UBA5066 | reverse complement strand
ACCGGCCTCGCCAACGCCCTCTTCGGTCTCCTCGCCCTCGTCTGCTACGCGGGGGCGACGATTCTCTACGTCGTCTGGCTCCGTCAACCGCAGGTCTCCGCGGGGAGGATGGCGACCGCTCTCGCCGGCCTGGGGGCCGTCGGCAACTTCGGGTTCCTCTACGTCCGCTCCGTCGCGCTGAAGACCGTTCCCTACGGCGACCTCCTCGGCTCGATGGCCCTCTTCGGCCTCTTCCTGGCGGCGATGAGCCTCATCCTCGAGGCCCGTCACCACGACCGGTCCCTCGGGCCGTTCCTCATGCCGGTCTCTCTCTTGTTCCTCCTCCTCTCCTTCGTCGTTCCGGGAGGGGGAGAGGTGCGCCCGGAGCTGCGCGGCTCGGTATTCGCGTTTCACGTCACGCTGAACATGCTGAGCTACTCGGCCTTCGCCGTGGCGTGCGCTCTCTCGCTGCTTTACCTCGTCCTCGGGCGGAGGCTCAGGAGCAAACGCCACGTCCTGAACGGCCCCGTCTCGAGGCTCCCCTCCCTGAGCTACCTCGAGAGAGCCGCGCGCACATCCATCGGCGTCGGCGTCGTGTCGATGGCGGCCGGGCTCACCATGGGTTTCCTCTGGGCATACCGCGTCTGGCAGGTCGAGCACCCCGCGTGGCTCCTGGACGCCAAGGTCTGGGGCGCGAGCGCGACCTTCGCCTTCTACCTCTGGGTCTTCGTGAGGGCCCACCGCGGCGCCTCTCCCGTGACGACCGCCAGGCTCGCCGTCGCCGGATTCGTCCTCGTGCTCCTGTCCTACACCGCCGTCAACCTCTTCTTCTCGAAGATCCACTCCTTTACCTGATGCCTTCCGAGATCGTTTTCGTCGGCTGGAACCACCAGGGGTCGGACCTCGACCTCAGGGCGAGGCTCGCCTTCACGCCGGAGACGGCGCGCGAGGCGCTCGAGGGGCTCTTCCGTGAGCACATCCTGACCGAAGGGGCCGTCGTCTCGACGTGCAACCGCGCCGAGATCTACGGAGTCAGCGACGTGCCCGACAGCTTCGAGGCCCTTGCCGGCTTCTTTTCGCGCTTCCACTCCGTCGACGCGGGCGTCCTGCGCGAGAAGGCGCTCTCCGGGCGTGGCGAGGCGACGGTCCGGCACCTCTTCCGCGTCGCCTCCGGACTCGATTCGATGGTCCTCGGCGAGGCGCAGATCCTCGGGCAGATCCGCGAGGCGCACCGTCGCGCGGCCGAGGCGGGCACTGCGCGTGCCGTCACGGGGCGGCTCTTCCAGTCGGCGCTCGAGTGTGGCAAGAGGGTCCGGACCGAGACGTCGCTCGGGGCGCGTCCGGTCTCCGTCCCCGGGATCGCCCTTTCTCTCATCGGGCGCATCTTCGAGTCGATTGCCGACTGCAAGGTCCTCCTCCTCGGCGCTGGCGAGACCGTCGAGCTGACGGCGCGCCTGCTCGCCGACGACGGCGTGAAGCAGATCTTCTTCGCGAACCGCTCGGAGGAGAAAGCGAAGGTGCTCGCAGCCCACTTTCACGGGTGGACGGTGCCGTGGGAGGAGCGGGCGAAGGCCTTCGCCGACGTGGACATCGTCCTCTCGGCGACGGGGGCGACCGAGCCGGTCGTCACCGCCGAGATGCTCAAGCCGGTCCTCGGGCGCGGCCGCCGGCGCGGGCCGCTCCTCATCCTCGACGTCGCCGTCCCGCGCGACATCGACACGAAGGTGGACGAGCTCCCCGACGTGTACCGCTACGATCTCGATGCCCTCGGCGAGCTCGCCTGCGACAACGCCAGGGACCGGATGGCCGATATCCCGAGCGCCGAGAG
>DIAY01000057.1:0-723 GCA_002414905.1 Holophagales bacterium UBA5066 | reverse complement strand
CGCCTGACCCCCGAGGACCGTGCGGTCGTCGAACGGATGACCGAGACGCTCCTGCACAAGATCCTCCACAACCCGACGATGGGCCTGAAGGAGGGCGACGCTTCCGAGCGCCTCACCCGCGCGGCTGTCGTGCGGGCGCTCTTCAAGCTCGACGACGGGGAGTAGCGCGGCCGCCGCGCCCCCGGGGCCGGTCCCGCGAGAAAGGACGACGATGAGCGACGGACGACCCCTGCGGATGGGGACCCGCGCGAGCCTCCTGGCCCGGACGCAGTCCGGGCACGTGGCCTCTGCGCTGACGAAGGTGACGGGGCGGACGGTCGAGGAGGTCCTCGTGAGGACCGAGGGAGACCAGCTCTCGACCGAGGGGCGGATCCCGTCGGCGGGCGACTCCGTCGGCGTCTTCGTCCGCGCCCTCGACGACGCCCTCCGGCGCAACGAGATCGACTTCGCCGTCCACTCACTGAAGGACGTCCCGACGGAGTACGCCGAAGACCTCCTCCTGGCGGCTATCCCGGCTCGGGCCGACGTCCGCGACGCTCTCGTCGTCGCGTCGCGGCATTCCGCGCGCACCGTGCAGGGGCTCCCGCAGGGCGCGAGGGTCGCCACGGCGAGCCCTCGGCGGGTGGCGCAGCTCCTGCGCCTCCGCCCGGATCTCGAGACGCTCACGATGGCGGGCAACGTCGACACGCGCCTGCGCCGCCTCGAGGAGGGTCGCGCCGATGC
>DIAY01000283.1 GCA_002414905.1 Holophagales bacterium UBA5066 | reverse complement strand
AAGCCAACGAGCCGGCTCAGCTGGCCCGGGTGCTGGGCATCCTCGAAGGCATCCAGCGGGACTTCAACGGAGCCCAGGTGGGGAGCAAGAAGGTCTCCCTGGCCGACGTGATCGTCCTGGCCGGCGGCGCGGCGGTCGAAGCGGCGGCGAAAGCGGCCGGGTACACCTTCGACGTCCCTTTCACCCCGGGCCGCACCGACGCCACGCCGGAACAGACCGACGCGGAGTCGTTCGCGCCTCTGGAGCCCCGGGCCGACGGCTTCCGCAACTTCGTAAAGAAGGACTTCGCCATGTCGCCCGAGGAGATGCTCGTCGACAAGGCGCAGCTCCTGACACTGAGCGCGCCGGAGATGACCGTCCTCGTCGGCGGCCTGCGGGTTCTGGGCGCAAACGTGGGCCGTTCGACGCACGGTGTCTTCACGACGCGGGTCGGGCAGCTCACGAACGACTTCTTCGTCAACCTGCTCGATATGGGGACTGTCTGGACTCCGGCGCCCGAAGCGGGGGAGACGTTCGAGGGGCGCGATCGCAAGACAGGCGCGGTCCGGTGGACCGGAAGCCGTGTGGATCTCGTCTTCGGGTCGAGCTCGCAGCTGCGTGCCCTGGCCGAGGTCTACGCGCAGGACGACGCAAAGGAGAAGTTCGGGCGTGACTTCGTCGCGGCATGGAGCAAGGTGATGAACCTCGACCGCTTCGACATTCGCTGAGTCCGGGACTGAAGCGGAGTCCGGCATCGCGCACCGGATCGTCACAGGGGACAGGCGTTCTGATTTCGACTGAAGAACGGCTGAAGGACCGGACGGGAGTTCGGAATGCCCTTGGGGTTGCGCCGCTGCGTCGCCTGCTTATCTCGCAGCTTCGCTCTCGGACACCGATCAGGCGAAGAGAAATGCGCCCACGGCCGTTCCCGCGAGCGCGCCGAGGACGGCTCTCACGGGCAGATTCTCCATCTTGGGGCCAGGCGGGTCGCCCGCCTCGTCAGTGCTCGAACTCAGTGGACGAGGCGAAACGTGTCGCGGGGGCGAAACAACCCGCCCATGCCGCCCTCGCCGAGCCTTCCCGTGATCCCGTAGGCGCCGACAGGGGAGCCGGCTGCGAGCGTCACGGTGTATCGCCCTCCTTCGAAAGCGATCGGCGCCAGGTCTCGGCCTTTTCCGGCCGGCCCGTCTTCTCGTAGAGCGTGACGAGGGACTCGACGGGACGGCGCAGGGCCTCGGCGCCGGGGCTGAAGGCTGCGAGGATGATGGCGTGGGCCTCGAGGAGCGCGGCTTCGGCCTCGGAGTAGCGCTCCAGCCCGACGAGGGCGTCGCCGAGAGCCTGCAGCGTGAAGCCGGTGCCGAAGAAGCCGGGCGGCTGGACTCTCCTCGACGTCGCCGCCGCTCGGGCGAGCAGGGCTTCTGCCTCCCGGTACTTTCCCTGCACGGTGTAGAGGCGGCCGAGGTTCGTCATCGTGACGAGGAGATCCGGATGCTCGTCGCCGAGGAGCCGCCGGGACGTCTCGTAGTCCTCGAGGTAGAGCCGCTCGGCTTCCTCGAGACGCCCCATGCGCCGGTAGAGGACCGCGAGGTTGTTGATGGACTCCGTCGTCTCGGGGTGCTCGTTACCGAGCTTCTTCCGGCGGCCGGCGAGCGCACGCGTGGCGGCGGGCTCGGCCAGGTCGTACTTCCCGAGGCGGATGAGGGTCCAGGCGTAGTTGTGGAGGAGTGTCAGCGAGTAGGGGTCTTCTGCGCCGTGTCGGGCGACTTGGGCCTTCACCGCCTCCGCGAAGAGCGCCTCGGATTCCTCGAGCCGCTCGGCGTCGCCATAGAGGAGGGCGAGGTCGTTCATCGCCGAGAGGACCCGATCGTCGTCGGACGGCAGAAACCTCCGGCGCGCCTTGAGAACGCCGACGAGTAGAGGTTCGGCCTCGCCGAGGCGGCCCTGGTGGAGGTAGAGGGTCCCGAGCTCATGTACGACGTCCAGGGTCGTCGCGTCGTTCGCGCCGAGGAGCCTCTCGCAGGTCGCGCGGGCCGAAAGGAGAGGCTCCTCGGCTCGGTCGAAGAGGCCGAGGCGGTGGTAGGTGCTGCCGATGGAGCTGAGGAGCGCCGCGGCCACGAGGGGCTGGCGGACGAAGCGCGTGCGCGCGGCCTCGAGGGCGCGGGCGAGGACTTGCTCGTCGAGGAGTCCGAGCGCCGTGTCGGTCAGATTGACGCCGGCGAGGGCCTCGTCGAGGCCCTGTAGCGCCGCGGAGACCTCCGCGTCCGTCACCCCTCGCTCGCGGCGGCTCGCCTCGAGGCGGGAACGGAGGTCGCGGCCGAGCGCGGACCCCATCCTGCGGGCGTCGACGCCGGCGAGCATGCCCCGCTGAAAGTCGGCCACTTCCTGGAGGTCGCGCCGCGCGGCCTCGACGGCGCGCCTCTGCGCGGCCTCGCGGACGGCGAATGTGGTGGAGGCCACGACGCCGACGACGAGAGCCAGGAACGTGGCGGCGATCCCTGCCACGAGGGCCCGGTTGCGCCGCGCGAACTTGCGCAGCTGGTAGGCCGCGCTCGGCGCCCGCGCGAGGATCGGACGCGACTCGAGGTAGAGCTGGAGGTCCTCGGCGAGCGCGGCGGCGCTCGCATACCGCCGGTCGGGCTCCTTCTCGAGCGCCTTGCCGACGATCGTCTGGAGGTCGGCGTCGGGTGCCCGGGGGCCCTTCCAGGCGCGGCGGAGGGGCGCTGGAGGCTGCTCGCAGACGATGCGGATCGCGTCGAGGAGCGACGAGCTCTCCGTCTCGTACGGCCTCACCCCCGTCAGGGCCTCGTAGAGGATGATCCCGAGGGCGTAAACGTCGGAGCGGACGTCCACGGCGCCCGGGTTGCCGCGCGTCTGCTCCGGGCTCATGTAGGGGATCGTTCCCCGGATCGTGCCGATCTCCGTGACCAGCGTGGGGGCCGCGACGTCGGAATCCGTGATGCGGGCCAGCCCGAAGTCGAGGACCTTCACGGCGGGCAGCTCGCCCGCCGCGCCGGGGCCCTCGCTGTCCGGGACGACGACGTTCGACGGCTTCAGGTCGCGGTGGATCACGCCGCGCTGGTGGGCGTAGTGGACCGCCCGGCAGATCGAGACGATCAGCCGCAGGCGGAGGCGGACTTCCTGCGTGTCGACCGGACCGCGGCGCGCGCCGAGCCAGGCGTCGAGCGTCCGCCCCCGGACGAGCTCCATCGCGAAGAAGTGCTGGCCGTCCTCGGTTCGTCCCGCGTCGTAGATGGCGCCGATGTTCGGGTGGTCGAGCCTGGCGAGCGTCTCGATCTCCCGCCGGAACATCGTGACGCGCTGCTCGTCGACGTAGCTGCCGCCGCGGATGACCTTGAGCGCGACACGCCGGCGAGGTTGCTGCTGCTCGGCCTCGTAGACGGTTCCCATTCCCCCCTCGCCGAGAATGCCGAGGATCCGGTAGGGGCCGATCGACTCGGGCGGAGCGACTCGCCCTGATGCGGCGGGGCGCGCTCCTCCCACCTGCGGGACACCGTCGACCGTCGGCGCGTCCGCGAGCGGCAACGTGTCGATCGTGTCGACGTCTTCGAGAGGCGCAGCGCCCGAGTCGTCGCGAGTTGCCGTTTCGTCTGCCAAGCGAGGCGGATTCTACGGAGAAGGGCCCGAAGAACCACGATCCTGCCGTCGTCCGTGCCCCGAGGCGGATATTCAGGGCGAAGGAGTCCCGGATGGGCCACTTCCGCCGTCTCGCTCTCGCCCTCTCGATCCCCGCGCTTCCGGCCCTCGGGGCCTCACCCGCCGCTGGCCTCGTCGTACGACGCTGGGGACGTGCTGCTCATCTCTCGAATGTCCCGGGCGCCTCGCCCGGACATAGCCTTGTCCGGGGCGCTCTCGTAGGAAGGAACTTTAAGGGCCGCCGGAGATGCGAGGCCGCTTCCTTACGATGCTCAGACGCGTAAGAAGTACGCGGGGGGGAGCCCGACCGAGCCGGGCTCCCCCGCAGTAACGCTGATCGTCAGTCGATCTCGAAGCTCTGCAGCTCCACCGGCAGGACCACACACTCGCCCTGGGCCACGAAGGTCGGGAACGGCGTGTTCGTGATTCCTGTGAACGCGATGTCGTCGATGTCCCAGCCCGCTGCAGACGTGTTCTGGTCCGAGCCGGCCCGGAACCGGACCCGCACGGTCATCCCCTGGTAAGCAGTTCCAAGGCTGACGGTGACCGGAACGTAGGCGGGGTAGCCCGCGCTGGCGTTCCCGTATGCGAGGCGGCCGCCGAGCGGGTTGCCCGCCGTGGCGTCGAGCGTCCCGTTGTAGCCGGGCACGGCCGAGGCTCCGATGTCGGTCCAGACCGTACCGCCGTCCGTGCTGATCTCGAGGACGCCGCCGTCCCAGTAGGTCGCGGAGCCGAATTCGAACTGGTACCTGTGCAGGAACGTGAAACCGAAGCTCCCGGCCCCCGCCACCTGGAGCGGGGGAGAGGTGAGGACGATGTCGGAGGCAACGCCGTTGTCCGGGCCGTTCCAGTGGTGAGCGAGGGCCGAGTCCGCGACTCGAGTCCACGGCGTGCCGCCGGTGCCGGTGGCGGTCCAGGCGGGAGTGGGGCTCTCGACGTCGTCTGAAGCCGACTGCGCCAGCAGGTTGTTGGCATTGCCGGCGATGTCGTAGCTGGCCACCCTCGGCCCGGGTACGTACAGACCCGAGTCGTTGTAGCTGACCGAAAAGTCCATTGCCTGCGGCCCGCTCGCAACTGCATCCAGCTGGACCGGGACCGTCCCGCTGACCGTCTCGCCTACGGCAGAGGCCGGCAGGTTGAAGGAGTTCCCGGCCGGGAAGGTGATCAACGGGTTCGTGCTCGTGATGGTCGCCGTCGTGCCGGACAGGGACGTTCCGCCGCTGTTCTTCACGCTGACGTGAAGGAGTCCCCTCTCGCCCTTGTCCAGAATCCCGTCGGCGTCGCAGTGGAAGACAGAGTCGTCGAGGGAGGACGACACGTAGTTGAGGTCACCGCCGCAGCCGAAGCTCTCGACGACGCCCGAGTTGGTCGCCGAGGCCCGGTCGGGAGAGACGGCCCCGGTCCCGATGCCGCGTCGAGCGAAAGCGTTGCAGAACGCCAGGAAATCCTGCGCGTCGGCGGCAAGAGAGACGGCGAGGAGAGCATCCCGGGCTTCCGTGTAGGTAGGGTCGGCCGGTGTGGCTTTCAACGCGGCCACGAGGTACGTCAGCATCCGGGTCTGCGCCTGGTCAAAGGTGAGGCGCGGAGAGCCGCCTTCCGTCGCCGCGAGCAGCTCGGAGTAGGCCTCCCAGAGCATCGCGCACCAGACCTCGCCAGCGTTGTGGACCTCGGCGTTGTCTGCCGAGGCGATGGCGCCATCGCGGGGCGGGCCTACCGGGAGGGCGACGCCGGTCGTGATGTGCTTGAAGGTGAGCGGGCTCTTCGCGAAGTTCGTGGAATAGGGGTAGCGGCGGATGCCGTAGTAGAGGCTGTCGATCGAGAGACCCTGAGGTGCATACGCGCCGCTGGCGTAGACGCCGTTCAGAGCTTCCCCCTGACGTCGGAGCAGCAGCAGGCCGATGAAGTCGCCCCAGCCCTCGCCCATACCACGAGCCTGATTGGTGCTGAGACCCGGAACGAGCCGGTTCGAGAGGTAGTGCCCCCACTCGTGCCCGCTGATGCCGTTGTCGATCGTGCCGTCAGGACCGACCCCGGCCGCGGTGCGGAGGAGCTGCCCGGCCGGGCTGCCCCCGAGGGCCGCCTTGATCGTCACTCCGTCCTCGAGGCTGACCGAGAGCACCGGGATTGTGACCGTAGCGTCGGTACCGCCCAGCCCGGGCGCTCCGGCACCAGCTGCGTTGTTGGCGATGATGACCCCGATCGCTCCGGCGTTCTGGGCGTTCTTCGTCTTGAGCGTGTATGCACAGGTACCGCGATCGATGACGACGATCTGGCCGGTGTAGGCCCCGGCGGGAGAGGCCTCGCAACCGTCGCTCGTGGGCGCCGTCCCGTCGCTGTTCAGGACGACCGTCCCGGAAACGTTGAATGTCTGCGGGCCGAACGTCGTGGAGACGTTCGCGAGGTAAGGAGAGCCGCCGACGACGACCTGTTTAGTGGCCTTCCCGGAGAAGACGTACATCTGCATCCGAGGGCTGGCGCCGTCGGAAGGGGTGGACATGTTCGCGTTGTTCGTACCGCTGTAGTCCTGACCTTGCGCCAGGATCCGGTCGCCTCCCAGGCCACCGCGCCCGAAGTTGTCCTGCTGCGCGTTCCCGGCAACCTCGTCGAAGCCGACATCGTAGAACCAGTCGTGGAGGAAGTTGTTGACGTAGAAGAGCTGCGTCACGGCCGCCATCGACTGGGCGGTGCTCGCGAGGGGGGCCAGCGTCACGTCGTAGACGCGGTCGAAGACTCCCGGGGCCGTCACGCTGGCCCGGAGGTCCCCCGCGTTGAAGCCGTCGGGAGCCGTCAGGTCGGCATAGGCGTCGACGTTGTTTCCAGTCGTCTCCGTCGCCCCGGCGGGTAGCCACGGGTCGTTCGTGGAGATCGGGCCATTCTGGAGGGAGAGAAGGGGCGGTGCGACGTACGAGAGCGCCGTGCCGTCCGGGTTGCCCGTCGGGTGCGGAGACTGGGCGATCCCCTGCGGGCCATCGTCTGGAAGGCGAACGCCGGTCGTCTGTGCCCAGACCCTGTACGAGAAAGAGTCGTACGCGGTCAGCTGGCTTCTGTGGAGGAGGCTCCCGTCCTCGGCCGACAGGACGTAGGCCCACAGTACGGGGCTTCCGGAGTCATCCGGGACGTCGATTTCCATGTAGTACGCAGGGACCATCGTGTCGGGAAGGTGATAGACGGTTTTCTTCCACCGCACCGGCGTGGCGAGCGAGACGGCCGCGGGGCCGGCCAGCTCGAAATACCGATAGGCGCCGTTCTGACGGCCCGGGTCCCTGAGGACCGAGGCGGGGAGGGTGACGCCCGTGAGGTCGGCGATCGCCGCCACGGCCATGGCGGCCGGGGTCTTCAGGAAGCGCTCCGGGGCCGCGATTCCACGTTCCGACGCGGGGAGGTACCCCGAGACGGCAACCGGGGTCAGGTCCTTGGCCATCACGACGACGATACGGTCCCGGAAGACCTCGATGCCGTCGATCTGCCGCTTGAACGTCACGGTGATCGGCGCGCGGGTCGGGTCGGTCGCTTCGTGGAGGGTTGCGCCGGAGAGGTCGGAGGGCTGGAGCTTGTAGAGAGGGGCCAGGTCCGAGAGGAGTGCCCTCGCGGCAGCAACGGCTTCATCCTTCCCGGGTATCAGCATTCCAAGCGGAAGCTGCGGCTTGGTCCCGCGCGTCCAGACGAACGACGGAACGCCGAGACGGGGCTCGGCCTGTATCGCCTTCCCAAGGTTGAGCTTTCCGGCGACAGAGGCCGGGGGCTCTACCGGCAGTCGTCGCGAGCTCGAAAGGAATGCATCCTGGTTGGGGAGTGACCTCGCTACGGCCGCACCGGCGGTGCCCCCGCCTGCCAGACAGGCCGCGGCCGTCAGGCTCCACGCAACACCACGCAAAAAGAACCGCATCTCCAAACTCCTCTCGCCTTCGCAACGCGAATCTGCCCCGGACGTTCTGAAAGCCGAACAAAAAAATTATCACCCTGGGGTAATCCTCGTCAAATACCCGGAAGAGCGCGATCGATCTCGGCGCCTCTGTCCCTTCTCACGGCCCTGGCGCTTCTGGTGGGCACATGGGCTGGAACCTCCTGATCACCGATCTCGTCCGGAGCGCGAGCGAGGGAGGATAGGAATTCTGATTTCGGCCGAAGAACGGCTGGAGGTCCGGACGGGAGCGCGGAAGGCCCATGGGCCTGTGGCGGAGCGGCACAGCTTCTTGGAAGAGAGTTCGTGAGGAGTCGCGGAGAGCCCGAAAGAGATCCGAGGGCGATATTCGCCCTTCGCGAGGCAGGCCCGGGCGTGCGGGAGCATGTGAGAGACAGACCGCACAACCCTGCCGCGCTGGCCGATCTGGCAACGGCCTTGGCGATCAGGAGAGACGTGGGAAGGCGGGGATCTCGCCGGCAGCGGCAGGCGGGGCGCGGCCCCGGGTGGCGCGCCGGGTGAGGTGGTCGAGGATGCGGCGGATGGTCCGGAGCACGGCGACATTCGCCGAGGCTCAGTGGCAGATGCGGCAGAGCTGTCCCTTGTCGTTCCGTATCACGAGGAAGTTGGTCCGGTTCTCCGAGGGCTTTCTCGCGATCCGCTCGAAGAGGCTCCGCGACACCCAGGGCGAGCTATCGAATTGCGGTCGGGAAGTGTCGTGGCAGGTGGAGCAGGTGTTCGTGCCCGCAGTCGTCAGGAGGAGGGGCGCCGGTACCGCGCGCAGGATCGTCACGCCGACCGGATGGTGGCCGTCCCGGAACTGGTGGCACGAGACACAGAGCGTCTGGCAGGGGCGGGTGAGTCGCGGGGAGATCGCGGACGCCTCGGCTTTCCCGTGGCATGCGAGGCAGCTGTCGACGGTCCACGAGGGGTGAGCGCCGGCGGAACGGGCTTCGTCGGAGGCCCGGGCGCTCGCAGGGGCGGTGATCGTGGCGAGCGCGAGGAGCAGGGCGGCGGTTCGAGGCAGCATGCCGGTCCTCCTAGAAGGTGACGACGACCTGGGCGAGGAACGAATCCCGGTGAAAGGCCTCCGCGACCTCGACGGCCGGCGGGGCGGACAGGATTCGCTGGTACTCGAGCTTGAGCGAGAGGATCTCGAAGAGGATGGTGTGGAGACCCGCCGTGAGTCGCTCCGTACGGCCCTCCGTCTCTCCAGCGGAAGGCTCTGCCGAAGTCGAGGGTTCCACGTTCACCGTGTCGTATCGAAGGTAGGGAGTCGTCGGGATCCCCCCGGGAGCGCCGGCGTCGAACGCCGCCGTCACGTGAAAGCCCCAGCGGACGACCCTCCCGTCGGGTCCCTCCGGCAGGCGCTGGTCGCGCCGCAGGAATTCCGCACGCAGGCGGCCGAGGCGGCCGCGCAGCTCCCCGTCGAGAGCGAAAGCGGTCGCCTCGGTGCCGCCGTCACCGTCGAAATCGTGCAGGGCCGCGACTCCCAGCTCGAACGCCCGGACGGGGCTCGCAAGCCGATAAACGTTGTCGAACGGCTTGAGGCCGAGCCGTCCGCCGACGAGGCTGCCCTTTCCTTCGCCGCGCAGCACGTAGGCCGCGTAGGCGAGGCTCTCGGTGTTTCCGAAGACGCGGAGGCCGACGTCGTTGTAGCCGCCGTCCATCACGACCTCGGTCGTGAGCGGAGCAGACAGCTCCGTCCGGTCCTTCGCGGCGAAGGTGCGCCAGTCGTTTCCGAACGGGACGTCGAACCTTCCCAGCTGGATGTGGAAGCCCTTTTCGACGGGCAGGCTGCCGCGCGGTGCGGCGAGGCCGCCGAGGAAATGGACGTCGACGAAGCCGACTGTGAGCTCGGCCCCCTCGTCGTTCACGACGAGCGCCGCGGCGACCTGGACCTTCTCCCCGAGTTCCCGCTCGAGGTCGACCTCGAAGTCGCCCATCGAGAAGACGTT
>DIAY01000225.1:1432-2771 GCA_002414905.1 Holophagales bacterium UBA5066 | reverse complement strand
CCCGAGACGAGCATCGCGAGCGCGGAGACCGTCGCGAGGGCGAGCCCGCCGTCGAACGAGCGGCGGGCGAACTCGGGGTGGCGCCCCTTCAGGAGGTACCAGGCTGCGATCGACATGACGAAGAAGGAGCCGACGAGGAAGGCGCCGATCAGGACGTGGACGAGCCGGTGAACGGTCGAGGGGTTGAAGACGAGCGCCCAGAAGTCGACGATCTCGGCGCGGAGCACGGGCTGTCCGTCCTTCAGGACCGGTACGCCGTTGCGCAGGACGGGCACGAAGTGGTGGCCCGCGGGCGTCTGTTGCCAGCTGTTGGCGACGACGATCCAGACCGAGGAGAAGATCGACCCGAGAGAGACCATGAGCGTCGCGAAGAAGTGCATTTTCGGCCCGACGCGGTCCCAGCCGAAGACGAGGATGGCGAGGAAGCCCGACTCGAGGAAGAAGGCGAAGATCCCCTCGGCGGCGAGGGCCGAGCCGAAGACGTCGCCGACGAAGCGGGAATAGGTCGCCCAGTTCGTTCCGAACTGGAACTCCATGACGATCCCGGTGGCGACGCCGATGGCGAAGTTGAGGGCGAAGACCTTCGTCCAGTAGCGGGCGGCGGTCTCGTACATCGGGTCCTTCGTCCGGAGGAACCCCGCCTCGAGCCAGACGAGGACGATGCCGAGGCCGATCGTCAGCAGCGGGAAGATGTAGTGGAACCCGATGCTGACCGCGAACTGGAGCCGCGAGAGGAATACGACGTCCATCAGGTACCTCCGTGGCGGGCCGCGTCACCGGTGCCGGGACGGGCGGCTCGACGCCGGCCCTGGGGAGTATGCGCGCCCCGCCCCGTCAGCAGCCGCCCTGGACCTTCTTCACCTTCTTCGGCACCTTCGTCCCGGCGGCGCTTTCGATCCGTACCATCTCGACGAGACCGAGCCGGGCCTGTGCGCGGAAGCGTTCGACGACGGGCGCGAAGCGCCCCTCGTCCTCCGGGACCGACGGGGAGAGGACCGTTCGCTCGAACGCGGGATAGCCCCCCTCCAGAAATGCCACGTTCTCGAAACCCGTCTCCACGAGGAGGTACGCGGCGGTCTTCGCCTCGGCCTCGGTCTCGGCGACGAGGATTTTCTTCACCATTCGGGGGGAGAAGGAGCTTCTCCATTCCTTCCCGAGAACCTCGCTCGCCGGGACCGCGATCGTCCCCGGGAGCGGCCGGGCCTTCCGGGCGGCCTCGCCACGCAGGTCGACGACGCGCAGCCGCGGGTCGCGATCCAGGATCCGGAACGCGAGCTCGTCGGGAGTCATCGGCTTGACGACGTGGTGCGGAACGTACCCGGGCGCCGTCACCTTCGCC
>DIAY01000225.1:688-1293 GCA_002414905.1 Holophagales bacterium UBA5066 | reverse complement strand
GACTCGTTGACCTTCGCCGCGCCGAGGGCGGTCGAATCGGCGAACGCCGCAAACCGCGGGAAGAGCTCGGCATAGCCGAAAACGCCGAGGAAGCTGCCGGCGACGAAGGCCATCGCGTCGACTTTTCCGATCGCCGCGGCGCAGACGCTCGTCCCGGGGCAGAAGCCGCCGAGGAGGAAGCCGAGACCCATGATGACGCCGCCGACGATCGCCGGGGTGAGCCAGGTGGGGTTGACGAAGATCGCGGTCAGGTCGAGGAGGCCCGCCGCCGCCAGGAGAAGGACGCCCACGGCGGCGGTGACCGCGGCGGTGAAGAAGACGCGCAGGACCGTCAGGTCGTAACCGTAGAAGACGCCGACGAGGCGGCGCGAGGAGGAGAAGCCGGCCTGCTCGAGGACGAAGCCGAAGAGGAAGCCGATGGCCAGGGCGATGACGAGGTTGAGCTGGTCGGAGATCAGGTCGGGAACGAACGGGCCCATCGCCTTACCTCCCCGCCTTCGCGCCGAGCCAGAGCGAGCGCGTGAACCACGCGAAGAGAAACCCGCTGCCGAAGATCGCGAGCATCGTCACGAACCCGGCGACGGAGAGAACCGCCATGCCGCTCA
>DIAY01000225.1:0-491 GCA_002414905.1 Holophagales bacterium UBA5066 | reverse complement strand
GCGCCACCGGCGACGGCAAAGAGGAGCCGCCCCTTCACGGATGCCTGCGGACCGCGTTCGAGGACGAACCCGAGCCGGTCGGCCGTGAGTCCCGAGACGAAAGCTCCGATCAGGACCCCGAAGACCTCGAAGACGAGCCACGCCTTGAGAGGGTTTTCGTGCCCGGGGCCGACCAGCCTGGAGTAGAAGGGGTTCGCCGCGGCGTGCGCGGGAGCGGCCGCGCCGACAGCGGCGACGACGGCGTTCTTCGCCGCGCCGCTCGCGCCGAGGCCACGGCCGGTGACGAAGATCGTCAGGAGGAGGACGAGGCCGAGGAAGAATCCGGCCAGATAAGGGTTCATGTGTCGTTCGTTCATGGCGTCATCCTCAGCGGGCGTGCGGAGCGGGCTGTGCGGGGGCGTCCTGTGCGGAGACGGTGGCCGCCTCGGCGGTGGCGTGCGGCTCGTCGCCGTGGATCTCCTCCCACCCCGTCACCATCGCCTTCAGGTTCG
>DIAY01000184.1 GCA_002414905.1 Holophagales bacterium UBA5066 | reverse complement strand
AAAGCGGAGCCGCGAACCGGCGGGCCATCAACGAGTCATTCTAGCACCGGCAAAGGCCTTCCGTCCTTCCGAAGCCCTCTCGAAATGGCATCCGGGCGCCTTCGGTCCCGTCCCGGACCCGCCAGATCCGGAAGGACGCGGTTCGCCCCGAAGCGGCGTGGACCCGCCCGCCTTATCCTCGTCGTCCCCGTGGCGACGACGCTCCCGATCGACCCGTTTCTCCCAGGGATCGCGACCGCTCTGCGAGACCGTGGAGCTCTCGTCCTCGTCGCGCCTCCTGGCGCGGGCAAGACGACGCGCGTGCCTCCGGCGCTTCTCGCCGAAGGGCTGCTTCGCTCCGGTACGCTCTGGGTCCTGCAACCGAGGAGGGTCGCCGCCCGCGCCGCCGCGAGGCGCATCGCCTCGGAGCTCGGGGAGCTCGTGGGTGAGACGGCCGGCTACCAGGTTCGCGACGAAGGGGTGCGGTCGCCCCGGACGCGGATCCTCGTCGTGACCGAGGGAATCCTGACCCGTCGTCTCCTCGAGGACCCTTCCCTTCCGGGAATCGCGGGCGTGATGCTCGACGAGTTCCACGAACGGAGCCGCCACGCCGATCTCGCTCTCGCCATGCTCCGCGAGGTCCGCGCATCGCTCCGCGAGGACCTCCTGCTGCTCGTGGCCTCCGCCACCCTCGATCCGGCCCCCGTTGCCTCTTTCCTCGCGGACGCGCGAGGCCCGGCACCGGTCGTCCTCGTCCCCGGACGCCCCTTTCCCGTGGAAGTGCGGCACGCGCAAGAGGCCGACCCGAGACCTCTCGAGGCCCGCGTCGCATCCGCCGTGCGGACGGCCTTTACGGAGGGTCCGAAAGGCGACCTCCTCGCCTTCCTTCCGGGAGCCTTCGAGATCCGTCGGGCGCGGGAGGCCGTGGACTCGATGGGAGGAGACCTCGACGTCCGGGTCCTCCACGGCGAGCTCCCCGGGGCCGCGCAGGACGCCGCTCTCGCCCCCGCGCCGGCGGGGCGGCGCCGCGTGATCCTCTCGACGAACGTCGCCGAGACGTCGCTCACGATCGAGGGCGTTTCGACTGTCGTCGACTCGGGTCTGGCGCGCACGCTCCGCTTCGATCTGCGCTCCGGGCTCGACCGGCTCGTCCTCGGCCGGATCTCGCGCGCGAGCGCCGACCAGCGCGCCGGCCGGGCGGGCCGCCTCGGACCAGGCCTCGCGCTTCGCCTCTACTCGCGGCATGAGGAACGCGGACTGCGGCTGCACGAGGAGCCCGAGCTTCTCCGGACCGGTCTCGCCTCGCCCCTTCTCGACGTCCTCCTCTGGACGGCCCGCGACCCGGCTCTCTTCGGCTGGTTCGATCGGCCGCCCGCCGCCTCGATCTCGCTCGGACTGCGGCTGCTGCGACGACTCGGTGCGGTCGAAGGCGACTCCTTCCGTCCCACGCCTCGCGGTGCGCGGATGGCGTCGCTGCCCGTGCATCCTCGCCTGGCCGCACTCGTCCTCTCTGGAGCCGAGAGGGGCTTCCTTCGCGAGGCGGCGACCCTGGCGGCGCTCGTCGAGGAACGGGACGTCCTGGCGACCAGCCGCGTCTTCGGCACCGGGCCTTCGGGTGTCGACCACGCCTCCGATCTTCTCCTGCGCCTCGACCTCCTCGAGGAGGCTGAACGGTCCGGCCTGTCCCGCACGCGCCTTTCGTCTCTCGGCCTCGAGCCGGGTGCCGCCCTCTCCGTCCTGCGCCTCCGCGACCTCCTCCTTCGGCGGTTCCCTCCGGCGGCGCGCCCGTCCCGCCCCTCGGAGGCCGACCTCCTCCGCCTCGTCCTCGCCGCCTATCCCGACCGGATCGCCCGGCGTCGGCGTCCCTCAGGGCCCGAGGCGATCCTCGCCGGGGGGACGCCTCTCGTCTTCGATTCCCGCTGCTCCGTGCTCTCGGCAGATCTCGTCGCCGTGATCGAGACCTCGGCCGCCCCCTCCGGCCCCGACCGCATCCGGCTGGCGAGCGCAGTCGAGCCCGAGTGGCTCGCCGCGCTTCCCGGGGAGCCCGTGGCTACGGAGACGGCCCGCTCGTGGGACACCTCTTCGGAGCGGGTCGTCGCGTTCCGGCGCGTCGTCTATGACGGCCTGGTCCTCGAGGAGAAGGAGATTCCCGCGCCCCTCGACGGGGAGACCGCCGGCCTCCTCCTCGACGCCGCCCGCGCAGACCTCTCCCGCGCCCTCGACCTGACCGAGAGCGTCGGACAGCTGCGGATGCGGGTCACCTTCCTGCGGCACGCGATGCCGGAGCTCGGCCTGCCGTCCCTCGACGACGACGCGCTCATTGCGCTCCTCCCCGACCTCGTCCCCGGCTGCCGGCGCCTTGCCGAGCTCCGCGTGGTCCCGCTCGAGCCGCTGCTTCGCGCCCGCCTGGGCCCGCGCGTCCTGCGCCTCCTCGCCGAGCACGCCCCCTCCTCCTGCTCCGTCCCGACCAAGCGCGACCTCCTGCTCCGCTACGAGGGAGGCGGGCCGCCCATCCTCGCCGTGAAGCTGCAGGAGCTTTTCGGCCTCGAGAGCACGCCCCGGATCGCCGCGGGCCGCGTGCCAGTCCTGCTTCACCTCCTCTCCCCCGCAGGACGCCCCGTCCAGGTCACGTCCGACCTCGCGAGCTTCTGGTCCGTGACCTATCCCGTCGTGAGGAGGGAGCTCCGCGGCCGCTACCCGAGGCACCCCTGGCCGGAAGACCCCCGGACCGCGCCCCCGCGGCGAGGGACGACCCGTTCCGGCCGCTGACGCGCTAACCTGCCCGCCGGAGGAAGAGATGAAGACCCCGCGATTCGCCCTCGCCGCCCTCGTCGCCCTCCCCCTCGTCGCTGCGGCCCCTCCGTCTCCCGAGGCACTCGCCTCCCAGGCGCGCGGCCTCGCCGGTAACCTGATGCTCTCGCTGCAGGGAGAGCTCTTCGCCGCGATGAAGGAGGGCGGCCCGGTGAAGGCCCTCGACGTCTGCCGTGTGAGGGCGCCCGAGATCGCGGTCGCGACCGCCGCGGGGACCCCCTGGAAGATCGCGAGGACGGCGTTCAAGGTGCGCAACCCGAGCAATGCCGCCGACGCCTGGGAGACGGCGAAGCTCGAGGAATTCCGGAAGCGTCTCGCGGCCGGCGAGGAGATGCCGGCCCTCGAGACCTACGAGGTCGTCGAGAGCGAAGGGCGCGCCACGTTCCGGTACATGAAGGCGATCGGAACGGCTTCCCCCTGCCTGGCCTGTCACGGTGCCGCGCTGAAGCCCGACGTGGCCGCGAAGGTCAAGGAGCTCTACCCCGAGGACCAGGCCGTCGGCTTCGCGACCGGCCAGCTCCGCGGCGCCTTCACCCTGTCACGGCCGCTCTGACGGGCGCCGGGAGGCGCGGGCGTCGCGCCCGGCTTCCGGCGGGAGCTATCCCGCGAAGAAGAGGGGCGGCCCCGCGGCGAGGACGAGGCCGAGAAATGTGACCGCGCCGGCGAGGATGCGTCCGGCGCGGCGGACGGCGAGCGACGCGACGAAGGGAACGGCCAGAGCAGGGAATTGGGGTCCGGTCTACCACCTAGTTCCGACGAGCACCGAACCCGGGCGCGCCAGGCCCGCGCCCTTGATTCTATAATATATAATCAAGACCTGACCCCTATATCCCCGTGAACTTCGCCGGGCGCTTTTCGAGGAAGGCGGCGACGCCCTCCTTCATGTCATCCGTCGCGATGCAGAGGCCGAAGAGGGCCGCCTCGTGCAGCTCGGCCTCGTCGAAGGAAATCTCGAGACCGTGGTTGACGGCTTCGAGGGCGTACCGCACGGCGAGTGGGGCCTTCCCGAGGATCTTCGTCGCAAGAGCGCGGCACGTCGGCATGAGCTCCGCCGGCTCGACGACACGGTTGACGAGCCCGATCCGTAAGGCTTCGTCAGCCGGGATCGGATCACCAGTGAGGATCAGCTCGAGCGCGCGCCCCTTGCCGACGAGGCGCGGCAGGCGCTGGGTTCCCGCGTAGCCGGGAATCAGGCCGAGGGCGACCTCGGGCTGGCCGAACCGGGCGTTCTTCGAAGCGACGCGCATCGAGCAGGCCATCGCGAGCTCGCAGCCGCCTCCGAGGGCGAAGCCGTTCACCGCTGCGAGGGAGGGCTTGCCCATGGTCTCGAGGAGGTCGAGGACCGCCTGCCCTCTCCGAGCGAAGTCGCGTGCAGCGACCGGAGTGAGCGACGGGAAGCCGGAGATGTCGGCTCCGGCGACGAAGGCCTTCTCCCCCGCACCGGTCAGGATCAGCGCCCCGACCTCCGCGTTCGTCTTCGCGTCGTGGAAGACGCGCCGGAGCTCCTCGATCAACTCGGCGTTCAGGGCATTCAGCTTCTCCGGTCTGTTGACCGTGATGGTCAGGATCCGGTCGGAAAGCTCGGTCAGGACGACGGACATGCCCGTTCCCCTACTTGAACGGGTTGTCGTCGGCGCTCGGGCCGTAGATCGCCGGCACCGGGATGTCGAGGAGCCTCATGTAGACCGTGAGCTGACCACGATGGTGGTAGGAGTGGTTCAGAAGGATCGCCCGCACGAGCGCGATCCGGGGCATCGAGAAGACGGGCTGGCCCTTGTTCGAGAGTGTCCAGTCCCCCATCGCCTTCGCGTCGTCGAGCTGCGCCATGGCGCCCTTTGCCGTCTTCACGGCCGCCTCGAAAGCGGCGAGGATGTTCTCCGGCGTGTCGAGGGGCGGTTTGCCCATGCCTGCGGCCAGGTCGAATCCGTCGAGGAGGAGCGCCCCGCCGATCCAGCCGGGAATCGTCGCGACATGGCCGGCGAGCTGGCCGAGTGTCATCGATTTCTCGTGGGGCTTCCAGGCCAGCTTGTCGGCGGGGAGGCGCTCGAGGCACTTCCTCGTCGAGGAGCACTCGCGGTCGAACTCGAGAAGAAGGGGGTCGATCATTCGCATCGTCCGTCTCCTGGCGACGTCAGCTTTCCCGGGGAAGTGGCGAGTCTAGCAGCGGCTCGCCCGGCGGCGCGCCCGGGAACGGGCCGGAGACCAGCTTCCGCGCCCGCGAAAACGGGCTCCACTCGGGCTACTTCGCCGGCGAAGCGGTCCGAAGCTGGGACAGCTCGTCCGAGAGTGCCGATATCTTCTGACGATATGGCGCCAGCAGCCTCTGGTTTGCCCGGATCGCGTCGGGCTCCTTCTCCCCCGCCTCGCGCCGGACTCGCACGGCCTCGGCCTCGAAGCTCGCGATCTGCTCTTCGAGGAGCCGCCGAGAGGCTTCGTCCGG
>DIAY01000131.1 GCA_002414905.1 Holophagales bacterium UBA5066 | reverse complement strand
TCGATGCCGTACTTCTTCAGCTTGTCGTAGAGCGTCGAGCGGTCGATGCCGAGGACGAGCGCGGTCTCCTTCACGTTCCCGTCGTTCCGCTTCAGCGTGGACGCGATGACCGTCTTCTCCACGTCGGCGAGCGGCAGGTGCGTCGGGACGGTCCAGCCGAGCGCCGACTCCGATACGGGACGCAGGAACGCGAAGTCCTCCTCGGTCAGGACGCGCCCCTTCGCGGTGACGAGCGCGCGCTCGACGGCGTTCTCCAGCTCGCGGACGTTCCCCGGCCACCGGTGCGCCAGGAGCGCCTTGAGGGCCCCTTCGGAGAGGTCCTCGGCCTCCTTTCCCAGCTCGTGAGAGAGGCGTTCGAGGAAGGAGCGGGCCAGGAGCGGAATGTCCTCCGGCCGGTCTCGAAGCGGCGGGAGGGGAATGGCGACGACGTTCAGCCTGTAGAAGAGGTCATCGCGGAAGCGCCCGAGCCGGACCGCCTCGACGAGGTCGACGTTCGTCGCGGCGACGACGCGGACGTCGACGGCAACCTCCTCGCTCCCGCCGACCCTGAAGAAGCGCCGTTCCTGCAGGACCCGGAGGAGGTCGACCTGGACCTTCGGAGAGATGTCGCCGATCTCGTCGAGGAAGATCGTCCCGCCCGTGGCGAGCTCGAATTTTCCCTTGCGCCTCTCGGCCGCGCCGGTGAAGGACCCCTTCTCGTGTCCGAAGAGCTCGGACTCCAGGAGCGACTCGGAGAGGGCCGCGCAGGAGACGCCGACGAACGGCCGCCCGGCTCTCTCGCCCGAGAAGTGGAGGGCCCGCGCGATGAGCTCCTTGCCGGTGCCGCTCTCCCCCGTGATCAGGACCGTGCTCCTGAGGCTGGCGACATCCTTGATGAGGCCGAAAATCTCCTGCATCCGCGGGTTCTTGGAGATGAGGTCGTGGAAGTGCCAGCGGCCGGAGAGGCGCCGGCGCAGGATCTCGTTCTCGCGCTGGAGCTTCCTCACCTTGATGATGCGGGAGACCAGGAGGGAGATCTCCTGGGGGTTGCAGGGCTTGACGATGTACTCGAGCGCCCCCTCCTTCATCGCCGTGATCGCGGTATCGACGGTGGCGTAGGCCGTGATGATGACGATGGAAGCATCCGCCCGGAGCTTCTTGATCTCCATCATCGCCTCGATGCCGTCGATCCCCCCCGGCATCTTCAGATCGACGAAGTAGATGGCGTAGTCGGTCTCCCGCGCCTTGTCGATCCCCTCCCGGCCCGAGGGGGCCGTGTCCACCTCGTAGCCGTCCTCGCGGAGCCAGGCCGCGAGGGACTCCCGCATGACCGCCTCGTCGTCGATGACGAGGATCCGCCACGTCGGTCTCATCGTGTCCTCCCTTCCGGCGGCGCTGCCACCGGGTTCCTTTCCCTGACGAGCGCCGCGCAGGAGGCGCAGAACGCCTCTCCCTTGCGGTCCACCTGGACGACGCCTGTCGACAATGACATGGGGCAGGCCGCGTCCGGGCAGTGGACGAGGCCGAAGGTGTGGCCCAGCTCGTGGAGCGCCTCCTTGCGCGCACGCGAAAGGAGGAGCGGCCGGTCCTCGGGGAGCCCCAGGAAGGCCTGCGAGAGCCGGGCGAGCGAGATGACCGCGGTCGGGCCGTCCATCTGGGCCTGGCCGAAGACGAAGCTCAGGACCGGGATGAAGAGGTCCCGTCCCGTGACGCCGAGGATCCGCTCGGCCGAGGCCGGACGGACCGTCAGGAGCACCTTGAGCATCTCCGGCGCGTTCCACTGGGCCCGCGCGGCGTCCAGGGCTCCGGCAGGCTCGGGGAGAGGCGCGAGACGCCGGATCTCGCGGCCGAACGCGCCCGCGACGGCGGACTCGACGGAGGCCAGGGCCTCGTCGTCCGGGGTGCCGATCGCGACCACGGTGATGAAACTCACGCGGAAGCGGCGGGTGCGTCCCGGCGCACGGGAAGGGTGACGCGGAAGACGGTCCCGCTGCCAGGGACGCTCTCGATCTCGATCTCACCCTGGTGCGCCTGGACGATGCCGTAGACGACCGCGAGGCCGAGCCCGACACCCTTCCCCTCGTCCTTCGTCGTGAAGAACGGGTCGAAGACCCGCTCCTTCAGCTCGGCGCTCATCCCTTCTCCGTCGTCCTTCACCTCGAGGAGCACTTCCTTCTTCTCCTCGAGCGCCCGGGTCGCGACGCGCAGGTGCCCGGACCCCTTCCCCCGGGTCGCCTCGGCCCCGTTCAGGACGAGATTCATGATGACCTGCTGGAGCTGCGAGCCGTCGGCCAGGACGTGCGGGAGCGCGGCGTCGAGGGCGCAATCCACCTGGACGTTCATCAGCTTCAGCTTGTGGGAAACCAGGGAGAGCGTCGTTCCGATAACCGTGTTCAGGTCGACGTCGGCGCGACGGGGCTGGCTGCGCCGCGAGAAGGCGAGGAGGTCGGAGACGATGCGCCCCGTCCGGGCCGTCTCGGCGGCGACCTGGTCGAGGTACTTCCGGAACTCGGCCTCACGCCCCTTCGGGATACCGTCGTCCTTCAGTATCCGCTTCATGAGCATCGAGAGATTGAGGACTCCCGAAAGCGGGTTGTTGATCTCGTGCGCCACGCTCGCCGCGAGCTGGCCGAGCGAGGAGAGCCGGTCGGACAGCATCAGCTTCTGCTGGGCGACCTTCAGCTGCTCGGTCCGTTCCTCCACCTTGTCCTCGAGGCTGCGGGTGAACCCGTTGATCTCGGCCATCGCCTCGGCGAGGCGGCGGCGCATTTCGTTGAACGAACGCGCCAGCTCCATGAGCTCCTCGCTCGAACCGAGGGCGATGGGGCGGTCGAGCTGCATCTCGGCCACGTGCCGCGTCGCGTCCGCGAGGCGGGCCAGCGGGGTGGTGACGAGCCTGCGGGTGAAGACCGTCGCGCAGACACCGACGAGGATGACGGCGAGCGAAGTGAAGAGCGCCGTCCGGATCTCGATGCGGCGGACCTGCTCGTCGACGAGGCGCATGTCGAGGCCGACGTCGAGGACGCCGAGGACGTTCTGCGACTCGGGGTGGGCGTGGCAGGCGGCGTTGCTGCACGCCGGCTCGTTGTAGATCGGCGTGATCATCGCGAGGGTCCGCGTGCCGTCCGCCCTGTGGACGACCCGGGCCCGCGTCGGGGTGTCGACCTTCACGAGCGGCTGCTCGGAGGCGTGGCAGAGGAAGCAGGCCTCGGCGTTCTTGTCGACGACCTTCGTGAGGGAGGGGGGCGTCGAGAACATGACGCGCCCTTCCTTGTTGTAGATCCTGACGCTCCGGATCCCCTGCTTGGCGGCGATCGTCTCCATCACCTGGTAGGCCGCCGCCCGGTTGTCGGCGAGCATGGCGTGCCAGGTGGCGCTCGCGATGGCCCCGGAGATCTGGTCGACGCCCTGGAGCATCGTGGCCTGCAGCTGCGTGTCGGCGGAGCGGGCGGACAGGATGCCGTTCGCCACCGCGACGAGCGCCACGACGATCGTCAGCGAGAGGATGAGCTTCTGCGAGAGACGCTTCGGCCAGCGCATGGTCCGTCCGGCTCCGGCCGAACCGTCCCGTCCCCGGGGACCGGATCCGCCGGGGCTATTCGATCATGGTACACCGCACCGGGGCGGACGATCGCACCCGAAGGACCCCGGACGGGAGCCGTCCAGGCACTTCAGCGGGCCGCCTTCACCTCTGCGAGAGCTTCCTTCGTCGCCGCCAGGAGCGCCTCGGGCCCGACCGGCGCCCCGACGGCGTGCTTCATCCAGAGGTCGGGCGTCAGCCTCCCCTGCCGGGCCATCCGCTCGATCTCGGGCCCGACGGCACCGGCCTTCTCGACGTGCCGCTCGATCTGGAACGCGATGAGGTGGCCGACGGGGTAGTCGGGGAGGTAGAGGAAGGAATCGATCATGTGGGAGTAGATCGCCAGAATCGTCGAGTCCTTCACTCCGAAGACCGGGGCGTAGTAGCGGTTCCAGACCTCCCTGGAGATCGAGAGGACGGCCTCCTTCAGCTCGGCCGGTGTCGCCTCGGGGTGGCCGTACATCCACCTCCAGACGCCCATGTCGACGAGGGCGACCCCCGAAATCTCCGCCGTCGCCCAGAAGGTGTTGAGCGTTCCCCATGCTCGGCCCTTCGCGTCCGGCCCCCCGAGGCCGAGGAGCGCCAGATCGCGCTCCTGGAAGACGAAGGCCATTGCCTCGGTAAAGGCCGTGTTCGGGACGCCCGCGAGCAGCGTGTGATCGACGAAGTTCAGGGAGAACGTCTGCTCGACGTTGTGTCCCAGCTCGTGGACGGCGATGTTGTAGCCCTTGTAGTCCATGCCGTCGGCGGCGACCCGCGTCCTCAGGTGCGCCTTGTCCCCGCGGCGGGCGGCGCCCCAGGCGTGACCCGAGCCACGCGCCGGGTCGACGACGACGTTGCCGGCCACCGCGTCCGCGCGCTCGGCGGAGAAACCGAGGTCCCGCAGGATGCGGGGGATGTCCTTCTCGAACGCCTCCGGCGTCGGGTACCTCTTCCGCGTGATCTCGTCGAGCCGGGATTCGGTGTAGGCGCCACGGTCCCTGAACCCCGGGTACCAGACGTCGAACGGCTCGAGCGGCCGGCCCAGGCGCTGCTTCACGAGGGCGCCCGTCTCGGCGAAGACGGGCGACGAGAGAACCGCCTCGAGCATCTCCCGAACGCGTGCCTCCGGGATCTGCCGATCCTCGTCGAATCGCCGGGCGATGAGAGAGGGGGCGGAGGGAGAGTACGGGTCGACGAGGCGCGCGGCGCGGAACGTGCCGAGGAGGCGCGCGTAGCGCGTGTCGGGCTCGGCCGCCGCGAGGACGGTCCGCTCATTCGGAAGCGGCGGCGCGCCGGGCTCCGGGGAGGTGGTGACCTTCACCTCGTTCGTGAAGGGGTTCCAGTCGACCCACGACGAGTCGATGGCGGCCTGCGGGATCGTCTGGGTGACGATCCGCTCCATCGCCTTCGCGATCGCCCTCTGCCTGGCCAGAGCGTCCGGTCCGGTACCGTAGCTCGCCTTGATCTCGTCGCGCAGGTTCCAGTGCGACAGGAGCCGTTTGCCCGGGGGAAAGAGGCGTCGCCCTTTCTCGTCGAGGAGGTGGTGGACCCTCAGGTTGTATCCGGCGATGTACCTCGACGCGTCGGCGGACGCTGACGCCACGGCCTGGCTTACGTCGGCCGGGATCCGCTTTCCGAACCGCTCGGCCAGCCGCGCCTCGGCCCACTCCCGGCGGCTCCAGGACGGCCCCTTCTCGAGGCGCTCCTGGAGGGTCGTGAGCGGAAAGTTGAGGAGGACCGCGAACGCGAGCCGGTTTTCGAAGAGGTCGTCGAGGACGTGGGCCGCGGGGTCCCACCCCGCCATCGCCTCGTCGAACGCGAGGATCTCCCCGCGGTCGAGGTCGGAATGCTCTCTCAGATCGCGGACGACCTCGAGAAGGTGCCCGTCGACCGACTCGAGGACCTTCTGCATCCTCTCGAAGAGGGCATCGCGTTTCGCGGAGTCCGCGAGGAAGTGCGTCCGGACGACCTCGGCGAAGGCTCCGGCGTCGCCGTCGGAGGCCCGCCAGAGAGCGGCCGCCTGCGCGAGGCCCCTCCTCGCGCGGGCCCGGATGCCCTCGCCGTGGCGGGTCACGAGCTCGGCTTCGAGGGACGTCAGCGTCTCGGGGGAAACGGCCACGGGAACGGCGGCGCTCATGGTGCCTCCGAGGGTGAGGGCGGCCGCGAGAAGAGGCGCGGCGAAGGCGATTCGCATCGGGAGACCTCCAACCGGTGAAGTCTAGCCGTCGGAGGAGGCCCGGTTCGGTGAGCTCCTCGAAAGATCCGGCCACGAGGGCCGGGGCCGCGGAACGGGAGCTGCGCTAGCGAGCCAGGAAGAGGGCGAGTCCGAGGGGTCCGTCGAAGCAAGGCGGCTCGGCCTGGCCCCAGCGTTCCGCCCGGCGGAGGAGATCGCGCGCCGTTTCGCCGGAAGAGAGCCCTTCCGGGAACGGAGGCCAGAGGGTCGAGAGGCCGTTCCACGCTCCCGTCGCGCCCCTGGCGAGGGCGGGGGTCCCGAGAAGGAGGGCGTCGCCCGGAGAGAGGGAGAAGGACTGAGTGGAATCTGTCCGTTCGACGTCCTCGGCACCGCGCACGCCGGGACCGAGGAGGGGGGCCGATTCGCCGGAACTGCCGCCGAGGATCGGCGTCAGCCGTCCGGAGATCCGGGCGTCCGCCAGTCCCGGACCGAGCCGGACGACCGAGACCCGGAAGGCGCCTCCCGAAAGGACGGCGACCGCACCGAGGAGACTGGTCGAAAGGGCCGGCGTCACCCGGCGAAGAGCCGCCTCGGGATGCCTCGTGTGGCTCAGGATACGGCGCGCGTTCTCAGGAGGGATGCTGCCGCGGACCCTCGAGAAGGCTTCTGTGGCGTTCCCCGCCGAGAGGAGCGCCGAGAGGAGCAGGTCGAGGTGGTTCTGCGCCGTCCTGACGGCGGAACCGGGGACCGCCGGGTTCGCGGAGGCGGCACGGCAGAACGCCCGGACGGCCACGACGGACGCGAGGCGGGCGCCGAGGGAGGCCTCGTCTCCTTCGGCCACGGCGAAAGCGACCCCGCCCGGGAAGGTCACGCCGAAGGACGCGGCGAGGCCCTCGCCGGTTGCGAAGGGACCAGGCGCGGCAGCGAACCAGACAGTCGCACCGCCAGCCTCGATCCGCTCCCCCGCCTCGTCGATCCGGATTCCGTAGGCGGAGAGGTCGGGTCCGGGGCCTGTCGGCACCGGCGGCGCGTGCGGGACGGGCGCACGTGGCGGCGCAGTCCGCTGCGCGGCTTCCGACCGAACCTCATTCAGGTACGCGACGAAGCGAAGCAGGTCGGCGACCTGCACGACGAGGCCGAACGCGGCGAACTGGGATATGTCCTCCAGACGGCTCCCCGGCAAGGCGTTCAGCTCGTCGGTCAGCTGCGCGGCCAGACGCTGGGGAAGGGTTCGCCTCAGCGACGGCCCGAGGGAGCCGAACGCGACCCCCGGCTCTGGGGACGGAAGGGGCTCACCCCGAAGCGCCAGGAGCTCGTGGAGGAAGTCGAGCGCGCGACGAAGTCCTTCACTGAGATCGAGAAGAGCTCTCGCCGAAACCTCGCCAGAGCGCGCGAGGTCGAGTCCGCCGACGTAGCTCGCGACGTTCTCGAGGAGGTCGAGGAACTCCGGAAGCTCGGCCCGGAGGTGTTTTTCGTCTGCCGGCATTTCGCTTGCTCCCATCGTAGGGGTTGCCGCGATTCGCGTCCACGCGACGGAAGGCGCTATCCTTTTCTTTTACGCTCCGCCAAGCCATGAGTCTCATGCCCCGCCTCCAGGAATCGCTCGCCCGCTGGGAATCGGCCCCGTCCACGGAGCGCTCCGTCGAGCTCCTCGACGCGGCGGAATCCGCCCTCGCCTCCGGCGGCGTCGCGCCGTTGCTCTGGCACCGCTGGCTCGACGTCACCCGGCGGCGCGACCATCTCCTCTCCCTTCCCGGGCGCACAGAGCGACACCGGTGGGCCGACGCGGCGGTCGGGGCCGTGGCCGCCTCCGGCTACGGTCTGGCGGAGATGCTCGCGCAACGGGTCGCAGCGCACCCCGGCCGGACCCTGTTCGTCGACGGCCCCGCCGCCGGTGCCCCTCGCTGGAGCTACACCCACGTCGCACGCCGGACCGACGCGATCGCCGCCGCGCTCCTGACCCTCGAGGCCCGGCCCCACGTCGCCATCGTCTCGGAGAACGGGATCGACTCCGCCTGCGTCGACCTCGCGTGCCTCCTCCACGGCATTCTCGTGTCACCCCTCTCTCCCCACCTCACCGCTGGCGAGCTGACCGCGGCCTTCGACGCCCTCGGCGTGAACCTGGCCTTCGTGTCTTCGGAGGAGAGCCTCCGGCGTCTTCGCGAGGCGGCCCGCCACACGGCACGGCCGTTCCAGATCGTCCTCCTCGACGAGGCGGCCGAGCTGGCGGGAGACGGGGACGTCGTTCTCGGTGAGGCGCTCGCCGCCCAGTCCGAGTCTTCCGCCCCCGTCGCGCTCGCGCGGGTTCCGCGGCGAGCCCTTCGCGAGACCTGCACCGTCCTCTTCACGTCGGGGTCGACCGGCGGTCAGAAAGGGGTCGCCTTCTCGATGGAGAACCTCGTGACGAAGAGGTTCGCCAGGGCGGCCGCGCTCCCGTCCGTCGGAGAGGAGGAAATACTCCTCTCCTTCCTCCCGCTCTACCACACGTTCGGGCGTTACCTCGAGATGCTCGGAATGCTCTTCTGGGGCGGTACGTACGTCTTCGCCGGGAATCCGTCGCTGGACGGCCTCGCGGCGGGCCTGAAGGAAGTCGAGCCGACCGGCCTCGTCTCCATCCCGATCCGGTGGTCGCAGCTGGAAGCGCGCACGCGTGCGATCGCGGGCGAGGCCCCGTCGGCCGAGGCCGTGCAGGCGGCGCTCCGGACGGTCGTCGGGGGCCGGCTTCGATGGGGGCTCTCGGCGGCCGGCTACCTCGCCCCCCAGGTCTTCCGCTTCTTCCAGGCCAACGGTGTCGAGCTTTGTTCGGGCTTCGGGATGACGGAGGCGACGGGCGGCATCACGATGACGCCGCCCGGCGAGTACGAAGAGGGCTCCGTCGGCCTTGCGCTCCCCGGCATCCGCGTCCGCCTCGGCGACGCCGACGAGCTGGAGATCGCCGGACCCTACGTCGCCCGCTACCTCGACGAGCCCGACGCCGCCGAGGGCGAGGAGCGCTGGCTGAAGACGGGAGACGTCTTCCGCCAGAGGGACGACGGACATCTGGAGATCGTCGACCGCGTCAAGGACATCTACAAGAACAGCCGCGGTCGGACGGTGGCGCCCCGCCGCGTCGAGCAGCGTTTCGAAGGGGTGCCGGGAATCCGCCGCGTCTTCCTCGCGGGGGACGGGAGGGACGACAACGTCCTCCTCGTCGTTCCCGACGCCGACGACCCCGTCCTGGCGGGCGACCCGCAGGGCGAGGCGGCGCGGGACTACCTCCGCCGGATCGTCGCCGCGGCCAACCGCGACCTCGCGACCTACGAGCGCGTCGTCGACTTCGCCGTCCTGCCGCGCGACTTCTCGCTCGAGGCCGGAGAGGTGACCCCGAAGGGCTCCTACCGGCGGAAAGCGATCGAAAAGGCGTTCTCCGGCGTCCTCGACGGCCTCTACCGCAACCGCGTCGTGACGCTCGAGAGCGAAGGCCTGCGGGTCGACGTGCCGCGCTGGCTCTTCCGCGACCTCGGCCTCCTCGAGGGGGACCTCGTCCTCGAGGGCGGGCGTCTCTCCGACCGGCGCCGCGGGCGCTCGGCCGCGCTCGCCGCGTGCCGCGACGGCGAGGAGATCCGCGTCGGAAGCCTCGCGTACCGTTGCGCGGGCCGCAGGGTCGACCTCGGGCTCTTCGCCCGGCAGCCGCTCCTCTGGCTCGGGAACGCCGAGCTCGCCGCCCTGCTCCCCGTCAAGGACGGCTGGGAGACGCCCCTCTCGACGGACTGCGCGGAGGTCTTCCTCGCGCCGCGAGACGAGGTGCCGGAGGGAGAACCGGTCGCGCCGCCCGATCCGCTCCCGTCGCCCCAGCTCACTGCCCTCCATCGCCTCTGCGTGGCGGTCCTCTTCGCTCCTCCCGACGCGGCGCTCGAAGCGGTGTCGAGGGCGGAAGCCCTCCTGCGGCAGGGAGACCGGCGGACCGCCGGGCTCCTGCGGCGACGGCTCCAGGCCCTGGCACGGCACCCCGACGTGCGCGTCCGCTGCGAGGCCTATCGCGTCCTCCTCCTCGACGACCCGCTCGTGGACACCGGCACGATCCTCCCCGCGTTCCTTCGCTCGGGCCTTCCGTTCCTGTCGGAGGAGAGCGTCGCCGCCATCGCGCGGGCCGAGCTCGGCGAGGAGCGCCTGACGGCCCTGCGCCGGCGCCTCCACTCCTACCGCGAGGCGATGACGGGCCCTCTCGGCGAGGCGGCGCGGCAGACTCTCGGCGACGTCCTCGAGCTGCTCGCCGGCTTCGCCCGCCACCACCCCGAAGACCACGCCACCGTTCGCGCCGAGCTCGCGTCGTGGGCAATCCAGCTGGACGACCCTGCCCTCGCGCGCCGGGCCAACGAGCTCTTCGACAGCCTCGGTGCCTGGCACGAGGAGACCGCCGCCGCGGCGGCGCTTCTGCCTCCCGTCTCCGATGGCCGCCGCAAGCTCTGCTACCGCGACGGTCTGCCGGAAGGGGAGATCCGCGCCCTCGAGGGGCTCCTGCTCGGCACGTCGTTCCTGCGCGAATCCATCGAGCTCGCGTTCGAGACGGAGCCGCCCGACCTCGCCGACATTCCCGACGAGGGCATCTGGGTAACGCCCGTCCTCGCGCTCCAACGCCACCGCCTCTATCGCCTCTCGGTGAGGACGGCGGCGGGAACGAACCACGACCTTCTCCTGACGGTCCGCGGTGACCTCGACTCGGAGGCGGTCCGCGCGACGACCCTGCGGCTGATCGCGCTCGCCGGCCACCCCTGGGGTCCGCCCGTCGTCCCGCGGGTCGGCTCCTGGCGGCCCGACCTCGGTGCGCTCTCGCTTGCCTGGGTCGACGAGCTGACGCTCGCCGAGAGGCTGCGCGACGCCGCCGTTCCCGGGCGCACCCGGCCGAGCGAAGGGCAATCGGTCAAGAGCCTCGTCGTGCGCGCCCTCGCGGCCTTTTTCATCGCCTGGGAGAGGAGCGGCCGCGTCCTCGTCCCTGGCGCCGTCGCGCCTTCGAACGTCGCCGTCCCGGCCGAGGACTACCGCGAGGGTGCCTGCCTCCTTTCGATCTCCGGCTGGAAGCCCTACGTCGGGCCGCTCGACCTCGTCGAACCGATGCTCAGAAACGTCTTCCGCGAGACGGTCGCCCTCGCGCCGCGCCTCGCCTCGGTCCTCCAGCCGGGCTGGATCGTCGACGCTGCCTTCGAGGCCCTCGGCGAAGAGAGGGCACGCAGCTTTCTCCGCGACCTGAGAGCCTCGGTCCCCCAGCGGCCGGCCGGAGACTTCGGCACGCTGGTCACAGCGGTGGACGCGGCGCTCGCGACGGCCCCGGGAGACAGGACCCCTCTCGCCCTCGAAACCGCTGTTTCCCGCTTCGAAGCGTGGGAAGGGGAACGCCCCGGTGCCCCTCTGGCGGAGAGGGGGAAGACGGCCGAAGCCCTCCTGCGGATCTACCGGGTCGACACGCTCGGCGAGGAGGCCCGCTACCGCCTCTTCCGCCGAACGGTCTTCTCGCGATCCGCGCCGGAGGTCCTGCAGGCCTTCGACGTCCTCCTCGCGGCCCTGCGCGCGAGGCCGGACGCCCGCCCCTCGCACCTCGTCGAGCTGGAGGGTCTCCACTCGGCGCTGAGGAGCGACGAGGAGCGGCACGCCTTCGCCCGGCTCGTCTTCCCCGCCGCGCGGACGAGCCGGCCCGTCGAGGTGACGGTCGTTGGCGACGCGGTCAAGCACGTCGTCCTCGCGACGGAGCTCGTCGACCGGATGGACGCGGCCTGGACCGTCCGCGACCCCATCGACGCCGCCGAGGTCGGGCGCCTCTACCGGCTCTTCGTCCGCGCCGGACTCCCCCGCGCCTTCTCGGCCGACCGGCGCTACCTCGTCGTCCTGGACTCGGGAGAGCGCATCGTCGGGGGCGTGTCGTACTCGCTCCTCGGCGGCGGGTCCGCCCAGCTCGACGGCATCGTCGTCGCGCCGAACCTGCGCGGCCGCGGTCTTTCCACCGCCCTCCTCGACGACCTCTGCGCACGCCTCGCGGCGCTCGGCGTGAAGGCGCTCCTCGCCCACTTCGCCTTCCGAAACCTCCAGCTCCCCGGTTTCCGCCTCGACCGGAGCCATGGCGGCCTCGTCCGGGACTTGACGGCCGACACGGAGGGAACGGCGGAGCTGACGTAGAGTCGCTGCCGATGCAGCGGCAGGAGCGGCTCGAGGTGAGGACGCCGGGGCGAGGTCTTCACGAGGTGACCGCGAGGATCGGCGAGGTCGTCGCAAAAAGCGGCGTGAAGACAGGCCTCTGCGTCGTCTTCTGTCCCCACACCTCGGCGAGCCTCCTCCTCCAGGAGAACGCCGACCCCTCGGCGCGCGCCGACGTTCTCGCCTTCTTCGCCCGCCTCGCACCCGACGGCGACCCACGCTACTCCCACGACGCGGAGGGCGACGACGACATGGCGGCCCATCTCCGGGGAGCCGTGACCCGCTCGAGCGAAACGATCCCGGTCGCCGGCGGGCGTCTCGCTCTCGGAACGTGGCAGGGCATCTACCTCGCCGAGCACAGGACGTCGCCGCACCGGCGGTCGCTCGTCGTCCACGTCTTCGGGGAGTGAGCGCGGTGAGACGGCTCCTCCCGGCCGCGGCGCTCCTGGCCGCGATCCTCTTCGCCGCTGCGCCAGCCGCCCCCGCGCCTCTTCCGCCCGGGTCTCTCATCTCGCTTCCGTACCGTTCGCCGGCGGACGGCGTCGGGCGAGACTACGACCTCCGCATACCCGCGACCTGGGACGGGACGTCCCTCCTCCCGGCGATCCTGCTCCTGCACGGACGTGGCGGGACGAAGCGGCAGTTCGAACGCAGCGAGTACTACGCCGAGGCCGACGCCCGCGGGGCCGTCCTCGTGTTCTGGGAGGGGCGCCGAATTCCGGAGATGGCCGGCTACCCGGCGACGTACTACGTGGATGGGGTCAATGGAGTTCCGGACGAGACGGACATCCTGGCCTGCCTCGACGACGCGCTGGCGCGTGCGCCGATCGACCCCGACCGCGTTGCCCTCGCGGGCTTCTCGCAGGGGGGCCGCGGGGCACTGAACGTCGGCCTGATGAACCCGACGAGGTTCGCCGCGCTCGTCGACGCCGCAGGCCCGACCGACGCCTTCCAGGGGCAGCTCTGGTCCCCCTCGTTCCCGGACTACATCTCGGCCGCCGGGGGCCAGCCACAGGCGGGCGGCGCGGTGCTCGCACGCTGGTTCGAGCTGTCGCCGCGCTTCTACCTCCCGAACGCGCGGAACCTCTTCGTCGCCGTCCTGCACGGCCAGGCGGACGACAACGTTCCAGACTCGTCCGCCTTCTTTTCCTATCGCAACGGGCATCACGTCAGCGTGACACCGGGCTTCACCGACGTACGCGGAGCCCGGCCGACGCTCGCAGAGCTCCACGCCGACGACCCTGCGGGCTACGTGTTCACCACGTGGTTCCCGGCGGATGTCGGGCACGAGCAGCTTCGTCTCCTCCCGCCCGGGGTTCTCTTCGACGCGGCCCTCGGGAAGGTCCGTCCCCGGCACCCCGCACGCGTCGTCGGCGTCTCCTACGGTTCGCGGGAGAGGACGTTCCACTGGGCACATCTCGCCCGGACTTCCTCCCCCGACGGAACGCGGGCTTTCCTCGACGCCCGCTCCGACCCGGCGGCGAACCGGATCGACCTGGTCTTCGAGGGCGCCGTCCGTATCCGTCTCGACCTTCCCGGCGCCCTCCTCGACCCGGCGCGGCCCCTCTCGCTCTCCCTCACCGGCGGCCCGCGGCTCGACCTGACCCTCGCCGGTCCGTTCGCGGCCGCGCTCGTCGCGACGCTCGACGGGGCTCCGGTGGCTCTCGAACGCACGGCGGAGGGCGCGACCTTCTCCGGTCTCGTGCCGGGACCGTCCGGTTCGCTCCTCGTCGTATCACCCGCACCCGCCGGGCCGGTCGCCGAGGCCGACCTGCTCGTCCCGGCGCTGGTCCGCGCAGAGGGAGCGAACGGCGCGAAGTACGAGACGGTCCTCACCGTCGGGAACCTCTCCCATCGGCCCCTCCTCCTCGAAGCGCTCCTCCTCGACGGCACCTCCGTCCCCTTCACCCTCGAGATTCCCGCCCGCACGAGCCGGACCTTCGCTTCGGACGTCCTCCTCGTCGCGGCCCCTCCCGTGCCCGTCGCATCACCGCTTCGCCTCCGCGTCGTCTCCGGCGACACCGGCGCCGTCGCCGCCTCGTCGCGGGTCTTCAACACGACGGCGCTCGGCACCTACGGGCTCTCGTTTCCGGTCCTCCCCGCAGGCGAAAGTGTCCTCGGGACCGGCGAAACGGCACACCTCTTCGGTCCGGCAGATCCTCGCCGCGAGCGGATGAACGTCTCTCTGTTCGCGCCGTTCGAGGCCTCGGCGGCCGAGGTCACCGTCCTGGACGGCTCAGGCTCCGTACGCCGCTCGCAGCGCGTCGACCTCTCCCGCCTGCGCCGGGCACAGCTCGACGACGTTCTCGACGCAAGCGAGACGCAGGGGACCTCGGTCCGCGTCACCGTCCTCGCCGGGCGAGTCCAGATCTACGGGACCGCCGTCTCCAACTCCTCCACGAACGACCCGTGGCGCATTCCCGCGCTCCCTCTCGGCGGCGCCGCGTCCGCGTGGACGGTGCCGGCCGTCGCTTCGTCGCAAGGACGCAACGGCGCGTATTTCAGAAGCGACCTGTTCCTCTTCTCGCCGGACGATTCGATCCTCGACGCGACGCTCCTCCCGCGCGACGGCTCACCTCCGGAGACGTTCCGCATGACGCTCGGGGGCGGGGAGAGCCGCGTCGTCACCGACCTCCTCGCAACGCTCTTCCCCTCGAAGGCTCCCGGCGCCGGCGCGCTCCTGCTCTCCTCGAGCGCAAAAATCCTTCCCCTTGCCGTGACGCGGAGCGAACCGCGGACCGGATGGTCCTCGCAGGATCTCCCCTGCGTCCCGAGGGGTGCCGAGGCGGCTGGGGGACGTCCTCTCGCCTTCGCCGGGGTCGACGAATCCCCTGCGGCCCGCTCGAATCTCGTCCTCGTCGCCCCCGGGACGGCCTCGCGGGTCCGGCTCGTCCTCTACGCACCGGACGGCATCCGCGGAGAGCTCTTCGTCGAGGTGGGAGGCGGGCGGGTCGTCCAGCTCGATTCGTTCCCGGCGCTCTTTCCCGGCGGCCCCGTCGAGGGGGCGACGCTCTTCGTCCTGCCCGAGGGGGGCCCGATCGTCGCGTCTGTCGCCCGGATCGACAACGCGTCGAACGACCCGGCGGGGCTCACCCCGCTTCGAGTCGACGGACCCTGAGCGTCAGCGTCCGCGCCGCTCCTTCTCCCGCTCCGCTTCCTCCAGGAGGAACGCGGCCCTGAGGAGGTAATACCAGGCGTGGAGGACCGCGACGAAGACACCGGCGCGTCCGTCGAGGAAGCCGCGCTTCAGGACCCAGCTCCGAAGGAACTCCAGCGGCGGGCGGAGGAGGACGGACAGGACGCCGCCCCTGGCGCCTCGATCGAAACGGTCGAGGGCCGAAAGTCGCGCGTAGATCGCAATCTTGCGGACGGCGTCGGTGACGTCGCGGTAGGGGAAATGGAGAATCGGCCGGGTGAGATCCTGCACCTCGCCGTCGACCTCGATCCACTCGTGAACCCGCCCACCCATGGCCCGCAGGCCCCGGGAGCGCAGACCGAGGCGGAGCTTGCGGTCGGGCCACCAGACCCCGTGCCGGATCGGTCGAGGGCCGACGTGCGAGAGGCGCGGCATCCGGAAACCGGCCGTGCCGGCCGGCGCCTCGACCACCCGCCGGACCTCATCGGCCAGGGCGGGCGAGACCCGCTCGTCGGCGTCGAGGACCAGGACCCAGTCGTGTGCGGCGAGCGCGAGCGCCCTGTTGCGGGAGGCGACGTAGCCCTCCCATGTGATCGTCTCGACGCGGGCTCCGGCCGCCCTCGCGAGCTCCTGCGTGCCATCGGTCGAGCCGGAATCGGCCACGACGATTTCGTCGGCCCAACCGACCGAGACGAGGGCGGGCCCGAGCCGGTCGGCCTCGTCCTTCACCATGAAGACGACGGAGACGGCGGGCCGCATCGGTCGATTATGCTGGACGAAATGAGGATCCTCGCCCTCGACCTCGGCCCGAGCTGGCGCGGCGGCCAGGTACAGTGCCTCCTCGTCGCGTGCGAGCTCGCCGCGAAAGGGCACGACGTCTCGATGGGCGTTCGCGACGGCTCTCCGCTCGCCCGTCGCGCCGTCGCCATCGGCCTCGACGTCCTGCCTCTCCCGGTCGGAAGCGAGGCTTCGCCGCGCCTCCTGATCCGCCTGGCCCGTGCAGTCCGAAGGCTCCGGCCCGACGTACTCTGGGCAGGAGATTCCCGGGCGCACGGAGCCGCGGTCTGGAGCAGGGCCTCCCACGGAACTCCTCTCGCCGTTCACAGAAGGGTCGTCTTTCCCCCCGGCGGCGGCCCGCTGTCGCGAATCAAGTACGCGCGGGCGGACCTCTTCATCGCAGTGTCCCGAGCGGCCCGCTCAGCGCTCCTCTCGTCCGGAATCCCGCCCGGAAAGGTCGCCGTCATCTCCGACGGTCTCCCTTCCTTCGCGTTCGTCGAGAGTCCGCCGCTCCCCGCTCCCCCTTTCCGCCTCGTTCACGCCGGAGCCTTCGACGGCCGGAAGGGACAGGCTGTCGTCGTCGACATCCTCGCGCGGCTCCTCGCCGAAGGGCTGGACGTTCGCGTCACGTTTCTCGGAGACGGTCCGGCGCGCCCCCGTGTCGAGGCCCGCGCACGGCGCCTCGGCGTCGACGGCCGGTGCACCTTCGAGGGAAGCGTCGACGACGTCGCCCCGCGGCTCGCGGCCAGCCACCTCCTCCTCCTGCCGAGCGACGTCGAGGCCGCACCACTCGTTCTCCTCGAGGCGATGGCGGCCGGCTGTCCCGTTCTCGCCCACGACGTCGGAGGTGTCGGGGAGGTGACGTGCGGGACCACAAACGGGTGGCTTGTCCCTTCTCTGGACCTCGATACGTGGGTCACGGCCACGAGAGAGCTCCTCCTCGACCCGTCGAGCCGCGAGGCCCTTGTGAAGGCGGGACGGGCCGCGTCCGCGGGAAAGACGGCGTCCTTCACCGCCGGCCACCTCGAGGCCGAGCTCGAGAGAGTCGTGAGGTCCTCGTGAAGATCCTCCTTCGCGCCACGAACTGGGTGGGCGACGTCGTGATCTCGCTTCCCGCGCTGCGCGCCCTTCGAGCCCATCATCGGGGGGACCGGATCGCCGTCCTCGCGCGGCCCTGGGTGGCCGCCCTTTATCGTCTCCTCCCCGAGGTGGACGAGGTCCTCGTGGACGACGCGGGAGGACGGCACTCCGGTGCTGCCGGTCGCGCCGCCCTGGTCGCCGAGCTGAACGGCAAGGGATTCGACCGCGCGATCCTCCTTCCCCGCAGCTTCGCGACCGCGTGGACGGCGTACCGCGCCGGCATCCCGGAGCGCTGGGGCTACCGGGGAGAGCTGCGTTCCCCACTTCTCACGCATTCGGTGCCGTTCTCTCGTTCCCCGGGAGAGCACGAGCTCCTCCGGCACCTCCGACTCGTCGCCGCCACGGGTGTTGCCGTACCCGAGGTCCCCGACGCCACCTTGCCCGTCTCCGAGGACCTTCGCCGCTCGGCACGCGCGAAGCTGAAGGATGCGGGGTTTCCCGGCGGGCCCTTCGCAGCGGCGCACGTCGCATCCTTCGCCCATGAGGCCAAGCGCTGGCCCCCGGAGCGATTCGCCGCGCTCTTCGACGATCTCGCGGCCCGGCGGGGCCTCCCCACCGTCCTCCTCGGCAGCGCCAGCGAGGCGCCAATGAGCTCCCGTATCGCCTCGCTCGCCGGCAGCGCACGCGTCTTCGACCTCGCCGGGAAGACATCCCTGCCCGAGGTCCTCGGCATCGTTTCGCTGGCCGAGCTCTTCGTCGGGAACGACTCGGGGCTCGCACACCTGGCCAATGCCGCCGGAACACCCACGACCGTCGTCTTCGGCCCCACCGACCCCGAGGCCACCCGCCCCTGGGACGGCCCCCGCCCCGACGGCCGCCCCGTCCGGCTCCGCGTCGTCCGCGAGCGCGTCCTCTGCGCCCCCTGCCGCTTCACCCGCTGCCCGATCGACCACGCCTGCATGACCGGCATCTCCGTCGGGAACGTCCTCGGCTGACCCCGGGAAACGAGCTGCGCTGACGACGCGGCGTCAGAGCTCGAGCTGAAGGCCCAGCTCGACGACGCGCCCCGGCGGGATGTTGAAGAACGTCGTCGCGCGGCCTTCGGAGCGGGCCATCCAGGCGAAGACGTGCTCGCGCCAGAGCGCCATGCCGGGCCGCTTGCTCGCAATGAGCGTCTCGCGGCCGAGGAAGAACGTCGTCTCCATCGGCTCGAATCCCTTGCCGTCGAGCTTGAGCTTTCGCAGCGCACGAGGAACGTCGGGATTCTCCATGAAGCCGTAGTGGAGCGTGACGCGCCAGAAGCCGGGTCCGAGGAATTCGGAGCGCGTCCGTTCCTTTTCTTTCAGGCGCGGCACCTCGTCGGTGATGACCGTCAGGAAGACGATGCGCTCGTGGAGGATCTTGTTGTGCTTGAGGTTGTGGAGAAGGGGCGGCGGGATCCCCTCCGGAGTACGGTCCATGAAGACCGCCGTTCCTCTCACGCGCGTCGGAGACCGCTTCTCGACGTCCTGGAGAAAGACATCGACCGGGAGCGACGCCTCGCGGAGGCGGTCCGCCAGGATGACCCGACCCTTCTTCCACGTCGCCATGACGGTGTAGACGACGAGGGCGATGACGAGCGGGACCCATCCGCCGCTCCCGATCTTCACGATGTTCGCGCCGAAGAAGGCGAGGTCGACGACGAGGAACGCGAGCGCGACCGGAAGCGCGACGACGCGCGGGGCTTTCCACGTCTCGCGGGCGAAGACGTAGAGAAGGATCGTCGTGATTCCCATCGTCGTCGTCACCGCGACGCCATACGCCGAAGCGAGGGCGGTCGAAGTGCGGAAGGAGAGGACGAGCCAGATGCAGGCGAGGGCAAGGGCCCAGTTGATGGAGGGGAGGTAGATCTGCCCGATCTCCTTCTCGGACGTGTGGTCGATCCTCAAGCGCGGCATGTAGCCGAGCTGGATCGCCTGGCGCGTCAGCGAGAAGGCGCCCGAGATGACAGCCTGCGAGGCGATGACGGAGGCCGCGGTGGCGAGCAGGACGAGGGGCAGCAGGCCCCACTTCGGCGCGAGGCCGAAGAGGGGATTCGCCGCGGCGTCCGGGTTCGTGAGGAGGAGCGCCCCCTGACCGAAGTAGTTGAGGAGGAGCGACGGGAGAACGAACACGAACCACCCGACCCGAATCGGCTTCGCCCCGAAGTGGCCCATGTCGGCGTAGAGGGCTTCGCCCCCCGTGACGACGAGGAAGACCGACCCGAGCAGGAGGAAGCCGGTCAGCCCGTTTTCGGAAAAGAAGCGGACACCGTAGAAAGGGTTGACGGCGGTCAGCACCCGAGGCGCGTCGAAAACGTGAATGCCTCCGAGAACGGCCAGGACGACGAACCAGAGGACCATGACCGGGCCGAAAACGGCGCCGACGCCCGCCGTCCCCTTCTTCTGGATGAGGAAGAGGGCGATGAGAATGACGACGACGATCGGCTGGATGTAGGGCTTGAACGCGGGCGTGACGATCTCGAGCCCCTCGACGGCCGAGAGAACCGTGATGGCCGGCGTGATGATGCTGTCACCGTAGAGGAGCGCCGCCCCGAAGAGGCCGAGTGTCACGAGGAGGACGTGGCGCGAGGCTCCCGCTCCCGAAGGCGGGCGCAGGAGGGCCATGAGAGCGAGGATGCCGCCCTCTCCACGGTTGTCGGCCCGGAGGACGAAAACGAGGTACTTGACCGAGATGGTCAGGACGAGCGCCCAGAAGATGAGAGAGAGGATGCCGAGGACGTTCGCCGGCGACGGCGGAATCGGGTGGTGCCCGGTGAAACACTCGCGCAGAGCGTAGAGGGGACTCGTTCCGATGTCACCGAAGACGACACCCAGGGCGCCGACGGTGAGCACGGCGAGATACTTCCCCTCAGGGGCCGCCGGCAGGTGGGTCTTCTCCGTTCCGGCCGAGGAGGCTTCGAAGGCCCCGGAGGGCGAACGAGATGGAGGGTGCGAGCCCGAGGCCTCGCCGGAATCCGTTTTCAAGGAAGCGGAAGTCTAATGCAGGCCGACCGTCAGCGTACGGTCGGGCCGCCGGGGAGGGCCCGGGAGGCGAGGATCGACTCGATCTCCTCGTCCTTTTCGCGGAAGAGAGTCCTCACCCACGCCTGGACCCCCTCACGGAACGCGGCGTCGTCCGTGTAGTCGCCCGTGAACCATTCGACGGGGATGGCCCGCTCGCTCACGCGGACGACGACCTCGGGGAGACCGCGCGAGATCGCGTCCCAGAACGTCGGCGTCCCGTGCGGATAGACGATCGTCACGTCGACGAGACCCTTCAGCTGCGCCCCCATGGCGCTCGCCGCGAACGCGAGGCCGCCCGCCTTCGGCGGGAGGAGGTGGCGAAACTCGGCGCCGCCCCGGGCGTGCTTTGCCGGGGTGAAGCGCGTTCCTTCGACGAAGTTGAGGATCGCGGCCGGGGCGTGCCGGAACTTCTCGCAGGCGCGGCGCGTCGCCTCGAGGTCCTCGAATCGCAGCGCGGGGTTTTTCTCGAGCGCCTCCCGCGAGTGCCGCTTCATGAACGGGAAGTCCAGCGCCCGCCAGGCCAGGCCGAGCACCGGCACCCGAATGAGCTGCTGCTTGAGGAAGAAGCGCAGGAACGGGAGCCGCCGCAGGAACATCCCCTGCAGGACGGGAATGTCGACCCACGACTGGTGGTTCGAGACCACGAGATACGAGACGTCCCGTCGCAATCCCTCGAGCCCCCGGATGTCGTACACCGTCGGCTGCGTGAGACGGAGGAAGAACGTGTTGACGCCGATCCAGGCCTCACCGATGGCGACGAGGAGGCGCGAGACGCCGCGCCGGAAGGACGCGACCGGGAGAACGAGCCTGAGGAGCGCGACGAGGTAGAGGACGGAGCACAGGACGACGGTGTTGGCGGCGAACAGGAGGAAGGTGACGCTCCCGACGACGAGGCGGACGACGGCCGGAGGAGCGGGGCGGGCGGAAGTCATCGGGAACGAATCGTAAGCGGGGTCGGCGGAACGCGCTCGCTGCAACGCAGAACCCGCGTAACATCCCCGATGTGGCGGCCCTTTCCCCGGCCCCCGGGACACGGGAACGGGTCTGGTCACACGAGCCTCCCATGAGCGTCCTTTCACTCCCCTCCCCCGCCACCTCCGCCTCCGCACCGGCCTTCGCCGTCGGCTCGAGGAAGCTCGCAGTTCCCTCACGACCCATCGACCGCGCGACGCTCGCCCACCACCTCGCCGTCCTTCCTCTCCCGGCCCGCACTCTGGCGCTCGTCACGGGAAACGCCCCCGGTGAGCTGCCGGCCGACGCCGTCCTCGTCCGCTGGGCTGCCGTCCGCCTGCGCTCGCTCTCCTCTCGGCTCGTCGCCGGCGAGACCTCGGGCAGCGTGCTGCGGCAAGAGGCGAGCGGCCTCGCCTCCCTGGGTCCCGACCTGGCCCCCGCGGGCGAAGAGATGCTCGTCGGCCTCGTCGCCGCGGCCCGGAAGCTCGCGATGAATCGCCTCGTCTCCGAGCGCGCGGTCGCGGCGTTCCAGGCCTGCCTCGTCGGCCTTTCCGGAACCGGGGCCTCGACGGCGTCGTCGAGAGCTCTCGACGACGCCGTCCGCGGCGGCTTTCCGGCTGCTGTTGCCGCGCTCGTGGAAGTCCTCGGCGACCCGAACGTCGAAGACGGCGCGCTGAAGGAGGCGACCCTTCGGCTCACCGCCGGAGCGACGCGCCCGGGAGCCGACTTCCTCGCCGGCATCGTCGCCATCGTGCGCGACGTCGCCCTCGGGTCGCTCTGACCTTGACGGGCGGTCCCCGGCCCGGCACCCTCGAGGCCTCATTCGAAAGCGCCTCGTCCCGCCCCCTTCGGATGCCCCCGACGTCCTGCTCGTCTCGATGCCGTTCGGCCCCGAGATGTCCCCGTCCCTCGGCCTGTCTCTTCTGAAGGCGTCGCTGGCGCCGCACGGCGCCTCCGTGAGGGTCCTCTACTTCACCCTCCGATTCGCCGAGCTCCTCGGCGAGAGGCTCTACACGAAGATTTCCACCGACGGTACCCGGTCGATCCGCGAGCTCGCGGGCGAGTGGGTCTTCCGCGAGGCGCTCTTCGGGCACGATCCCGTCGCGGACGAGAGGTGGGAGCGCGACGTCCTCCTCGGCCGCGTCTGCTGGGGAGCCCGCGATCTGGCCCGGCCCGTCCCCGCCTCGTTCGTCGCGAGCCTTCGGCGCGCGAGGGCCCGGGCTGCTCCTTTCGTCGAACGGTGCCTCTCCGAGGTCCTCTCTCACCGGCCGCGGCTCGTCGGCTTCACGAGCGTTTTCCAGCAGCACGTCGCCTCGCTCGCGCTCGCGAAGCGGATCAAGCAGGAGGCTCCCGGCACCGTCGTCGCCTTCGGCGGTGCGAACTGCGAGGGCGTGATGGGGGCCGAGACGGTGAGGACCTTTCCCTTCGTCGATGCGACGGTGTCGGGAGAGGGCGAGCTCGTCTTCCCCGCGCTCGTCGCAAGGGTCCTCGACGGGCGCCCGCTCGACGATCTCCCCGGCGTCACGACGCGGGCGAACGTCGTCGCACGATTCGCCGCGGGCCATTTTCAGAGCGCTCCGTCGGTGAAGCGGATGGACGATCTGCCCATCCCGGACGACACGGACTATTTCGACCAGTTCTCCACGAGCCGCTTCGCCGGGAGGTGGACACCCGGCCTCTTCCTCGAGACGGCGCGTGGCTGCTCGTGGGGCGAGAAGAGCCACTGCACGTTCTGCGGCCTGAACGGCTCGACCCTGACCTACCGGAGCAAGTCGCCCGGGCGCGCGCTCGGCGAGCTGCGCGCGCTCTTGGCGCGGCACCCCGGCAGCGACCTGCAGGTCGTCGACAACATCCTCGACGCGCGCTATTTCGAGACTCTTCTCCCCGAGCTCGCGAAGTCCCCTCCGCCGTCTCCCGTCTTCTGGGAGACGAAGTCGAGCCTGAAGAAGCAGCAAGTCCGCCTCCTCGCCGACGCGGGCGTCACGCGGATCCAGCCGGGCATCGAGAGCCTCAGCGACGCCGTGCTGAAGCTGATGAGGAAGGGCGTCACCGCCTTCCAGAACATCCAGCTCCTGAAGTGGTGCCGCGAGCTCGGCGTCACGCCCTACTGGAACCTTCTCTGGGGCTTCCCCGACGAACCGCCGGAGGAGTACGGGCGGATGGCGCGCCTCGTGCCGCTCCTGTCCCATCTCGTCCCGCCCTCGGGCGTCTCGGGCCTCCGGCTCGACCGCTTCAGCCCCGGGTTCGACGACGCCGAACGGCTCGGCTTCCTCGACGTTGCGCCGCTGCCGTCCTACGCGGCGGTCTACCCTCTCACGCCCGAGGCCGTGACGAACCTCGCGTATTCCTTCTCGTTCCGTGCCCGTGGCCGCGAACACGCGGGCGAGTACGTCGCGCCGCTCCTGAGGGAGGTCGCACGCTGGAAGCGCGCAGCGAGGGAGAGCTCTCTCTTCAGCGTTCCCTCCGGCGACGCGCTCCTCGTATGGGACCTGCGCCCCGTCGCGCGGCGCCCGCTGACGGTCCTCCGCGGCCTCGCGCACGTCCTCCACGACGCGTGCGATGCGTCGGCGAACATGCGCGCGCTGGTGGACGCGGGCCGCACAGCGTGCGGCTCCACGCGCGAAGAGGTGGCGGCCGCGCTCGACGCGCTCGTCGCGGACAGGCTCCTCCTGCGCGACGGCGAGAGACACCTCGCGCTCGCCGTCGCGCTCGGTGCTTTCTCTCCCGAGGGTCGCGCGCGTGATCGTTTCCTTCGCGTCGCCGGCGCGATCGGCGAGAAGAGAGGTGACGGAATCACGATTTCCGTTCACAATGATGAAGTGACGTTTCGTACACTCCGCGCGTGCGAGAGGCCGGAGCCTCCGGTCGCGAACAGAAGTACGCATGCGCACGAAAAAATTCATTCGGCCCGCTTCTCCGTGAATCGTCGCGATTAGCTGGCCATAACCTGAACCCCCGTCCTCGAGGGCGGACAACGAAAAGGAGTTCCGATGGCAACGAAGAAGGCAGCGAAGAAGTCCGCGAAGAAGGCCGTGAAGAAGGCCGCCCCGAAGAAGGCCGTCGCCAAGAAGGCCGTCGCCCCGAAGGCCGCCGCCAAGAAGGCCCCGGCGAAGAAGGTTGTCAAGAAGGCCGTGAAGAAGGCCGCCCCGAAGAAGGCCGCCCCGAAGAAGGCCGTCGCCAAGAAGAAAGACGTCGGGATGATCTGATCGTCCGTCGCGCGGGAGCCGGTCCATTCCGGGCCGGCTCCGCGCGGCACCCCGCGCCGTCGACCTCTGTCCCGCTACTTCAGGCCGGTGACGAGGTGAAGATCGGTGCGGTACTGGAAAAAGCTGTAGACCCAGGAACGGCCATCCGGCGTCACCTGTGCGGCGACGAACGATTCCATGCCCGCGGGATCGGTCGGCGTGATCTGGGCGATGACCTCCCTGCGATGCGTGTCGAGCTCGACCCGCCGGATCCGCGCGGGGAGCTCGTCGAAGCGGAAGGTGAACAGTGACCGGCCGTCGAGGCTCCAGCGTATCGGCACGTCCCCCGGCTCGAGTCCGGGTGCGAAGCGGGGCTCGGCCCCGTCGAGCGGGAACAGGACGACCCGGCCTTCGCCATCCATCACGGCCGCCGTGCGCCCGTCGGGCGAGATGACGTCGGAGGGCGGAGAAAACGTCAGCCCCGTCCCCGAGACGGCACGTGGCACGCCCGCCTCGATGCTCTGAACGTAGAGCCGCACGGGCTTGCCGTCCTCGTTGGCGGCGAAGAGGATCCTCTCGCCGTCCGGAAAGAACGCCGCGGCCTGGTAGCTGACGATCGGACCGCGTTCGAGCGATCTCGGCTGTCCGGGACCCGTCGGCAGGAGCATGAGGCTCGGGGGCGTCGAGGGAACGATAGCCACGGCCCATCGGCCGTCGGGCGAGAGAGGCCCGGCGGTCCCCTCTCCGAGGCGCGCCGCGGGCGTGCCGTCCGTGCCGCGTGTGTAGACCGAGTAGGTGCCGACTCCGCCTCCGGCCCCCTGCTCGGCGAAAAGGACCGTCCTGCCGTCGCGCGAGAGGTCCGATACGACGGTCGCGTCGAGCCACGAGAGATCCCGCTCGGGGCGATGCTCCGCCGTGCCCAGGCCCATGCCGAGCCGTACGCGTCCTTCCGTCATGAGGAGCTCGCCCGCCGGATTCACGTCCTGCAGGGCAAGCCGGCCCGGGCTCCGTGCGAGGGGGCGACGATTCCCCTTCAGGTCGACGGCCCAGAGGGCGCAGTTCGGAGAGACCTCCGTCGCGGTGAACCAGACCTCCCTGCCGTCCGGAGACCAGTCGAGCCCGAGCGCGCTCGCCCAGCCGTTCGAGAGGACCTCCACCTTCCCCGTCCTGTCCACGACGCAGATCGCCCCCCTGTCGTCGCCGGCGATCGGGTGGTCGATGAAGGCGACGCGGTTACCGTCGGGCGAAACCCGGACGTTGCTGATCCACCCCACGCCCTGGTGCAGGACCTTCTCGATCGGATACTCGAGGCGGTAGCGCCCGTCGACGACGCGGCTCACCGCCAGGTCTCGCCCGTCGGGAGAGAAGTCAGCGTCCTCCACGTCGGTCAGAATCTTCCGCGGAGCGCCGCCGACGAGAGGGACGCGCGCCAGCGTCCCTCTCGTCGAGAAGCCGTAGACGTACTTGCGATCGAGCGAGATCGCGAGCTCGCCCGTCGACGATATGGCCAGGACGTCCCCGGGCGGCAGGTCGAGCGGTCGCGACTCGGGGCTCTCCGTCCGCATCGACTGGAGGAGGACCGGCTCGCCATCCCAGCCCGCCCCATAGACGACCGTCTTGCCGTCCGTGGAGAACCGGGCGGAGAGGACGAGGCCCCGGCGAAACGTGAGCTGCTTGAAGGACGGGACGCCCGGCCCCGCCGAGCCTCGGCCCGCGCGCCAGGCGAGCCCGGCAAAGCCGAGCGCGGCGAGGGCAAGGACGGCGGCCGTGGCAGCTCGCACGAGTCGCACGCGTGGCCCGGCTGTCGGGTGCCGGCGCGTGCTCGACGTCCGTGTGAGGCTCTCCGCGTATTCGCGGAGCCGGAAGGCGAGATCGGCCGCCGACTGGAACCGGTCCTCGGGGCTCTTCTCGAGACAGCGCTTCAGGATCGGCTCGATCTCCTCCGGGATCGGCGAGGGATCCTCGAGCCGGCTGAGCGGGTCCTCCGCCAGCGTTGCGCTGAGCGACTCGATCGCCGACGGCCTGCGGAAAGCCATCTGCCCCGTCAGCATCTCGTAGAGAAGCGCTCCGAAGGCGAAGATGTCGGAGCGGTGGTCGATCGGAGCGCCGCGGATCTGCTCCGGCGACATGTACCTCACCGTCCCGACGACGATGCCCGAGACCGTGAGCCGGGCGACGGTCTCGGCCTCCACCAGGCCCTCGAAGGCGAGGGGCTGCTGCGGCTCCACGAGCTTGGCAAGGCCGAAGTCGAGGAGCTTCACCCTCCCGTCGCGCGTCAGGAAGACGTTTTCGGGCTTCAGGTCGCGGTGGATGACGCCGGCGGCGTGCGCGGCGGCGAGGCCCTGCACGACCTCGACGGACGTGGAGGCGACGGTCTTCATTGGCAGCGGACCGCGGTCGAGGCGGTCCCTCAGCGTCTCCCCGTCGAGAAGCTCGGAGACGAGGTACGGAACCCCTTCATGGCTCCCGACGTCGAAGACGGCGAGGACGTTCGGGTGGCTGAGCCGCCCGACGGCTTTCATCTCGACCTCGAACCGGCGGATCCGGTCGGCGTCGGAGGAGCCCGTCCTCGTGAGGATCTTGATGGCGACGTCGCGGCCGAGGCGGGTGTCCCGTGCGCTCCAGACCTCGCCCATGCCACCGGCCCCGATCCGGGTCATGACCTCGTAGGGCCCGAGCTTCTCGCCGGACGACAGCGCCATTCAACCGGGTATGGTATCCCGCCGTGGCGTCGTCAGAGCTCGCCGCACTGTCCGGAAGCCCCATCCGAAATCCGGGTGGAGCAGGTCGTCCCACGGCACGGAGAAAGGGTCGGTCCCCTCACGGACCCTTTTCGTCGAACGACGGGGCCTCGCCGAGGGCAAGCGCACGGGCAGTCCGCGGACGCTATTCTCGAATCCTTCATGAGGTCCGACCAACGTCGCGCTGCTCCCTGGCCGAAGCTCGATCCTGCGCGCCGGAGCGCCGAGGTAAAGGCTTTCTTCGACCGGCGCGCCGCCGTCTACGATCCCGTCGCGGACCGGCCCTACTGGGCCTTCTCCGACCGGGTGCTCCTCGCGCTCCTGCGCCGGACGCTCCTCGGTGGTCTCGGGGAGGGTGAGGGGCTGCGCATCCTCGACGCCGGCGGCGGAACCGGTCGATGGGCCTTCCACCTCCTCGCCGAGCTGCCGCGGGCGACCGCGCTCCTCGCCGACGTCTCGACCGGAATGCTCGATGCCGCCCGCCGCAAGGCCGCCCGCTCGAAAATGCGCGCCCGCCTCTCCTTCGTCGAGCTCGACCTCAACGCGCCGATTCCCCGTCACCTCGGCCGCTTCGACGTCGTCCTCTGCTTTCACAACGTGGCGGGGCTCGTCGCCGACCCGGCGGCCCTCGTCCGGCGCCTCGTCCGCGCCGCCGCGCCCGGAGGCCGCGTCGCCTTCGTCCTGCCGAACCTCTGGCAGGCGGCGGCCAGGACCCTGAGCGACGGGCGCACTGGCGAGCTGCGCCGCCTCGCGACGCGTTCCTCGGTCGTCTACGGCGACGGTGTCCCCGAGCTCCTCGTCTTCACGCCGTCGGTCGCGAGAGCCTGCCTCGAGCGGGCGGGGTGCACAGAGGTTGCTGTCCGCGGTTTCCCCGTCTCGATCCATCCCGAAGGACCCGGTGAAGACCTTCCCGCGCGCCTCTCAGACCCGCGGCTCCTTCGCCGCCTCGTCCCGCGGGAGGCCGACCTCTGCATGCCCGAGGAAGCCGCCGCGCGCGGGAACAACCTGCTGGCGACCGGACGGAGGTCCGCGGGATAACTGGCCTGCCCGGCCGGGCTCGAACCGGCGACCCTCGGCTTAGAAGGCCGATGCTCTGTCCAACTGAGCTACGGGCAGGTGCTCGAGCGAACCGGCGGGAACTGTAGCAGGAGGACGGAGCAGGAGGGGCGGGCTCAGCGGGACTTTGCGATGCGGCGGCGGAGGGCCGGGGGCATCGACTCGGGGAGACCGGAACCGGACCGCACACCTGGAGGAGCGGCGGAGGCTTTCCCCGCCTGCACCCGGAGCCAGTCGCGAAGGGCCACGGCGTCGGTGATACCGGCGTCGGCCCCCGTGAGGGCGAGCCGCTCGTGGTCCTCCCGGAAGGCGAGGCCACCGACGAGGACCGTGATGCCGGGGGCGGCCGTGCGAACCTCGCAGATCGCCTGGGCCGCTTCGGGAACATGTCCCGCCAGCGCCACCGACAGGGCGAGGGCGGCAGGGGGCCGCTGCTCGACGAAACGGACGAGCGCCTCTCGCGGGACGTTGGCGCCGAGCGACTCGGCATCCCAGCCGCACTCTCGCGCCACGTCGGCGAGGAAGTGGATGCCCAGATCGTGGAACTCCCCCGCCAGACAGGCGAAGACGATGCGCCGGGCGGTTCCGGCCGGAGCGGCTGCGCCGCTGGAAGAGCGCGAGAGGACGCGACTGACGAGGGCCGTCGCGAGGTGCTCCTCCGCGACCGACACCTCTCCACTCCTCCACATCCGGCCGACCTCGCAGAGGGCCGGCATGACGAGGTCTCTCACGACGACGGCCGTGTCGGCACCAAGAGATCGAGAGCGGCAGACCAACTCCCCGACGGCCGCTTCGTCCCCTCCGAGGAGGGCGAGGAGAAACGGCCCGGAGAGTGCCCCGAGATCGGGGCCGCCCTGCCGGGACGTGACGACGCGGGGTCTAGCTTTCAACACTCTGCACTCCGGACGCACTACGCGGGGGACGTGAGAACGGATTCTTCATCCTCTACCCTCATGCCCTCACCTCGACCCTGGTCCCGCCCCAGACGTCGAGAACCGCTCCGGTGACGGTCTCGGCAGCGGGCGAGAGGAGGAAGAGCGCGGCAGCGGCGACGTCGAATGCGTCGAGCTTCTCCTCGAGCGGCCTCTCGTGAGGGACTCCCTCCAGGTTGCGGGACCGGTTCTCCGTCGATCCGGGGCAAAGGGCGTTCACGGAGATGCCGTGCGGACGCAGCTCGACGGCGAGGGCTTTCGTCAGGCCGACGAGGCCGAACTTGGCGGCGCAGTGCGCAGCGACGTTCGCGTCGCCGGTGGTGCCGTGGACCGACGAGACGTTCAGGACGCGGCCACGGCTCTTCTTGAGCTCCCCGAGCGCGGCATGGACGAGGAGGTAGGCCGCCTTCAGGTTCGTTCCGAGAACCCGGTCCCACTCCTCCTCGGACAGCCTCTCGAACGGCTTCCAGACGAAGACCCCCGCGTTGTTGACGACCGCGTCGATCTGCCCCGTCTCTTCCACGGCCCGCGCCACGAGGCGGTCCATGTCGGCGCGGCTCCGGACGTCGGTTGTCACCGCGAGTGCGGCTCCGCCAATCGAAGCCACCTCCAGGACCACCTCGTCGAGCTGCTCCCGGGTCCGCGAAGCGATGACGACCGTGGCGCCGGCCCGGGCGGCGACGAGCGCGATGGCCCTGCCGATCCCGCTACCGGCCCCGGTCACGACGACGGTCTTCCCGGCAAGCACCTTCGGATTCGCTGGCACACTCATCCCTCTCAGGCCTCCTGCGCCGGGACCCTCCACAGCGCCCGGCTTCTCTTCGCCGGGCGTGCTTCCGCGGATGCCGGGCGCGAATCCGAAGGAGGCTAGCACGTCGGAACGTGGCGGGCCGACACCTACAATCCCGGCCGGAGGCACATCTGAAGGCCACGTCGCTCCTCGCCGCGCTCCTCTTCGTCTCCGCCGGGGCCATGGCCGAGCCGCGCCTCGAAACGAGGCTCGTTCCGTCGGCTCACCTCTCCGCGCCGGTCCGGATCGTCGTCCAGGTCCCCCCCTCCTACGCCGAGGCACCCCTGCGCCGCTATCCCGTCGTCTACTTCCTCCACGACGGGTTCGGAAACGAGGAGACGCTTGCCCGCCATGGCCTCGCCTCTCAGCTCGATTCCGCCATGGCGGAGGGCCGCCTGCCCGAGATGCTCGTCGTCTCGCCGCGTGGGGTCGGCACCTGGTTCACCGACTCGGACGACGGGACCGTGATGTACGGCGCGTTTCTCGCCTCGACCCTCGTCCCGTTCATCGACGGCACCTTTCGGACGCTCCCGCGCCGCTCGGCCCGCGCCGTCGCCGGGATCTCGATGGGGGGTTACGGCGCCGTCCGCTGGGGGCTCCGCTCACCGGAGCTCTTCGCTGTGGCCGCCGGCCTCTCCGCGGCCGTCCAGCAGCTCTCCCGCCATTCTTCCGAGCTTCTCCCGTTCCTCGTCCGCCCGGCCTTCAAGCGCGTCTTCGGCGAGAGCACCGCTACGGGCCCCTGGAGGCGGAATGACCTCGCGTCCATCCTCCTCGACAACCCCGGGCTCGCCGGGCGGGCTCCCGAGCTCCTCCTGCGATGCGGAACCGAGGACAAGTACCTCCTTTCCGACGTCGGCTCGTACTTCCACAAGCTCGTCATCGCGCTCGGCGGCCAAAGCGAGCTCGTGCTCGAGCCTGGCGGGCACGACTGGAGCTACTGGCGTTCCGTCTTCATCCCGTTTGCCGGGGCGGTGGCACGCCGCCTCGACCGGGCCGGGGAGGCCGGGTGAACAGCCCCCGCCTCATCCTTTTCGACGTCGACGGAACGCTCCTCTCGTCGGGGCGCAGGGGTCTGGAGTCTTTCTCGGAAGCGCTGCGCCGGACCTTCGGAACCGAAGGCGATCTGGCCTCCTACCGTTTCGAGGGGAAGCTCGACCCCATCATCGTCTTCGAGCTGATGCAGAAGGCGGGCATTCCCGAAGACGTCATCTCCGAACGCCGCCCGGCCGCCCTTTCTCTCTACCTCGATCTCCTCGAGGAGGCGCTCTACGCAGAGCCCCCGGCGCTCAAGCCCGGAGTCGCCGACCTCGTCGCCCGCGTGTCGGCCTTCCCCTCGGTCGTCCCCGCCCTCCTGACGGGCAACGTGAAGCGCGGAGCCCGCATCAAGCTGACGACGACCGGCCTCTGGGACTACTTCCGGTTCGGCGTCTTCGGAGACGAAGCGCCGAGGCGCGTCGACCTCGGCCCGATCGCCCTCGCCCGCGCCCTCGAGCGGACGGGCCGGACGTTCTCCTCCGCCCAGACCGTCGTCGTCGGCGACGCGCCTGCCGACGTCGAGTGCGGCCGGGCGATCGGCGCCCGCGTCGTGGCGGTGGCGACGGGCCGGACGAGCGCCGAAGAGCTTCGTGCCGCCGGCGCCGACATCGTTCTTTCGAGCTTCGCCGACGTCGAGTCGGCGTGCGAGGCCATCCTTGCTTGACACGGCGCTCATCCTCCTTCTGGCGGCCGCCCCTGTCGTAACGCCGCGGGCCGGTCCGCCCGTCGACGTCTCCCGCCCGCCCGTTCACGATGTAACGATGTCCGTCGACGTCGGGCCCGCCAGAGACATCCTCACGCTCCTCGGCGGGCGTCCAGACGCCCCGGAGGCACTGAAGCGCCTCCGGGTCTCCCGCGCCTTCCAGCAGGCGCTTTCCCGAGGCGGCCGCAACCCCGACGACGTCCTGGGCAGGCTCGTCTCCGTGGCAGCGGGGACGCCCGACCCCCTCCTGAGCGGCTATTCCAGCCGTGCCGCGACCTTTACGAAGATCCTCGACGCCCTCGAGATCGACGGAACGCCCGCAGCGATGATCGAGGCGCGCCGCATCGCCGCACTCCTTCCGTCCTCGACGCCCGTCACGGCCCGCCTCCGGGTCGTCCCGCTTTTCGGTCTGACCGGCTTCGACGACGTCGTGGCCGAGAGGGACGACGAGACGACGTGGCTCTTCGCCGACCTTCCGCGTCTCGCCCCCGAGGGGGTCGCTGATGTCGTCCCCCGCGAGGTCGTCCTTTCGCTCCTGCGCACGGCAGCCGCCGAGTCGTGGAAGCAACTGTTCGCCCCCTTCCAAGTCCCGCCGGCCTGGCCGGCGGAGAAGGACGCCGATTTCGACACTCTCCTGGCCCGCACCGTCGAAGCAGGCCCCGCGACCATGTTTCTTTTCCCCGACGAGTTCTTCCCCCTGGGAACGATGTTCGAGGAGCCGATCGGGAGGAGCTTCGACCGCTGGAACGCTGCCGCCGAGATCCTCCTCGATCCGAAGACGAAGATCGATACCCGGCGGGAGGCCCTCGCCGCCGTGACCCTGAGGGGCGAGTTCTGGAGCCGCCACTCCTCCGTCGTCGGCGTGAAGATGACCGAAACGATCCTCCGGCGGGCCGGAACTGCCAGGTTCCTCGAGGCGCTCGCCGCGGGGCCTCGAGCCGTCGCCACCCTCTACCTCGAAGTCACGGGCAAGACGAAGGAGCCGGCCCTCGGAAAGGCCCCAAAAAGGGCGCTGCAAGTCAGGCTGCCTGAAAGCTGAGAAAGCCGCACCCGCCTCGCTGCGCACCCGGAAAGCTCTCGACGATGGTCGCCCTCGACGCGAAGGGGCCTTCCTTCCGCCCCGGCTTCGGAGTCGTCCTCAGGGCCGAGAGCCACGAGGGCGGCCGGGCTACTATTCACTGTCGCAGTGCACAGCCCTCGCCCGCCTCGGGAAGGGAGGGCTCTCCCGGGAAGACCTTCTGAAGGGGGGTGCGATGCTCCTCAGGAAAGAAATCACGAAGCTTGGCACGGGCTGAAGACCCTGCGAAGAAGGAGACACGACCATGGAGAGAACCGGAGTCATCACGTTCCACGGCGGCCCCCTCACCCTCGTCGGCCCCGAGATCAAGGCCGGCGACAAGGCCCCCGACTTCACCGTCCTGGACAACGGTCTCGGCGCTAAGACGCTGAAGGACTTCGCCGGGAAGACCGTCGTCTTCAGCATCACGCCCTCGCTCGACACTCCGGTCTGCGACGCGCAGCTCCGGAAGTTCAACGCCTCGGCCGCGAGCCTGGGCGACGACGTCGTCGTCCTGAACGTCTCGATGGATCTGCCGTTCGCCAACAAGCGCTTCTGCTCCGTGGCCGGCATCGAGAAGGCGCTCACGTTGAGCGACCACCGTGACGCGTCGTTCGGGAATGCTTACGGAGTCCTCGTCAAGGAGCTCCGGCTCCTGGCCCGCGCGATCTTCGTCGTCGGCAAGGACGGTCTCGTAAAGTACGCCGAGATCGTCCCCGAGATGACCAACCACCCGGACTACGGCAAGGCGCTCGCCGCCGCGAAGTAGTGGATCCTCGAGCCTGGGTTTCCGGGTCGTCGCGACGAGTCCGGCGCGGCGCCCCGGTTCCAGGTTCGGCCTCTGGTCGTCTCACGGAAAACGGAACTGACCCCGTATTCCGGGGCTGGTATCGTCGCCGGGGTCGGCGAGGCGCCGCGGAGGGGACATGAGCAGGATTCTCGTCACCGGCGGCGCCGGGTACATCGGTTCCCACACCTGCGTCGAGCTCCTGCGGGCCGGCCACGCGGTCGTCGTCCTGGACAACCTCTGCAATTCCCGCAGGGAGTCCCTGAAGAGGGTGGCGGAGCTGACGGGACGCAGCGTCCCGTTCGTCGAGGGCGACGTGCGGGACCGCGCCGCACTCGACGAGCTGTTCCACGTGCACGAGATCGACGCGGTCATCCACTTCGCCGGGCTGAAGGCGGTGGGAGAGTCGGTCGAAAGGCCCCTCCACTACTGGGACAACAACGTCTGCGGGACGGTGACCCTCCTCGGGGCGATGGCTGCGGCCGGCGTGACGACGATCGCCTTCAGCTCCTCGGCCACCGTCTACGGAGATCCCGCGTCCGTCCCGATCCGCGAAGACTTTCCCGTGGGAGCACCCACGAACCCCTACGGGCGAAGCAAGTTCGTGGTGGAGCAGGTCCTCGCCGACCTGGCGAAGGCGGAGCCCGAATGGCGGATCGCCCTGCTTCGCTATTTCAACCCGGTGGGGGCGCACGAGAGCGGCCGCCTCGGTGAGGACCCGCGCGGCATCCCGAACAACCTCATGCCGTACGTTTCGCAGGTCGCCGTCGGCCGGCGCGACGTCCTGAATGTCTTCGGGGACGACTACCCGACTCCCGACGGCACCGGAGTGCGGGACTACATTCACGTCGTCGACCTGGCGGCGGGGCACGTCAAGGCCGTCGAGAAGCTCGAGGAAGGGCCGGGGGTCCGGATCTGGAACCTCGGCACGGGCCGGGGAACCAGCGTCAAGGAGCTCGTGCGCGCGTTCGAGAAGGCCTCCGGGCTCGCCATTCCCTTCAGGATCGCCCCCCGGCGTCCGGGCGACGTCGCACAGTGCTGGGCCGACCCGTCGAAGGCCGGACGGGAGCTGGGCTGGAAGGCGGCGCGCGGCCTGGACGAGATGTGCGCCGACAGCTGGCGCTGGCAGCAGCAGAACCCGAACGGCTTCGACGACGCGGCCTGAAGGTCGCGGCCGGGAGGACACCTTGATTCTCGTCACGGGCGGGGCCGGATTCATCGGCGTGAACTTCGTGCTCGACTGGCTGGCGCTCTCCGGCGAGCCGGTCGTGAACCTCGACAAGCTGACCTACGCGGGCAATCCCCGCAGCCTCGCGGGGCTGGAGCGGGACGGCCGTCACGTCTTCGTCCACGGCGACATCGGTGACCGGGCCCTCGTCGGCGAGCTCCTCTCGCGGCACCGGCCCCGCGCAATCGTGAACTTCGCGGCGGAGTCCCACGTGGACCGCTCGATCCACGGGCCCGAGGACTTCATCCAGACGAACGTCGTCGGCACGTTCCACCTCATCGACACGGTACGGGGCTGGTGGAACGCCCTCCCCGAGCCGGAGAGGTCGGCTTTCCGCTTTCTGCACGTCTCGACCGACGAGGTCTACGGCTCACTCGGCCCGTCGGACCCTCCGTTCACCGAGACGACGGCCTTCTCCCCGAACAGTCCCTACTCGGCAAGCAAGGCCGCGTCCGACCACCTCGTGCGGGCCTACCACCACACCTACGGCCTGCCGACCCTGACGACGAACTGCTCGAACAACTACGGCCCCTGCCAGTTCCCCGAGAAGCTCATCCCGCTGATGATCCTGAACGCAGTCCGCGGCAAGCCGCTGCCGGTCTACGGAGACGGCCTGAACGTCCGTGACTGGCTCTACGTCGCCGACCACTGCTCGGCGATCCGCGCCGTCCTCGAGAAGGGGCGACCCGGCGAGACCTACAACGTCGGCGGCTGGAACGAGATGCCGAACCTGACCATCGTCCATACGCTCTGCGGCCTGCTCGACGAGATGCGCCCCGACGGGGCCGGCCCACACACCCGCCTGATCACCTACGTGAAGGACCGGCCGGGACACGACCGCCGGTACGCCATCGACGCGGGGAAGATCCTTCGCGAGCTTGGGTGGAAGCCCGCGGAAACGTTCGAGACCGGCATCCGGAAAACCGTGAGGTGGTACCTCGACAACCTCCCCTGGGTCGAGGACGTGGCGAGCGGCGAGTACCGGCGCTGGGTCGAGGCGAACTACGCCGGACGCGGGTCGGCGGAGGCGTAGCACCGCGCCCCGGACCCCCGGGTGCTTCGCCCGGATGCACGGACAGGCCGTGTCCGTGGGGCGTAGGATCCCGGCATGGCGGTGAAGGACAGGCCGCTCTTCCGGCGGATCCTCGAGTTCGACGACCTGCTGCGGCGCCGGCGCCCCGCCAACGCGACCAGCCTCGCGGCGCGCTGGAAGACGTCGACGAAGACCGTCCAGCGCTTCGTCGCCTTCATGCGCGACGAGATGGATGCGCCGATCGTCTTCGACCGCAAGCGCGGGTCCTTCCGATACTCCGACCCGGCCTGGCACCTGCCGTGGATCCCGGTGGAGGGCCCGGGCCTCTTCGCCATCGGCGTCGCGAGCAAGGTGCTCCAGCAGTACGAAGGGACCCCGGTCGCCGAAGGGCTCCGCGAGGCGTTCCAGCGCCTCTCCGACATGATGCCCGCGGAGATCCGCGTCAGCCCCGGCGCGTTCGTCGAGCGGCTCTACATCCACCCACAGCCGATCCGCCTCGTCGATCCCGCCATCTGGACGGCGGTCGCGACCGCGATCCGCGAGCGGACGGTCCTGAAGGTCCGCTATCAGAAGCCGGGGGGCGAGACGAGCGTGCGGGACCTCGCGCCCTACGGCCTCGTCCTGGCCGCGGGCGACTGGCTCGTCGCGGCGCAGGACCGCGAGGACGATCCGCGGACCGTCAAGACGTTCTACGTCGCGCGGATCCGTGATGCCGAGATCGGGACGGACCTCTTCTCCATTCCCCGCGACTTCGACCTGAAGCGCCACTTCGGCGAGACGATCGGGATCTTCTCCGGGAGCGAGCCGTTCCGGTTCCGCGTCCGCTTCACGAAGGCGATGGCCGCCTGGGTGGCGGAGGTCCGCTGGCACCCGAAGCAGAAGCTCACCCCTCTGGCCGACGGCGAGCTGGAGCTCGAGCTGCCGGCCGGGTCGCTTTTCGAGGCGCGGCGTTTCGTCCTCTCGTTCGGGAAGGAGGCGATCGCGCTCGCGCCCGCCTCGCTCGTGGAGGCGCTGCGGGGCGAGACGACGGAGATGGCCGCAGCCTATCGGGCGACGGCGCACTGAGCGCGCTCCCCCGCCGGAGAACCTGTCCCGCCTCGCAACGTATCACCCGGATGTGAACGTTTCCGGGGAGCGTCAACAGCCAGGCCCCGCCTGGAGCCTCCTCGTCCCCGTCGCCGGCTTGAAGCTCGCCGTCCACCTCGCCCTCGCGAACCGCTACGGATACTTCCGCGACGAGCTCTACTTCCTCGACTGCGGACGGAACCTCGCCTGGGGATACGTGGACGCGGCACCCGGCGTCGGCCTCTACGCGAAGGTCGCACTTCTTCTCGGCGGGTCGCTCCCTCTCCTGCGCGGGATCGCCGGGCTGGCTGGCGCGGCGGTCGTCCTCCTCACGGGCCTTCTCGCCTGGCGTCTCGGCGGGAGCCGGTACGCCCAGGGGCTCGCGGCGGTCGCAGCCCTGGCCACGCCGATCTTCCTCGCCATCGCGGGCCTCTTCTCGATGAACGTCTTCGAACCTCTCTTCTGGACGGGGTGTGCCCTCGTTCTCGTGCGGCTCGCCGACGGCGCCTCCCCGCGTCTCTGGCTCGTCCTGGGTCTCCTCGCGGGGCTCGGTCTCCTCAACAAGCACTCGACGGCCTTCTTCGGCCTCGCCCTCTTCGCCGGGCTTCTCCTCTCGCCGATGTGTCGCGCGCTTGCGACGCCGTGGCCGTGGGCCGGAGCGGGGGTCGCGCTCTTCGTCTTCCTCCCGAACCTCCTCTGGCAGGCGACCCACGACTTCCCGACGCTCGAGGATCTCCGCAACGTCGCACGCACGGGAAAGAACGTCGTCCTCGGCCCCGGAGAGTTCGTCCTGGCGCAGGTTCTCCAGCAGGGGCCGCACCTCCTTCCCTTGTGGCTCGGTGGCCTCGCGTGGCTCCTCTTCGCCCGCAACCGCCGCTACCGCGCTCTCGGGAGCGCCTTCGCCGTCTTCTTCGTCCTCATGTTCGCGATGAAGGCGAAGTCCTACTACCTGACGCCGGCCTTCCCGATGCTTCTGGCGGCGGGGGCGGTCGGCCTCGACGAGCTTCTCGAGCGCCGCCGCAGTCTCGCCGGGAGGGTCTGGCCCCGGGCGGCCGTCGCCGCCTGGGCGATCCTCCTCACCGTTCCCCTCACGCCGCTCGTCCTGCCGATCCTCGATCCTCCCGTGTTCCTCGCGTACGCGAAACGGATCGGGTTCGAGCCGCCGAAGTCCGAGGTCGCGCACCGCGGGCCGCTTCCGCAGATGTTCGGTGACCAGTTCGGCTGGCCGGAGCTGGTGGCGGACGTCGCGAAGGTCTGGAACGCCCTGACACCCGAGGAACGTGCGCGCGCCGCGATCTTCGCCAACAACTACGGCGAGGCGGGGGCGATCAACCTGTTCGGTCCCGCATACGGCCTGCCTCCCGCGATCTCGGCCCACCAGAACCACTTCTTCTGGGGTCCGCGCGGCTTCACCGGCGACGTCCTCGTCGTCCTTCAGGACGACCGGGAGAGCCTCGAGCGGGTCTGCGCGGCCGTCGAAGAGGCCGGAAGCCACCGGCACCCGTGGGGGATGGCCGAGGAGAACGGGCCGATCTGGGTCTGCCGCGGTCTCAAGACGCCGCTGGGCGAGCTCTGGCCGCAGCTGAAGAAGTGGAACTGACCGGGGCCGGCCCGAAAACAGAAACGCCGGGACTGTTGCCCGGCGAAACCCTCACGAGAAAAGAAATGGTGGAGCTGAACAGGATCGAACTGTCGACCTCTTGAATGCCATTCAAGCGCTCTCCCAACTGAGCTACAGCCCCACGCTTTGAAAGACCAGGAAGGCACGGGGGCCTCCGCGGACCGGGGAAATTAGCATCCCGGGTATTCCCGGTCAAGGCAGCCCGGTTTTCCCTATGATTCCGCCCATGGCAACGACACCGCGCGACCCTGAAACGCTCCGAAAGCGGGGGATCATCCAGAAGCTGCTGGGCGGGATGAACCTCCGCTTCCCGGGGCTCTTCGCGCTCCTGGCGACCGTGTTCGTGATCGACGTCTTCATTCCCGACTTCGTCCCGTTTCTCGACGAGATCATCCTGGCCATCCTGACGATGATCTTCGGCCTCTGGAAGGAACGACGGACGACGGTCGCCACGACGGCGAAGGCCGGGCCACCTCTGCCGCAGGTCCGGCCACCGCTTCCGCCGTCGGGGCGCTGAACCGGAGGCGCAACCTCCCGGCCTCCGCAGGCGAGGGCGTGGCGGATCCCGAAGTCCCGCGTCCTACCTCATCGCGCGGAAGGTGTCGCAGGCTTTGATGTCGCCCGTCTCGAGCCCCTTCTTGAACCACGCCACCCGCTGCTCCGAGGAGCCGTGCGTGAACGCATCGGGCGAAACCCGGCGTCCGGCGGCCCTCTGCATCCGGTCGTCGCCGATGGCAGCGGCGGCGTCCAAGCCCTCCTCGACGTCGCCTCTCTCGAGAATCCCTCGTTTGCCGGTCTCGTGGCCCCAGACCCCGGCGAAGCAGTCTGCCTGGAGCTCGAGGGCAACCGAGTAGGCGTTCTCGTTCCGCGGGTCGGCGGCCTGCCGCTCGCGCACGGCCCGGTCGATGCCGAGAAGATGCTGGACGTGGTGCCCGATCTCGTGCGTGATGACGTACGCCTGCGCGAAGTCGCCCGGTGCACCGAACCGGTCCTTCAGCTCCTGGTAAAAGCCGAGATCGACGTAAACCTTCTGGTCGCCGGGGCAGTAGAACGGCCCGGTCGACGACCCTGCGTAGCCGCAGGCCGAGTCGACGCCGTCGCGGAAGAGGACGAGTTTGGCGTCCGAGTAGCGCCCCCCTGCGGCCGGGAGGAGCTTCGCCCACGTCGCCTGCGCGTCGTTGAGAACGAAAACCACGAAGTCGGCCAGCTCCTCTTCCTGGGGGTCGGTGACGGCACCGCCTCCCGGGACACCCGAGCCGGCCGAGACGTCGGCACTCGGCGCCAGCGCCCCTCCGCCCCCGACGAGGGCAAAGAAGTCCTTTTTGAAAACGAGGCTCAACACTGCGAGAAGGATGAAGCCCCCGATGCCGAGCTTCATGCCGGGTCGACCGCCGCCAGAGCCCCCGCCCTCGCCCCGCCGGTCTTCCAGGTTCTCTCTCGATCCGCCGCGGGTCCACTTCATAAAGGAGGCCTCCTCTGGCTCCACGAAAGATTACCGGACATTCCGAGCCTCGCGTGGATAAGATCCCAGACCTCTTGTTGCACACCGTCTCACGCGCGTCCCGCGCAGTTCACTCCCAAGGGAGATCCAGATGAACAGACCCGCCCGGAGATTTGCACTCGCGATCGCGTCCGGTCTCACATTCCTCCTCGCGTCTTCATTCCCGGCGGCGGCGCAGGTGAGTCTGACGACGCTCGGGACCGCCTCCACGCAGAACTTCGACGGACTCGCCAACACGGGTACAGCCATCCCCTGGGCCGACAACACGACGATTCCCGGCTGGTACTCGACGCGAACCACCTACAACTCGGGGACCGGGTCGAGTAACACCGGAGCGCTCTACAGCTTCGGCTCTGCCGCCGCCACGGATCGGGCGCTCGGAGGCGTCGGGTCCGGAGGCACTGGCACCTTTTACTGGGCAGTTCGCTTCGTGAACGACACGGGCTCCACCATCAGCTCGCTCGATATCAGCTACACCGGCGAGCAGTGGCGCGACGGCGGCGCCGCGACTCCCGTCGCTCAGACCCTGCCCTTCGAGTATCAGACGGCCGCCGCGGGCACCATCACGGACGCCGATACTCCCACCACGGGATGGACCGCCTTCGCCGCGCTGGACTTCTCCAGTCCGACCTTCACGAATACCGGATCCGGCGCGGCCCTCGATGGGAACCTGTCGGCGAATAAGACGGCAAAGAGCAACACGCTCACCGTGACGGTGGCCCCGGGCGCCGAGGTGTGGCTTCGCTGGAAGGACATCAACGACACCGGCAACGACCACGGCCTCGCCATCGACGATCTCTCAGTGACCCCGCAGGGCGCCGCTGGCCTCCCCAACCTCACGCTCACCGACGTCTCGGCGAACGAAGGCAACGCGGGGACGACGACGTTCACCTTTACCGTGAGTCTCTCGGCTCCGGCCGGGGCCGGCGGTGTGACGTTCGACATCGCGACCGCCGACGGCACGGCGACCCAGCCGTCTGACTACACGCAGAAGTCCCTCACAGGCCAGACGATTCCCGCCGGCAGCTCCACCTACACGTTCGACGTCCTCGTGAACGGCGACACGGTCCCAGAGACGAACGAGACGTTCTTCGTGAACGTCACGAACGTCACCGGTGCGAACGTCACCGACGGCCAGGGCCAGGGGACGATCGTCAACGACGACGCGGCCCCGAACCTGACGATCAACGACGTGTCGCATCTCGAAGGAAACGCCGGTACGACGACCTATACGTTCATCGTCAGCCTTTCCGCCCCAGCCGGAGCCGGCGGGGTCACGTTCGACATCGCCACCGCCGACGGGACCGCCATCGCGCCCGGCGACTACACCGCCAAGGCCCTCACCGGCCAGACGATCCCTGCCGGGAGCTCCACGTACGCATTCGTCATCCTCGTAAACGGCGACACCACGGTCGAGTCGAACGAGACTTTCTTCGTGAACGTCACGAACGCAACGAACGCGATCATTACCGACGGCCAAGGCCTCGGCACGATCACGAACGACGACTTCACTCCGATCCACGACATCCAGGGCTCGGGCGCCGCCTCGCCGCTCGTCGGTAACGTCGTCACGACCCGCGGCGTCGTCACCGGCCTCAAGTACAACAACGGTTTCTTCCTCCAGGAGCCCGACGCCACCGTCGACGCCGATCCGAACACGTCGGAGGGGATCTACGTCTACACCGGTGCGGTGCCGACCGTCGCCGTCGGCGACTTCGTCGAGGTCACCGCGACGGTCCTCGAATACGCACCGGGCCGCGGCTCGCTCACCGAGCTCGGGACGCCGACCGTCGTCGTCAACTCCTCGGGCAACCCGCTCCCGGTCCCGATCGTCCTCACCACCATCCTCCCCGACCCGACGGGAACCTGGAACCAGCTCGAAAGGCTGGAAGGGATGCGCGTCAGCGTCGCCTCCTTTACCGTGACGGCCCCGACGACCGGGTCGACGAACGAACCGAATGCTACGGGCTCCTCCAACGGCGTCGTCCACGGCGTCGTTACCGGCGTCCCCCTTCCGCTCCGTGAAGCCGGTATCCAGTGGCCCGACGTGCTTCCGCTTGCGACCATCCCCCGCTGGGACTCGAACCCCGAGCTCCTCCGCCTCGACAGCGACGGCCAGGTAGGAGCGGCGCAGCTGAACCTCTCGGGCGGTGCAATCCTCACAGGGGTCGTCGGACCGCTCGACTTCGCTTTCGACCGCTACACGATCCTTCCCGACACCGCGACGCCTCCGACCGTCACGCCCGGCATCGTCGCCACGGCCGTCGCGACGCCGCTCGCGACTGAGTTCACCGTGGCGTCGTACAACCTCGAGCGCTTCTTCGACACGGTGAACGACCCGGCCACGAGCGACCCCGTCCTCACGCCGACGGCCTTCGCGAACCGCCTCCGCAAGGCCTCGCTCGGAATCCGTAACTACCTGAAGACCCCCGACGTCCTCGGCGTCGCCGAGGTCGAGAACCTGACGACCCTCCAGGCGATCGCGGCTCAGATCAGCACCGACGCGATCGCCGCGGGCCAGCCCGACCCGCTCTACGCGTCCTATCTCGTGGAGGGGAACGACGTCGGCGGCATCGACGTGGGCTTCCTCGTCAAGACGGCCATCGTCGCCGGCGCCACGCCGCGCGTCGAGGTCCTCAGCGTCACGCAGGAGCTCGACGGGACGCTCTTCGTGAACGCCGACAGCTCGACCGAGACTCTCAACGACCGCCCGCCGCTCCGGCTCATGGCCATCGTCCACCACGCAAACGGTGCTTCGTACCCTGTCACGGTCATCGTGAATCACCTCCGCTCGATGAGCGGCGTCGACGACAACGCCGCCGGCTCGAATGGCTGGACGACCGTTGGCGACCGCGTCCGCGCCAAGCGTCTCGCGCAGGCCGTCGACCTCGCCATCCTCGTGCAGGCGCGCCAGGCTGCAGACCCGGCCGAGCGGATCATCCTCGTCGGCGACTTCAACGCCTTCGACCTGAACGACGGCTATGGCGATTCGATGTCGACAATCGCCGGCCTCGTCTTCAACGATAACGTGACGACGGTCCCGGGCGACGGGACGAACCTCGTCGACCCCGACTTCATCAACCTCGCCACGACTGCCCCCGCCGCGGAGCGCTACTCGTTCGTCTTCGACGGCTCGCGCCAGTCGCTCGACCACGTCCTCGTCAACGCGCCGCTCGTCTCCGGCACGGTCGCTCGTCGTCTCGAGCACCCGCGCATCAACGCCGATTTCCCCGAGAATGCCCGAAGCCTCTACGGCCCGACCGACGCGACGCGCCTCTCGGACCACGACCCGCTCGTCGGCTTCTTCCAGGTTGCGGCGTTCGCCTCGGCTGGCATCACGACGACGATGACCGACGCGCCCGACCCGGTCTTCGCCGGCGCCGGCCTCGCCTACACGATCACCGTGACGAACGGCGGGCCTGCCGCCGCTACCGGCCTCACCCTGACCGACGTCCTTCCGGCCGGAACCACTTTCGCCTCGCTGACTTCCGCCGCCGGCTGGAGCTGCTCGACCCCCGCGGTCGGCGCCGCCGGCACCGTCACCTGCACCGCCGCCACGCTCACCGCCCCGTCCGGCGCCGTCTTCACGCTGAACGTCACCGTCGGTGCGGCCGTCGCGCCCCTGACGGTCCTCTCGAACACGGCCTCCGTAACGCAGACTTCCACCGAGGCGACGCCCGGCGACGAGTCGGCCACGGCGACGACGACCGTCCAGACCCCGCCCGCGGTCTACGCGACGAAGAGCGCCTCGAGTCCCGTCGCCCCCGGAGGCCCGCTGACCTACACGATCGTCCTGACGAACAACGGCACGTCCGCGCAGGCCGACAACCCCGGCAATGAGCTCGTCGACGTCCTCCCCTCCTCGCTCACCCTCGTTTCCGCCTCGGCCACGTCCGGGACCGCGGTCGCCACCATCGGGACGAACACTGTGACCTGGAACGGGACGATCCCCGCCGCAGGCAGCGTGACGGTCACGATCCTCGCGCAGGTCGGGGCCGGACTGACTGTCGGGGCCTCGATCTCGAACCAGGCCACCGTCTCCTACGACGCCGACGGCAACGGCACGAACGAGACTTCGGTACCGAGCGACGACCCCGAGACCGGTGCCGTCGGCGACCCGACGACGTCGATCGTCACGCTGGGCGCGGGCGGCGTCACCGTCGTCCCGACGCTCGACGGTTTCGGGCTCGGGCTTCTCGCCGGCCTCGTCGCCCTGGGTGGCGCACTCCTTCTGGGGCGCCGCCTCTCGTAGTCTCCTCCGAACCCTCCAGCCCCTCGAGGGCCGGGAGCCTCACGGCTCCCGGCCCTCTCTCTTTCAGGCGACCAGGATCAGAAGGCGACGTCGACGCCAGCGACGAAACGGATTCCGGGGGAGGGGTAGCCCGCGACCTCGGCGTAGTCGCGGTCGAGGAGGTTCGTGACCCGCACGAACGGCGCGAGGTGGTCGAAGAGCCGCGGACCCGTCGCTGCCAGGTCGACACGGAAGTACGCCGGGCTCGTCACGCGCGCGTAGGTCACCACGTCGACATCGGCGCGTTCGCCCACGTAGAGGCCTGTCAGCTCGGCGGTCGCACCGCGCCCGAGGTCCCCGCCGAAGGTCACGGAAGCGCGGCTCTCCGGGCGCCGAAGGAGCGGGAGGCCGGTGTCGCGGTCCTCTGTGTCGAGCCAGGTGTACGACGCACTCGCCCACGTCGCGGTCGAAATGGTCCCGCGCAGAGTCGCTTCGGCCCCCGTCATCCGCGCCCGGCCGACGTTCTCGTTCGTGGAGGTCGCGAAGTCGTAGCTGATGAGGTCCTTCACGTTCGTCCGGAAGAACGAAGCCTCGAAGACGAGGCCTCGGCCGGGGGCCCACTCGGCGCCCGCTTCGTACGAGACGGACTCCTCCGGCCGAAGGGCGGCGTTCCCCGAGAAGGGGTAGTAGAGCTCGCCGGTCGAGGGGGCACGGAAGGCCGATCCCGCCGCTGCGCGCAGCTTCACGGCCGGCGCGACACGCCACGAGAGCGCGACGCGGGGATTCGTAGTAGCGCCGAAGGCACTGTTCTCGTCCCGCCGGACGCCCGCGGTGATGGCGAGCCGTTCGTCCGCGAGGGAGAGGCGGTCCTCGGCGAAGACGGACCAGGTGCTCGTCGTGAGGCCGTCGAGCTGGACCCCGTACGAGTCTTCGTTGTCGACGCTGGTCCGCTCGTAGTCGGTGCCGACGGAGATCCGGTTCGCGCCCGACGTATGCGAGAGGACGACGCGGCCGCCGGCGCGCCGGGCCTTCGTCTCCGAGAAGGTGAAACCCCACGGATCATCGGGGTCGCTGAAGGTCGGTCTGTCGTTCGCGAATGTTCCCGCGGCCTCGAGGGTCGTCCTCGCCCCGAGGGCGACGGAAACCGGCACGGAGACGAGAGTCGTGTCGGCGGTCGTCGCGCGCAGCGGCGTGGCTGTCGCGCCCGAGAAGGGGATCCCGGTTCGCGACGACTCCCTCTTCACAGTGATCCCGGCTTTCGCGTCCGGGGCGATCTGGAAGTCGAGGCCCGCCGAGAGGTCGGTCCCCTCGAAAAACTCGTTCGGGAGATCGCCGCCGGTCGTCCCGCGCCGGAAGCCGGCCGTGACGCCGATCGGGCCGTTCCGGAATGCGGCGTTCACACCCCCTTCGCGGGCTGAG
>DIAY01000294.1 GCA_002414905.1 Holophagales bacterium UBA5066 | reverse complement strand
GCCGGCGGGCCTCACGCCGAAGGTGGTGCTCTCCCTCGACGGAGAGCGGGTGATCGTCGCGGTCGAGACGCCCGGCATCGCACTGGCGCGCCACGTCGCGCGCTTCCACGGAGGCGACGTCGTCGCCGCCGAGGGCGGTGAAGCGAAGGCCGTTTTCGAGCTGCCCCTCCCGGCCTGGCGAAGCGGCGCCTGACCGCCACTTCCCGTTCGGAATCCGTTCGGCATGGCGGTGCAGCCTTGCCGCGTGACGAGGAAGTTCTCGCGACCCCTTCCCGAGACCCTGCTGGCGATCCTGTTCGGCCTGCTCGTTCTCGTCGAGCCGTTCCGGGTCCCGCTCATCGACCCCGACGAGGGGCGGTACGCGGAGATCCCGCGGGAGATGCTCGCGTCCGGCGACTACGTCATCCCGCACCAGAACGGAGTTGTCTACCTCGAGAAGCCTCCGCTTTCGTACTGGCTCGTGGCCGGATCGTTCCGTCTCTTCGGCGAGACGGAAGAAGCGGCGCGCCTGCCGGGCAAGCTCGCTACGGTGGGGACGATGCTCGCGCTCTTCCTCTTCGCGAGGCGACGGGCGGGCGAGAGGGCCGGGGCGCTCGCGGCCACCTTCTTCGGCGGCTCCCTCCTCGGGTTCGGCCTCGCGCGAATCGTCCTGATCGACCCTCTCCTGACGGCGGCGCAGACCGGGGCCGTTCTCGCGTTCGTCTCGCTCGTCGAGGCGGACGCGGACTCTCGCTTACGCACCCGGGCCCCCGCGATCGCGTTCGCAGTGGCAGCGGCCGCGGCCGTCCTCCTCAAGGGGCTCGTCGGCGTGATCCTTCCCGGAGGGGCCGTCGTCCTCTGGTCGCTGGTCACCGGCCGGTGGGGGCCGTTCCGCCGTCTCCTCGCCCCTCTTCCCGTCGCGGCCTTTCTGGTCCTCGCGGTGCCGTGGCATGTCGCAGCGGCGATGCGGGAGCCGCAGTTTCTGAGCTTCTACTTCGTCCACGAGCACTTCGAGCGTTTCCTTGCGCCCGGTCACAGGCGGCCTGGGCCTCCCTGGTACTTCGTGGCCGTGATCGCCGGCGGGTTCCTCCCGTGGACGCCTCTCCTGCCACGGCTGCGCGCCGCCTGGCCCGGCAGGAGCCGGGCGGCGTGGGCCGCGCGGCCCCTGGAGGCGTTCCTCTGGATCTGGATCCTCCTCGTCGTCGTCTTCTTCTCGGTCTCGAAGTCCAAGCTCATTCCCTACGTCCACCCCGTCTTTCCCAGCCTCGCCCTTCTGCTCGCGCTGACGGTCTCGCGAGATCGGCACGGCCTCGAGCTGCGGCCCTGGGAGCGCTGGACCCTGACGGGATTCCTCGGACTCCTTTCGGCCGCCGCGGCCCTCGCCGGCGCCTCCGGGCTCGTCGCGATTCCCGGAATCCAGGCTCCGGCGCTCGCCCTCTCCGCCTGCCTCCTCGCGGGCTTCCTGATGGTCGGTTCCGTCTCCTCCATCAAACCCGCCGAGGGGCTCCGCGTCCTCGTGGCATCCTGGCTGCTCTTTCTCGGCGGGGCGCTCGGAGCCCTTCCGGTGTACGCGAGGTGGCAGGGGACGTGGCCGATCGTCGAGGCCATCGGCGCAAACCGTCGCCCTGGAGACCTCCTCGTCCAGCGGGGGGACTACGCCCCGTCGATCCCGTTCTACGAGAGGCAGGTTACGTTGCTGAGCGCGATCGGACCCGGGAGCGAGCTGACGTTCGGCCGCGGGCTCGACCGGTCAGGAGTCTTCCAGTCCGACGAGGAGTTCGCGCGGGTCTGGAACGGGCCGCACCGCGTCCTCGCGGTCCTTCACCGCGACGTGCTGAAGGAGTGGATGGAGCCGAAGAGGAACCTCGCGCCGTACCGGATACTGGCGACGGCCCGGCGGGACAAATACCTTCTCGTCTCGAACGACCCGGTCCGCATTGTGCTCGCGGCCCCGACGAGTCCGGCAACACAGGCCTGGTAGCGGCCCGACGGCCGGCTTTCGATACGTGCGCGACGGATCTCCGGCGCCCCCGGGGACAGATCGGGTGTGTGGGGTGAGTGCTAGCATCGGCGGCGAATGAACCGGAATGTTCAACTCGGCAGGCTCTCGCACGGCAGGCGGGGGTCGATCTGAGCCGTGGACCGGTCTTCGTCACGGGGGGCACGGGGTTCGTCGGAGACAGGCTCGTGGCGGCCCTCCTGGCCCGGGGCCGATCCGTCCGCGGGCTTGCGCGCCCGACGAGCGACCAATCCGCCCGTACCAATGGCCTCGAGTGGGTGCCGGGTGACATCCTCGACGGCGCCTCGCTCCGGAGCGCCCTGACGGGTTGCACCGAGGTCTTTCATCTCGCCGCCTACGCCCGAAACTGGGCGAAGGACTCTTCGACGTTCTCCCGCCTGAACGTCGAAGGCACCAGGAACGTCCTCGAGGCGGCGGCGGAGGCCGGTGTCCGGCGCATCGTCTACACGTCGACCGTCGTCGTCTTCGGGCCGACGCCCCGAGGCGTCGTCGGGGACGAGGCCACACCGAGGTCGACGCCCCGCTTTCTCACGGAGTACGAAGAGACCAAGTCCGTGGCCGAGAGGGAGGCCCTGGCGCTGGCTGCCCGGGGCGTCCCGGTCGTCGTCGTCCACCCGACGCGGGTCTACGGTCCGGGGAAGCGGACGGAGGGGAACTCGGTCTCTCTGATGATCGATCAGTACGACCGCGGGAGGTTCCCCGTCGTTCCCGGAAATGGCGAGAACATCGGAAACTACGCGTTCGTGGACGATCTCGTCGAAGGGCACATCCTCGCGATGGAGAAGGGGCGAGTGGGGGAGCGCTACATCCTCGGGGGCGAGAACTCGTCGCTCTCCCGCCTCCTGCGCCTCGTGGACGAGCTGACCGGGAGAAGACACGTCCAGATCGGACTGCCGAGGCCGGTTGCGATGTCCTACGCCGGCCTGGAGAAGCTGAAGGCCGAGTGGTTCGGCCTCTACCCCCGGATCACACCCGGATGGGTGGAGACGTTCCTCGAAGACTGGGCCTACTCGAGCGCAAAGGCCGAACGGGAGCTCGGCTACAAGATCACGCCTCTGCGGGAGGGCGTTCGCCGGACGCTCGACTGGCTGCACGGCCGCGAGGCGGGTCGATGACTCGTCGTCCGGAGCCGTCTTCGACCGGAGAGCTCATTCCCTCCGTCGGGCGCAAGGCGACAATCGTTCTCGTGGGCACGGCAATCCTCGGGATCCTCTTCTTCTACTTCGGGAGCCAGCCGTTCTACTTCCGGCACCTGGCCTCTTCCTTCGTTCTCGGGCGAGACCCGGCGTACACCGCCGGGATCTTCAGCTTCGGTGCGGCGTTTGTCCTCCTCGGCCTTATTCCCGCCCTGATCGTGAAGCTCGTGTTCCAGGAGCCGCTCTCGGCCTACGGGGTCCGGCCGGGCGACCTCTCCTTCGGCTGGAAGGCCTTCGCCGTCGTCGCGCCGGTCATGGTGCTGCTGAGCCTTTCGGCATCCCGGATGCCGGAGTTTCTCGCCGTCTATCCGCTGAACCGCGCCGCGAGCGACGGCCCGCTTCCCTTTGCGGGCCACGCCCTCGCCTACCTGGTTTTCTACGCGGGCTGGGAGTTCGGCTTTCGGGGCTTCGTCCAGTTCGGGCTGCGCGAGGAGATCGGGGACTGGAACGCCATCCTCGTGCAGACCGCCCTCTCGGCCGCCCTCCACGTCGGCAAGCCTTTCGGCGAGACGCTGGGCGCGGTCCTGGGGGGGCTCGTCTGGGGCGTCATCGCCTTCCGTTCGCGTTCCCTGCTCGTCCCCCTCCTGACGCACTGGGTGCTCGGCCTCTCCCTCGACCTCTTCATCGTCTGCCGGTAGCTGCCAGAAGATGACCGGGAGGCGAATGAGGGACGACACGCTGCGCCGGATGGTCGGACAGGTGGAGCTGCGGGCGGCCGACGGAGTCATCCTCGCGACCCTCGCCCTCTTCAGCCTCCTCGCCGCGGGCTTCCGTGAGTCCGTCGAGGGCTGGCCCGTCCTCTTCGGGAAGAACGCGGGAGTCGCGCTGGCCGTCCTCGTCTCGGCCGCCGTGATGCCGCGCGTCCGGCGCCCCGCCCTCGCGTTCCTCCTCCGGACGGCCACGATCTCGCTCTCGTACGCCTATCTGTTCGGCGCCGTGGCCTCCTTGCAGCTGATCCTTCACCCACGTTTCCTCGACGATCTCGTCCTCGCGTTCGAGGCGTGGCTCTTCGGGGTTCAGCCCACGCTCTGGCTGGAGCGATTCGTCGTACCGTCTCTCACCGAGTGGATGATGTTCTGCTACGTCGTCTATCTGCCGCTCTACCCCGTCCTCTGCGCGATCCTCTGGGTCCGGCGGGGCCGCGCGGCGGCGGAGGAATATTTCCTCGCGCTGGGGTTGGCAAACGTCCTGTGCGATGGCGGCTTCATCCTCTTTCCGGTCGCCAGCCCGATGTACTGGTTCGCCGAACGGTTCCGAGTCCCGCTCGACGGATGGGTCTTCACGTGGCTGGGAGAGCTCATCCGGACCCGGGCCCACTTTGCGGGCGGCTCTCTCCCGAGCCCCCACGCGGCCGCCGCGACGGTCATGTGGTTCATGGCGTGGAAGCACCATCGCCCGACCTTCTGGCTTCTCTCGCCGGTGGTGCTCTCTCTCTACATCTCCACCTTCTACCTCCGGTTCCACTACGTGACGGACGCCGTCTTCGGCATCGCGACGGCGGGTCTCGCCATCGTGCTGACGCCGCTCGTCCAGCGGGCGTGGGGCGGGCGCGCCGAAGCCTCCCCGGCACGCCCGTAGAGTGTAGAACGTAGACCAGACCCCGCCTCAGACC
>DIAY01000222.1:6930-7212 GCA_002414905.1 Holophagales bacterium UBA5066 | reverse complement strand
CCGCGGGAGCTCTACATCCCGAACCTGGCCGCGATCCGCAACGAGATCGGCGGGTCGTCATACGTCATCGCCGCGCTCGACGGCGCCTTCACGAAGTACTACGAGGCCGGTGTCGAGGCCGAGTGGCACGGCCGCAACGCCTACCTTCGCGGCTCGTACGTCTGGAGCCACTACTACGGCAACTTCGACCAGGACAACAGCGCCGGCAGCGGCACGGGGAACGACAGCAACATCTTCATCGGCTCGTCGAACATCGGCGACGGCGCCGGCCGCCAGCTCTGG
>DIAY01000222.1:4696-6733 GCA_002414905.1 Holophagales bacterium UBA5066 | reverse complement strand
CTTCAAGTACGGCAACCTCCGCGGGGACCGCCGGCACCAGTTCAAGATCTACGGCTCCTACACCCTGCCTTGGAAAGCCTCCGTCGGCGCCTACGCGGTCTACCAGTCCGGCCAGCCGTGGGAGTTCCACAGCTACGAGCCCTACATCGCGCAGACGACGAGCACGAGCGACTCCAACCGCTATGCGGAGCCGGCCGGTTCGCGTCAGACCGACGACCACTACCAGCTCGACCTGAACTACACGCAATCCTTCCCCATCGGCGACACCTTCAGGATCGAGGCTCGGATCGACGTCTTCAACCTTTTCGACAACCAGACGGGATACAACCCCCAGGACAACGTGCACACGGCGAACCCGGGGACCTACCAGTCGTTCTACGACCCGCGCAGGTTCCAGTTCGCGCTCAAGCTCGAGTTCTAGCCGGCGCCAGGCCGAAGCATCGGGGGCCCGCGGAGCGATCCGCGGGCCCTTCCTTTTTTCGCGGACGCGTACGGACGGCTCCAACCCCCAGGCAGCGTACGATTCCCCCATGTCCGATCTCTACGTCGGCGTCGACGGTGGCGGTACGCGAACGCGGGCCATCGTCACCGCTTCCGACCTCCTCGCCCTCGGCCGCGGCGCCTCCGGGCCCGCGAACGCCTCCACCGTCCCCGTTCCCCGCCTCGTCCAGTCGGTCACCGAGGCCATCGACGATGCCCTCGAGGCCGCTGGCGCCTCCCGCTCCGACGTCGCCGTCGTCTCCTGCGGCCTGGCCGGCGTCGAAGCCTCGGCGATGAAGGGACGGCTCGTCGTCGCCCTGGAGGCCGTCTACGGAGCCGGCCGGGTCCGGGTCGCGACCGACGCGCGAATCGCCCTCGCCGGCGCCCTCGCCGACCCGATCGCGGATTCCGGAGCCGTCCTGATCGCCGGGACCGGCGCCATCTGCTTCGGCCGGAATTCCCACGGTCTCGAAGAGCGCGCGGGTGGATGGGGGGCCCTCATCGGCGACGAGGGCTCGGCCTCCGAGATCGCGCGGCGGGGCCTCGCGGTCGTCGCCCGCGATGTCGACGGCCGCGGTCCACGGACGAAGATGCGGGAGGCCCTTAACGCTACCGAGGGGACCCGCTCTGCCGTCGAGATGGTCCAGAAGCTCTTCCGCCCCGGCGCGGGTCCGACGGACACGGCGGCCTACTTCCCCATCGTCCTCGATGCGGCCCGCAGCGGCGACGAAGCGGCGCTCGAAATCCTCCGGTGGGCAGGCGAGGAGCTGGCGCACACGGCGCTCACCGTCCTGCGAAAGCTCGGTATCGCGGACGATCCCGTGAACGTCGCGACCGTCGGCGGGGTCTTCGTCGCGGGCGACCTCGTCCTGGCGCCGCTGCGCGCGCGGCTCCTCGGCGGAGCGCCTCTGGCGCGGCTCGGGCCCCCGGCTCACATCCCCGAGATCGGCGCGATCCGCCTCGCCCTCTCCGAGGAGGCACGATGATCGACACGCTCGCGTACGTCACGGCGATCCACGAGGCCGACCTCGAGGCGGTCCGCGCCGTCGGACGGGCGCTGCCGGAGATCGCCTACGCCGTCGACGCCATCGCCGCTCGCCTCGACGCCGGCGGGAAGTGGATCAACGCCGGGGCGGGCACGAGCGGGCGGCTCGGCGTCCTCGACGCCTCCGAGCTGCCGCCCACGTTCGGCGTGAAGCCCCGCCTCGTGACGGGACTCATCGCGGGCGGGAGCGAGGCCCTCGTGAATGCCGTCGAGGGGGCGGAGGACGACGAGGCCCAGGGAGCCGAAGACGTGAAGATGGCCGGGGTGACGTCGCGGGACGTCGTCCTCGGCATCGCCGCCAGCGGGGCGACCCCCTGGGTGGCGGGCGCGCTCCGGTGGGGGAAGGGGATCGGGGCGTTGACGGTCGCCCTCGTCTGCACGCCCCACTCCCGCCTCGCCTCGATTGCCGAGCTGGCCATCGTCGTCGAGACCGGCCCGGAGGTCCTCCGCGGCTCCACCCGGATGAAGGCCGGGACGGCGCAGAAGCTCGTCCTCAACATGCTTTCGACCGC
>DIAY01000222.1:4267-4499 GCA_002414905.1 Holophagales bacterium UBA5066 | reverse complement strand
GGGAGAGTCCTGGCGCTCCCGCCCGAGCCCGCCGAGCGGCTCCTCGAGAAGGCGGAGTGGAACCTCCCGGCCGCGCTCGTCTCCGGGAAATGGGGCCTGACGGTCGAGAGGGCGGCCGAGTGGCTCGCGACGAACGGCGGGAACGCGGCGCGTGCCCTCGACGAGGAGCCGCGGTGGAGCTGAGGGGGGCGGAAGCCGGCCCTGCGGGGCTGATCGACCTCCACATACACGG
>DIAY01000222.1:3816-3965 GCA_002414905.1 Holophagales bacterium UBA5066 | reverse complement strand
GAGGCGCTGAGACGCGGTGCGCGGCACATGACCCACTTCGGCAACGCGATGAAGGCGCTGCACCACCGCGACGCCGGACCGATCGGCTGGGGGCTCCTCGAGGACGGCGTGACGGTCGACGTCATTGCCGACCTCCACCACCTCTCCCC
>DIAY01000222.1:0-3449 GCA_002414905.1 Holophagales bacterium UBA5066 | reverse complement strand
GACCGCCACCTTCACGAGGCCGAGGAGCTTGGCGAGGAGACCCGAGAGGACGAACGCGAGAAGCGGGTTCGTCCCGAAGGTGAAGAACGGGGCGAAGGGACGCTTGACGCCGAGGAGGTCGACGACGACGAGGGCGACGAGGAGCGAGAGGCAGGCCGCGCCCGACGAGAAGAGGACGTAGGAGCCGGTCCAGAGCCCCTTGTTGAGGGGAAGTCCGAGCGCCTGCCAGGCGAGGCCGCCGACGACGCCGGCCGCTCCGGCGAGTCCGAGGGCGCCAAGGCGCGCCTTCAACGGCGCCTTCGACGTGAGGAGGAGTCCGGCAAGCGCCCCCGTGAGCATCGTGGCGAGGGCGGTGAGGGTCGAGAGGATCCCCTCCGGGTCCCACGCAGGTTTCCAGAGGTGCCCCTTCAGGAGGGCGAGGTCCAGAGCGGTCTGGAGGTTTCCCTCGATCGTCAGGTCGAAGCCGGGGAGAAAGAGGAGCGTGGTGTGGAGGGCGAGGAGGAACGTCGTCGCGGCCGCGATGAAGGCCGCCTTTCGCCGCGCCGGAGCGGCGAGCAGGAGGAGCGCACCGAGCGCGTAGACGACGCCGATGCGCGGCAGGACGCCCGGGATCCTCAGGTGGAGGAGCCGGTGGAGGGTAAACGGGAAGGCGGTGAGCGCCCAGCCGACGAGGACGATCGTCGCGCCCCGGCGGAGGGCGTGCCGGGCCAACTCGGAGGGGGCGGCCCCAAGCGCGGCCCGCTTGCCCAGCGAGAGGACCGACGCCGTCCCGACGATGAAGAGAAAGAACGGAAAGACGAGGTCTGTCGGCGTGCAGCCGTGCCACTCTGCGTGTCCGAACGGCGGCAGGATGAAGGCCCAGCTTCCCGGGTTGTTGACGAAGAGCATGGCGGCGACCGTCACCCCCCGGAAGAGGTCGAGGGCGGCCAGCCGGCTGGCGGCAGGATGGACAGCTGTCTCTGATGAGGTCAAGCGTTGATTCTAGTGAGCCGTTCCCACAGCGTACGCCTTATCCTCCCGTGTATGCCCGAGACGGACAGGCCGGCGCCTCCGACGGTGGTACTCACGCGGGACTTCGCTTCGGCCGGCCCCGCGCTCGCCCTTGCCGACAGCTCGGGCCGGATCACTTGGGCGAACCCGGCTTTCCACTCGCTGCACGGCGTTCCGAAAGGGTCCCTGGAAAACGTCCTCCTGCAGGACCTCGTCGTGTCCCGACCGGGGGCTCCTTCGCCGCTTCCGGAGTATCTGGGCAACGGTTTCCAGGGAGTCGTGAGGCACCGACGGCTCGACGGATCGATCTTCCTGGCCGACCTCTCCGTAACCCCCGCGACGGGAGGCCTCTCCATCGCCGCCCGCGATGTCACGGCCGACCGGCGGGCCTCGGCGCTCCTGGAGTGTCTCCTCGCCCTCCTCCGGACCGTACAGGAGTCACCGGCTCCGGCCGAGCTCTTTCCCGTAGCCCACGCTCTTCTCGCCCGTCTCCTCCCCGCACAGTGCTTCGCCGTCATCGGCCTCGACCCCGTCACGGCGCGCGTGGATCTCCTCTACTCGGTTCCCGAGAACCTCGGGGAGGACGTGAGGGAGGCTCTCTGGGCGGTCGCCGGGCGCGTCCTGGCCGGCGGAGTGCCGGTCTGCCTGGGCCCCACCGCCTGGGAGGAGGAGCGCGCCGCAGGGCGGCTCGCGACTGCCGGACTCCCCGCGACCTCGTGGCTCGGCGCTCCCCTCGGGGGCAGTCTCGGTGTCCTCATCGTCTGGGCCTCGGGCGGGGCCGAGCACGACACTGCCGACGCCGAGCTGCTCGGGACGCTCGCCCCCCAGGTCGGACAGGCGCTCCAGCGCGGGCGCGACGAGGCGCGGCGGCGGACCGAGCTCCTGGAGAAGACTGCGCTCATGGACGCCCTGTCAGATGCCGGGCAGGCGCTCGTGACGCTCCGCGACGGTTTCGTGGTCCACGCCAACGAAGCCGCGATACGCCTCGTGGGGACGACCCGGGAGGAGCTGGTCGGCCGGCGCCTCCTCCTCGAGGTTGTGCCCGCTTCCGAACGGCCCCGGCTGGCCCGGCTCCTCGCCTCTCCCTCCCGCGAATCGTTCGAGACGGCGTTGACCCTCCCGGACGGCCAGCGACGGGAGGTCCAGATGGCAATCCGTGCCGTCGACCTCCCGGAAGGGCTTCTTCAGCTCGTCGTCTTCCATGACGTGACGACGCTCGTCACCTCTGCCCGCACCGACTACCTCACGGGCCTGCCGAACCGGCGCGCCACCGAGGAAGCGCTCTCGCGCGAATGGGAGAGGCTGCGCCGTCGCTCGGGAGGTTTCGCCCTCTCCCGGGGCGAGGTTATGGAGTCGCTGCCGGCTCCCCCTCTCTCGGTCGTCATGATCGACATCGACGACTTCTCGACTTTCAACGACGACCACGGCCACTACACCGGCGACGAGATGCTCCGGCGGACGGCTCTCGTCCTGCGCGCCGCGCTGCGCTCGTGCGACCTCGTGGGGCGGTGGGGGGGTGAGGAGTTCCTCGCCATCCTCCCGGACACCGACCCCCAGGGTGCCGCAATCGTCGCGGAGCGGATCCGTCACGCCGTCGAGATGGACGCCTTCTACGACGTCCCGCGCTTTTCGTCGGGAACCCAGAAGGCAGCCGAGCACCTCCGGCTCCAGGTGACGGTCAGCCTCGGCGTCGCGACGGCCCTTCGCCCGGCTTCGCCGAAACCCGACGAGGTCGTCCGCCGGGCGGATGCCGCACTCTACGAGGCGAAGTCCAACGGGAGAAACTGCGTCGTCTGCGCGGCGCCCGAGGAGGAATCGTCGGCGTGAGGCTCGCCCCGGCCGCGGCTTTCACCGCGATCCTCCCGCTCCTGGCCGCCTGCACGACGACTCCACCCCCCGGCTTGCGCGCCCTTCCTCCATCGGAGAGCCTCGAGAGGAGCGTCGCGCGGCACGTCGAGGAGAGCGGCGCCCGGATGGGGATCGTCGTTCTCCACGTCGAGAGCGGACGCGAGCTTCGCTGGCGCGACACCGAGACGTTCGAAGGGGCGAGCGTCATCAAGCTCGCCCTCCTCGTCGAGGCGCTTTCGAGGTACCGCGAGGGAACGCTCGAGCTCGGCGACCGGTGGCGGATGCCCTCTTCCGCCGTGGCCGCCGGCTCCGGCATCCTCGACGAGTTCGGGGAGGGCCTGGCGCCGACCCAGCGGGACCTCCTGCGCATCATGCTCGTCCTCTCCGACAATACCGCCGCGAACCATTTCATCGACACGTTCGGCCCGGAGGCGGTGAACTGCCGGATGGCGGAGGCCGGCCTCGCCGGAATCGAGCTCGTCGGACGAATCCCGAGCCTCGGCTCACGCGAGGCGGATGCGTCCTGGGAACCGCTCGGCCGGATGACCGCACGGGACACGGCCGAGCTCTGGCGCCGCGCCGCCACCGGCACGCTCCTCGACAAGGAGTCG
>DIAY01000142.1:20030-21769 GCA_002414905.1 Holophagales bacterium UBA5066 | reverse complement strand
GGCCCCGTCGTCGGCCGTGACGACGGCGGGGCTCGCTAACGACCTGCCCGGGCGGAGCAGTGGTACCTTTGAACCGCGATCACGGGCCGCGTACGCGGCCCGTCAGGAGGCACTGGTGTCAGAAGCTCCGAGAATCCTCGTCGCCACAGACCTCTCCGAAGGCTCCGATATCGCGATCCGCAGGGCGGCGGCGCTGGCACGCGGGCGCGGGGCGGCCCTCGCGGTCTGCCACGCGGTCCCGAACGCGCTCCGGGCCAGCGTGCTCTTTCCGCAGCTCAACCTGCCGGTGCCGACGAGCGCCGAGATGCTCGAGAGCCGCGCGGCCGCGGCGGTCGTCGAGCAGGTCGCGAGGGTCGCGGGGCTCGAGCCTCCGGCGTACGAGCTCCTCGTGGTGGAAGGCTCTCCGGACGCGGCCGTCGTCGAGCTGGCGGACTCCTGGAAGGCCGACCTCGTCGTCGTCGGAGCATCGGGACGCTCGGCCCCAGCGCGGCTGCTGCTCGGGAGCGTCGCCGAGCGGATCGTCCGCCACGCCTCCGGCCCCGTCCTCGTCGTCAGGCCCGGGAGCGGGTCGGGGGTCCTGGCCGCGACCGACTTTTCAGACCCCTCGCTTCCCGCCCTGTCGGCCGGTGCGAAGGAGGCGTCAGAGGCGGGCAGCCGGCTCGTCGCGATGCACGTCGTGGAGCTGAAGCCCTCGGAGTTTGCCGAAGCGGCCGCCGCGTTCGGCGCCGGGTCCATCCCTCCGTCGCGGGAAGTGATCGAGCGGATGCACGCGCTCGCCGTCGACAGCCTGACGGTCGCCTCTGCCACCGCGGGAGCTCCGGACGCCGAGATCGTCGTTGTCGAGGGCTTCGCCACGACGGCCATCCTGGAGGCCGCGACGCGGCGGGAGGTCGGTCTCGTGGTCATCGGCACGAAGGGAAAGACGGGTCTGTCCCGCCTGCTCCTGGGGAGCGTCGCCGAGTCCGTCGTGAGGACTGCCCCCTGCTCGGTGCTGGTCGTGCGCGAGAGCTCGTAGGCGGAGACCCGGGCAGCCCTCCGTCGAACGAGGAAAGGAACTCCATGAAGAATCGCACCGTCCTCCTCGTCGTGGCAGCGGTCGTGCTGCTCGCGCTCTGTGTCGCCGCCGGAGTCCAGGCCGGGCTGTTCCTCGAGCGCCGGCGCTGCAACGAGAAGGAGCTGGCAGCCGCCGAGACCCATCGCCAGGAGACCGGGAAATTGCGCCGAGAGGCGTTGATCTGGGCGGACGCGCTCGCGACCCACGAGGCACAAGCCGTACTCCGGTCTTTCGTCTCCGGCATTGGACCGGCGGTTCGGACGGGTCGCCGGGAAAGCCTGGAGATGTCCGCCGTGAGCCTGCTGCGGGTCGCGGGCGTCGAGGGGATCCATATCCTGCAGCCCGACGGAATCGTCGTCTACTCGAGCGACGCCAAGCTCGCGACGACGGGCAAGGGTGGAGAGCGGGCCGCGTGGGCCCTTTCGGTCACGGACCTGGCGAGTCGCCCGAGCTTCCGGCCGGGCGTCCTCGAGGTCGCGGCGCCCGTCGTCGACGCCGGGCAAACCCTGGCCGTGGTCTGGCTGGAGTTCGGGCACGCTCGCGTTCGCGACGCCGCCCGGCCGCCGAAGCTGGCCGCCGACCTGCTTCCGGGAACGACGAAGGACGACGCAAGCCCCGAAGGCGAGAAGCCAGCGGAGCGGTGAAAGCCGCTCTCCGGTAGTCACGAGGCCGGCCGCGATCCCCG
>DIAY01000142.1:3785-19798 GCA_002414905.1 Holophagales bacterium UBA5066 | reverse complement strand
CCTGGCACGCCTGACCCCTGGCACGCCTGACCTGGCACGCCTGACCCTCATGTGGGTCGTGCTGTCGACGTCCTTGCGATGGCGGGTCCGAAACCTGTAGGCTCAACGAAACGTCCGCGTCTTTCAGGAGGGCCCCATGCCGGGATTCACGTGCATCCTGCCGGTTCCCTACTTTGTGCAGCCGACGTCCATCACCTGTCAGTCGACCGTCCTGAGGATGTTCGCGACGTACCTGGAGCAGAATGTCGTCCGGCAGAGCACGGGCGCGGGCGAGCGGGATATCCGCGACATCTGGGACGACATCAACAAGGATCCCAAGCGACCCTCCCAGGCGCGGAACGCGCACTCGAACATGAAGTGGTGGCTCGAGAAGCACTTTCCGAGCCTCAAGTTCCACTACATCCAGACCGCGGACGAAGTGCAGGCCATCGAGGGAATCGTCCGCTTCATCAACGGGGGCTTCCCCGTTCTCGTCTCCGTCAGCCACATCCACGTCGCCGGGCACATCATCCTGGTCACCGGCTACGAGAATTTCGTCCCCAATTCCTGTACCGCCGACTTCCGGCTCGTCGTGCACGACCCCTATGGTCAGTTCGACCCGACTCTGAAATCGAAGCTTTTCGGCAAGCAACGCTTCGAGGGAGGCGCTTCACTTCTCAGCGGCGGAGAGACGGGGCCGGGCAAGGGAACGAGGCTTCCTCTCCCGTCCGTCAGCCGGCAACGAGGGGGAGACGCCGCCCTCGGAAGGTTTTACCTGCTCTCGGCGACACGGTAGCCTTCAAGCCCGGGGAGGGGTCCGGGTCGGGTAGTCAGGGGGGGCCTCCCCCAGCGCCCACGGAACCGGACCGGCAGGTCCCTCGTTCGGCTCTTCGGCGCGCCGAGGTCCGGGTGGAGCGCCCGGTCCGGAGCCGGGCGGCCGAATTTGCAGGGCGTGGCCGCAAGCCTTCGGCGTCCCTCGCACGAGGTCGTGCCCGCTGAACCCACAGTGGTGCAAGAAGCGGAGGAGCCTGGTGCGGACCTCGTCGAGCAGACCGGCCCGCTGAAGGAGGCTCGTGACCTTGTGCCGGAAGAGCTGCTCGCCGGCTGCCACGGCTAACCGCTCGCGGACGGTCTGCCAGGACGCGGCGCAGTCGGGACAGGGGATGGCGGGCGAAGGCTCGCTCGAAGACGGCTCCCGAAGGGCCTCTGTGCCCCTGAGGACGCAGGCTGAGGAGAGAGAGGAGGCCGACTGCGACGGCACGGTCGGACCGATCGACTTCGACCCGTTCAAAGCGAGCCAGGACCTTTCCGTGGGCTCGTTTTGCTCATGTTTCTCGCAGGCGGCCGGGTCGCCGCCCAGTCGCCGGGGTGCACGCCGCCGCCGGCCGGGATGGTGGCCTAGTGGCCGGGCGACTTCAGTACGGTCGACGTGGCGGGGGCGAACAACGGGACGATCTTCGGAGGCGTGACGTACTCCGCGGGCTACGTCGGACGGGCCTTCCTGCTCGACGGCTCGACCGGCTTCGTGCAGGTGCCCGACGCGCCCGCGCTCCGTGTCAGCGACGCGATCACGATCGACGCCTGGATCAACCCGTCGGCCTCCCCCAACGGACGGATCGCCGACAAGATCACGGCGGGCGGGGGGACGGCTACCTCCTCGACATCCACGGGGACGTCATCCGGCTCATCGTCGACAGCTACATTGCGCTCGGGTCGACGGCGATACCAGCGGGGACGTGGTCGCACGTCGCGGGCGTCTACGACGGGACGCAGCTCACCGTCTACCTGAACGGCGCCCCCGACGGATCGATTTCCGGCACGGGCGCGATCCCGACGAACGCGAGGGATAGGAACTTTGATTTCGGCCGGAGAACCGCTGAAGGTCCGGGCGGGAATTCGGAGTGCCCATGGGGCTGCGCCGGGGCGGCGCAGCCCCATGGGCGAGAGGCCGCGAGTGCTCGGGGAGCGCCCGGAAGAGATCCGAGGGCGATATTCGCTCTTTGCGAGGCAGGTCCGGGCGTGCGGGGGTGTGTCGGAGACAGACCGCCGCCAAGCCGCGATGGCCGGGTTGCTGGCGGCGGCCTGCGCGATCAGGAGAGACGTGGGGAAGCGGGGATCTCAGCAGCAGCGGGAGGCGGGGAGCGGCCGTGGGTGGCGCGTCGGGTGAGGTGATCGAGGATGCGGCGGATGGTCCGGGGTCCGGTGATGAAGGAGACCACGCGCATCACGGCCCGGCATCGCGGACCGCACGAGCGGATCAGTCTCGTAGATCCGGAGCAGGAGCCGCGCCCAGCTGCGGCGAAGGGCGGTCGCGAAAGACGTTGGAATAGGCGCCGTAGTCGTGAACGAGATGCCTCCTGGGGTCGGGGACCTGGACGAGGAGGCGGGTCACGAAGTCCATTGCCTCGAAGCTCTCGGCGCCCTCGTCGTCGTGGCCGGTCCAGGGCAGATACGGGGCAGTGGGCGAGCCTGGCGTGAAGCGCAGGCGGCTCGGGCTGACGGGGTTGCGAAGTCCGTATCGGGCGAGAGCCTCGAGGGCGCGGCCGTCACCGGCCGGGACGGTCACCGAGTTGTGCACGCTGAACCCTGAATGGTTCCAGGAGGGCAGGAGACGAGTACGTTCCTCGTCGAGCAGGCCGGCTCGCTGACGGATGCGGAGGACCTTGTGTCGGAACAGCTTCTCTGCGGCGGAGGTGTCGATGTACGGCACGGGCACCCAGTCGCCGGAAGAGGTCCAGCCGCCGCGAGTGGCGAGGGGATGAAGGTGAGGATGTAAGTTGAGCTCATCCCCGAACGTCTGAACGACGGCAACCATGCCGGGACGGAAAGCCCTTCTCCTCCCCGGCGGTGACGGCCATGAGCTCGCGGACGGTCTGCCAGGCGGCTGCACAGAGGGGGGCCAGTTCGAGAACCAGCAGCGCGCGATGCGGCAGCTCGCCATCGTCGTACCGGTTGCGCTCGTTCTCATCATGGTCCTGCTCTACCTGGCGCTCGGGTCGGTCTGGCGCTATCGTCCTGCTGGGGATCGCGGTGCAGAACGGCGTCGTCCTCGTCGCGTTCTTCCGTCAGCTTCGCGAACAGGGAGAATCCGTCGCCGACACCGTGACCAGGGGCTGCGAGGTCCGGTTCCGTCCGCTCGTGATGACGGCGCTCACGAGCTTCATCGGGCACCTCCCGACGCTCTACGCGACCGGCTCGGGCGCAGACATCCAGAAGCCGCTCGCCGTCGTCGTCATGGGCGGGCTCATCACCTCGACGATGCTCACGCTCCTCGTGCTTCCGACCCTCTACACGTTGTTTGCGAATCGCTTCGCCGTCGTCGACGCAGAGGCTGTGCTGCAGCAGACGGTCCGACAATGACAGCGGGGCGCCCGAAGGCGCCCCGCTGCGTACGAGCCCGTGTGACCCTCGCCTACTGGCCGGTCACGGTCACGTCGTCGAGGTAGATGTCGTTTCCGTAGGCGCTGATGCCGACGAAGGCGAGATGGACCGTTTGCCCCTTGTAGGCCGAGAGGTCGATTGTCGCCTGTGTCCAGCCGGCGGTGGTGCTGTAGCGTGAGATCGCCGTGCCGACGTTCGTCCAGGTCGTTCCGTTCGTGGAGACCTGCGCCTGGACCTTGTCGGCGTTCGTGGAGTAGGCGGTGTCGTGGTACATCCAGAACTTCAGGGAGACCGTGGCGTAGCCGCTCGCCACCGCGAAGCCGGTGGCGCGATACATCCGTTTCTGGACGCCGCTGGCGGCCGTGTACGAGTTGAACGCGGCGAGCCTGGAGCCTCCGTGGGGCGAGGCGGTCGGGTGCGTACCGGAGGCGGCGAGCGTCCAGTAGCCCGTCGTGCCGGAGACGTTCGCGAACGACCAGCCGGCGCTCTCGAACCCGTCGGTGAAGAGGATGACGGCGCCGCCGCCGCAGGTCGCGGTAAAGTTCTTCCCGGTGACGTTGGCCGTGGTGATGGTGACGGACGCGCTCGCCGGGCTGAAGGTGCAGCCACTCTTCGCCGGGGTCACCGTGTACGTCCCGGCGGCGAGGCCGGTGATCGTGTAGTTGTTGCTCGCGTCAGACGTCGCCGACTTCATCCCGGCCGTCACGGTCGCGCTCGCGGTCCCCGCGCTGCCCGAGAGGGAGTAGGTCGTCCCGCCGAGGGTGTAGGTGCCCGTTACGGTGTAGGTCGCTGCCGCGTAGCCGTAGACGCCGAGCCACCAGGTGCCGGCGGCGGGGTTCGTCGCCGAGCACGACTCGTTGCCCGTCGAACCGTACGGACGGCAGGCGTAGGAGGACGAGGTGGGCTTGGCGCCCGACTGGGTGTAGATGTCGACGTCGCCGGTGGCGCTCGTCGTCGCCAGGGTCAGGTTCGTGGCGCCGGAGGGGACGACGATGGAGTAGTACTTCCAGGCGCTCTTGGCGACGCTCTGGCCGGTCACAGGGACGCCGCTCGTCAGCACGATGTCGCCGGACGCACCGGCGAGCGTCACACTCCGGCTCGCCGTGGCGCTGACGTTTCCGCAGGTGTCCGTGGCGGTCGCGGTGATCGTGTGAGAGGAGCCGGCGACGAGGCCGGTGGTGTTCCAGGAGTAGGAAACGGAGCCGGACGTCGACGTCGTCACCGTCGCGCCGTCGATGGCGAGGGTCATCCCGGTGACCCCGACGTTGTCCGAGCCGGAGGCGGTGACGGCGACGGTGCCGGTCACGGTACCTGCGGCAGGGGCCGTGACGGAGGCCGTGGGGAGGGTCGTGTCGGAGCAGGACCCGCGGCTCACCCAGACCGGCGAGGAGAAGAGCTCGCCGCCGTTGGCCAGCGTCGCGTAGACGTAGTAATAGGCCGAGCCGGACGCGGGAACCGTAACGGTGGCCGTGTAGGAGCCGCCCCCGGCGTTCGTCATCGCGGCCGATGTCGGGGAACCGGTGCCGGCGGCGGGGTTGCCCGCGTAGAGCGTCACAGTGGAGACCGCCGAGCCGTCGGGGTCGCTGATCCATGCGAGGAGGTCGAGGGTCGCGGAGGTCGACGTGAAAGTCTGGCCCATGACCCTGGTGAGGTCGGCGGTCCCGAAGAACATCTGCGCGTTCTTGTCGGAGCTCGTGTAGAAGCGCCGGTTCAACATGGCGTCCATGACGCTGGCCTTGCCGAGCGAGGTCGCGAGGAGGACCGTCCGGTTGCGGGTAGAGCTCCCGAAATTGAAGCAGTGGTTGTCGCCGTGCGCCTCCGGTCCGACCTTCCAGCCCCTCTGGAGGACGTACTGGTACCGGTCGGTCCCGGCCTTCGGCCCTGCATAGCGGCTCCCCTCGTCCGCGAAGGTCTCGAGCTTGGAGAAGGCAGGGCCGGAGATGACCGCGATCGCCCTCACGTTCGCGAGCCCGTTGGCGTTCTGCGCGAAGGAGCCGAAGTCGGAGGAGCCCGGGTGGCAGAAACCGGCCATCGAGCCGTTCGGGCCCTGGTAGGCGGCGTTCGCCAGGGTGTTCCAGAGAGCCGGGTAGTCCGATTTCGTCGTGATGACGTCGGAGAAGGCGTCCCAGCCGAATAGCTTGGTGTACTCGTAGAGGGCGACGTGGCCCCCGTTGGAGATGACGCCCCACTCCTGCCCGAAGATCCCGACGAAGGTCGAGTCCGAGGCGTTCGCCGCGGCCGTCAGGCCCGCCTGGTACCGGGCCCGGATCTGCGCCGTCGTGCAGCCCGTGCCGCAGGCCGTGTCGAAGATGTGGTTGTGGTCGAGGAGCGAGAGGAAGTCGAGTCCGCCGGTGTTCCTCGCGTAGGTGTAGGCCGCCGCGGGGTCGGCTCCGGCGTGGGCGCTCTCGATGCCGCCGGTGCAGGTGGCGACCGGGATGCCACCGTCGGAGTAGGTGCTGTGGTTGTGGTGGCTCCCGAAGTAGAAGTTCCACGGAATCGTCGGGCTCAGCGGGGTGAAGACGTGCCCGGCCGAGTCCGGCACGTGCGGCTCGGGAACTTCATCGGAGGCCCACACCTTCAGGAAGCCGCCCGAGCCCTCGTAGCTCTCGGCCTCGAAGCGATAGACGTAGGTCCCTGCCGGAAGCGGGTGGAGGTTCGCGTCGCGGCCCTCGAAGTTCACGAGCGCGATGCCGTGCCCGTTGCGGAACTCCGTGTAGCCGGTCCACGAGGTCACGACCTCCCGGTCAAGGGTCGTCAGGACGAGCCGCCAGTCGATCCCGGGCTCCGGGTCCTCGACTGTCTCGACGTCGATCGAGAACTCGCCGGCCAGGGCGACGGGCTGCGGTTCACGCGCCCACCACTCGACCTGGTCGCGGAGGACGCCGACGACTCTCTGCGGGTCGTCGGGCTCCCTGCGTGGGCGTTCGCTGTCGGGCCGCGCGGCGGATGCGGAGCCGGCAAGGAGGACGGCGATGAACGCGACACCCAGGCCGCAGAAAACGAGGGTCGAGCCGGACTTGAAGCGCTTCATTTCACTCCCTCTGCATAATTGGATCGGATCTCAGAATTCTGGCGGGTTGTTTCCGGGTTGGACCGCTTGGCTGCCGTCAATTCGAACCGTCTCGGTCGGAAATCGATGCGCAGGCGAACGCTCAATCCGGGCTCACGAACGCAAGAACCGAACCGCCTGCGCTGCTTTGCTAAGTGGTTCTTCTCCAGCAATTGCGGGTAACCCCCGAAGGCCTCGGGTCCGGCGCTGACCCTTTGTGGTGGGTCAGGACTTCGCCAGGGTGGAAGCCGGACCCGGGACCAGGCCAGCTTCCGGCCACTGCGGACCGCTTGCGAGAGTTGGAATTCAGCTCGGATGCAGCCGGGAGAGCTGGGCTTCCCGGGCCGCGCTCACGATGGGGGCGACGGGGCTCAGCCGGAGGATCACCGGCATCCGGCGGGTGAATGCATCGGGCCCCTCGAAAGCAAGCCTCCCCGAGCGGACCGCGCCCTGAAGGGGCAGGCGACCCAGCCAGACCAGGTAGAGCGTCCGGACGTCGGTGGTGATGGTGACGTCGACCTCGAAGCCCGGGTCGGTCGTGCACACCGAGGGAGAGCCCGACTCGATCACGATCCAGAACCGCCGGCTGTCGTCAGTGAACCGCACGCGGAAGACCTGTCTCCTGCCGGGGAGCCCGGAAGTGTCGAGGCGGGTGTGCATCCACCACACGAGGAGCTCGGCGTCGAGCTCGGCGGTCTCGGGATCACCGAAGGTCCAGCGTGCACCCCACGCGCCGATCCCGAAGACGATCGGCTCGAGCTCGCGTCCGGACCCGGTGAGGAGGTACTCGTTCCGGACCCGTTCGACGAGGCCGGCCCGCTCGAGCTGTCGAAGCCTCCGCGTCAGGAGGCTCCGCGAGAGGCCGGGCAGCCCGCGTGCGAGCTCGTTGAACCGGTTCGTACCGACGAGCATGTCGCGCACGATCAGCAGGGTCCACCGCTCGCCGAGAAGATCGAGCGCACGCGAGATCGGGCAGTACTGACCGTAGCCGGCTTTTCGTTCGGTCACTTCGGCACCTCGTGGGGCGGGGCTTGTAGGTCCTGATTCTGGACCTGACGAGTCCTGTTTTTGGACTGTTTTTGCCTGACGGCCGATCCCAATCTTTGCTCCATGACGATGACCGCCAGTCCCACCGTGACGAAAACGGGAACCGACTGGGCCCGGGTGGCCCGTGAGATCGGAAATGCGCTCGGACCCTCTGCCCCCGAACGCGACCGCAGCGGCGAGACTTCACTCGAGGCGTTCGAGAGCCTCAGACTGGTGGGAGCGACGAGCGCCCTCGTGCCGCTCGAGTTCGGCGGCGGTGGAGCGTCGCACGCCGAGGTCGGCCGGCTCCTGCGGGAGCTCGGACGGCGCGACCCCTCGACGGCGGTGGCGTTCTCGATGCACTGCCACCTCGTCGCCGCCCAGGTCTGGCGGCACCACCACGGGGTGGACGTCTCCGCGCTCTTTCGCAGGGTCGTCGACGACCGGGCCGTTCTGATCAGCACGGGAGCCTCGGACTGGGTGGCCTCCAGCGGCAGCGCCCGGCGGGTGGAAGGCGGGTACAGGGTCAGCGCCCGCAAGTCTCCGGCGAGCGGGTGCGAGGCCGGGCACCTGCTCGTGACGAGCATCCGCTGGGATGAGGCCCCCGACGGTCCGAAGGTGCTGCACTGTGCGGTGCCGTTCGGCGCCGAGGGCGTTCGCATCGAGCGGACGTGGGACACGCTGGGCCTTCGAGCCACCGGCTCCCACACCGTGGTGCTCGAGGAGGTCTTCGTCGCCGACGCCGCGGTTTCGCTGATACGTCCCGCCGACCAGTGGCACCCGGTCTGGAATGTCGTGATCGGCGCGGCGATACCCCTCATCCTCTCGGCCTACCTGGGGATCGCCGATGCTGCGGCCGAGCTGGCGCGGGACGCCGGCGCCCAGCGTGCCGCGGCCCACACGATCCAGCTGCTCGGCGAGATGATCAACGCCCACACGACCGCGGCCGACGTCGTGGCGGCGGCGTATCGGGACGCCGACGACCTCAGGTTCCCGAGCACCGACGATCTGGCGAGCCGCACGCTCGTCCGCAAGACGGTGGCGACCAGCGCGCTGATCAAGACCGTGCGTCTCGCGATCGAGGTCGCAGGCGGTGTCGGGTACACCCGAAGCTCCGCCCTCGAGCGGCTCTATCGCGACGTCCACGGCTGCCTCTTCCACCCCCTCCCGCGCGCCAGACAGACCACGTTCACCGGGAGGGTGGCGCTGGGCCTGAGCCCTGTGGAGTGAGCGCCCCCCGTCCAGGGTCCCGACGCCATTCGGTCTCGGAAGCGAACCCAGCCCCCGACTCAACCCTCGTAACCGCAAAGGAAAAGAAAACCATGCGAATCGCCAAGCGAGATATACCGGTTCGAATCGACGTCCCGGGCGCCGTCGCCAGGCAGAAGACGGGCTTCGGCGACGCGACGGGGTACGGAACGATCAGCGGCGAGTACTTCTCGCTCGGTGCCGGTACGGACATTGCACCGCTCCTCCGGGGGCTCGAGGACGACCTTTGCCACGCTCCCCACTGGGGCTACGTCCTGCAGGGAGAGCTCGTCGTCACCTTCGCCGACGGAACGCAGGAGCTCCCCGTTGGCGGCGACCTCTTCTACTGGCCGCCCGGACACACCGTGAGCGTGGGCGCGGACGCCGAAGTCATTCTGTTCAGCCCTCAGCGCGAGCACAGCGAGGTCATCGATCACATGCTGAAGAAGATGGCCGGCTGAGACGGCGTCGAGGACGACGAACAGGGGCGTCTTCCAGGGTCAGGCGGGCGAGGGATAGGAACTTTGATTTCGGCCGGAGAACCGCTGAAGGTCCGGGCGGGAATTCAGAGTGCCCATGGGGCTGCGCCGGGGCGGCGCAGCCCCATGGGCGAGAGGCCGCGAGTGCTCGGGGAGCGCCCGGAAGAGATCCGAGGGCGATATTCGCTCTTTGCGAGGTAGGTCCGGGCGTGCGGGGGTGTGTCGGAGACAGACCTCCACACTGTCGCGCCAGGTCGTCGGCGACGGGCTTCGCGGTAAGGAACGTCCGGGGAAGACAGGGATCTCGCTGGCTGCGCGGGGCGGGGCGCGGTCCTGGGTGGTGCGCCGGGTGAGGTGGTCGAGGATGCGGCGGATCACTCGCGGCTCGGTGATGAAGGAGACCACGCGCATCAGGCCCCGGCATCGAGGACAGACGAGCGGATCGGTCTCGTAGACCCGGCGAATCAACTGGGCCCAGCCGCGACGAAGGGCGGCGAACGAGGGGGGCGGCGGCGGGGTTGGCTGCGGCAAGTTGGCGCCTGGTTCTGGCGTGGGAGGCTCCGTCGTCTGGGCCTGAACGCGTTTCCTCAGCTAGCCGCGGACGACGTTGGAATAGGCGCCGTAGGTGTGAACGAGATGCCTCCTGGGGTCGGGGACCTGGACGAGGAGGCGGGTCACGAAGTCCATTGCCTCGAAGCTCTCGGCGCACTCGTCGTCTTGGCCGGCCCTGGGCAGATAGGTGGCAGGCGACGAAGGGGCGAGCCTGGCGTGAAGCTCAGCCGGGCCAGGCTGACGGGGTTGCGAAGGCAGGTGCGGGCGAGAGCCTCGAGCGCGCGACCGTCGCCGGCTGGCACGGTCACAGCGTTGTGCACGCTGAAGCCTGAATGGTCCCGGAAGAGCAGCAGGCGGGTGCGATCCTCGTCGAGCAGGCCGGCTTGCTGAAGGATGCGGATGACCTTGTGCCGGAACGGCTTCTCGGCGGCGGAGGTGTCGACGTACGGCACGGGAACCCACTCGCCCGAGGAGCTCCAGCCGCCACGTGTGGCGAGGGCATGAACGTGGGGTGAAGACTCCGCTGGTCCCCGAAGGTCTGAACTTGTCCCAAAGCCGCAACCATCCCGGGGCGAAAGCCCTTCTCCTCCCCGGCGGCAACAGCCATCAGCTCGCGGACGGTCTGCCAGGCGGCGGCACAGAGGGGGCCGAGGAGCTCGCGGTGGTGCATGAAATACGGCCGCTGCAGCTTGGGTACGGTGAACACCCACTGGGCGTGGCCGACGTTGGCGACCACCTCGTCCTGCAGGAGGGCGGCGAACTCGGCGGCGCAGTCAGGGCAGCGGATACGTGGGAAACCCCGCTCGAAGATGCCGCAGTCGAGGTAGCGGGCGACCACGCCGTCGAGGAGGCCGCGCCAGAAGCCGTAGGGTCGCTCGAAGTCGTCTTCCCAGGCGTCCTTGACGCTTTCGTAGAGCGACTCCAGCAGCGCGTACAAGGGTGTCTCGGCGGGTCTGCGCGGCCGATAGGCGGAGGCCTCCACGGACAGAGGCCATGGCGGATCTCGTGCCGTACGGCGGAAAGCGGCGCAAACAGTTCTCGGTCAGAAGCTTGCGGGAAGCCGTATCGTGCCCGCTCCGGGTCGCAGTGACAGAAGTGCCTGTCACCGCATGGAGCGGCCGAGTGCGTAAGCGCAGCGGCCTTCGCCCGGGGGCTCTTCACCGCCGTCCCGGGCTGAGCCGGGGCTCGGCCCCGGCCCGGGACATCGCCTCCGCCTTCGAGCCGGCGGCCCATCAGCTGCGGGAGGGGGTGACCCCTGGAGCCGTCGCTGGCTCGAGGGCCTCGAGCGCGGCCTTCCATTTCGTAGCCTGGGTGCCGTGGCCGCGGCCCGGCTCGGCCTTGTCCCACGATTCGTAGAAGGTGACGAGCGCCTCGACACACTTCACGTGCCGGGCGGCCACGCCGGGTGCGGCCGCGAACACTCGTTCCGCCGCGAGGAGCTCCGGCTCGGCCTGGCGGAAGCGCCCGAGGCTGGCGAGGCTGCTGCCCAGCCCCTGCCGGGCCTTGGCGGCCGGCCAGAAGCTCTTGCCCTTCGTCTGTTCGTACATATCGGCGGCTTCGCGGAAGCACGGCTCGGCCTCGGCGGCGTCGCCACGCTCCAGGAGCAGGCCACCGAGGTTCAGGAGGTCGGTCGCGGTGCTCGTGTGGCCGCCGGGGTAGAGGCGTCTTCGCATCGCCAGGGATTCGCGGAAGAGCGGTTCCGGCGCCACCAGGTCGCCGCGCTCCTGGATGAGGAGCGCGAGGTTGTTGAGGCCGGTCGCCACGTAGGGATGGTCGCCCGGGAAGAGCCGTCGCCGCATCTCGAGCGTCTCGCGCGCCAGCGGCTCGGCCCCCGCGAGGTCACCACGTTTCTTGAGAAGGACCGACAGGTTGTTGAGGGCGCCCGCCAGCCGCGGGTGGTCGCCCGGGTAGAGGCGCCGGCTCATTGCCAGCACTTCGCGGAAGAGCTTCTCGGCCCCCTCCAGGTCACCGGTACCTCTGTTGCCCCCGATCATCAGACCTGCGAGGTTGTTGAGGCTCTCGGCTACGTCCTGGTGGTCGCCGGGATAGATGCGCCTGCGCATCTCCAGCGCCTGGCGGGCGAGCGGCTCGGCTGCCGCCGGGTCGCCCTTGTCTTGTAGCAGCGTCGACAGGTTGTTGATGTCGGTCGCGACCCGCGGGTCGTCTCCCGGAAAGAGCCGCTGATCCATCTCCAGGGCTTCGCGATAAAGCGGCTCGGCCTTCTCCAGCTCGTCCTGGTCGTTGAGCAGCTGCCCCAGGTTGCCGAGTGCGTCGGCGGTCTCCTCGTGGTCGCCGTCGTGCAGCGAGCGCGCCAGCGGCACGGCCGGCGCGAGCATCTTCGACGCCTCGTCGTAGAGGGCCAGCTCGCGGAAGGCGGTGCCGATCGTTGCCCTGAGGCGCAGCTCGGCCTCCGGGGATTGCGAGAGGTCTCCCTTCTCGATCCGGGCCGCGGCGGCGTCCATCATTTCCTGGAGCAGCGTCGTGTCGCGCCCCCTCGCGACGCCCGGCTCCACACCCTGAAGCATGTCCGCCATGAACTCGGCGATCCGCTCGGCCTTGGCGAGCTGCGCGCGCGCCACCCTCGCCTGCCAGGAGATCCCGACGACGGCCACCAGAAGCGCGGCGACCACGAGGCTCGCCGCCGCCACCGGGACCCGGTGGCGCACGACGAACTTCCGGAACCGGTACAGCCTGCTCGGCGGCGCCGCGGTCACGGGCTCTCCGAGGAGGTAGCGCCGGACGTCCATCGCGAGCCCGTTGGCCGTCTCGTAGCGCCGCTGCCGCTCCTTCTCGAGCGCTTTCATCACGATCCAGTCGAGCTCGCCGCGGAGCATCGAGCTCAGCTTCCGCGGTTCGGTGTGGCGATGTGCGGCAACGGCGGCGAGCGTCGCGGCAGACTGGCTCAGCCGGCTGCTGGGACTCGGCGGATCGTCCTCGCGGATGATGCGGGCGATCTCCGCGAACGCGGCGGAGCGCAGGCGACTGGAATCGAAGGGCGTGCTGCCGGTCAGGAGCTCGTAAAGCAGTACCCCCAGCGCGTACACGTCCGTCCGGGTGTCGATGTCCATCGAGCCTTCGGCCTGCTCGGGGCTCATGTACTCCGGTGTCCCGATCAGCTGCCGGTGCCCGGTAAACAGCGTCCTCTCGGTCAGGTTGCCCCCGGTGGCCTTGGCGATCCCGAAGTCGATGACCTTGGCCCGGGCCTGTCCATCGAGGACGGAGACCAGGACGTTCGACGGCTTGATGTCGCGGTGGATGATTCCCTTGGTGTGGGCGTGCTGGACGGCTGAGCAGATCTGGACGAAGAGCTCCAGGCGCGCCGGGATTGAGAGGGTGTGCCGGTCGCAGTGGGCGGTCACCGGCTCTCCGTCCACCAGCTCCATCACGAAGTACGGCTGACCGGTTTCCGTCTCGCCCGCGTCCAGCACCCTGGCGATGCCGGGGTGGTCCATCATCGCCAGGGCCTGTCGCTCCTGCTCGAAGCGGGCGATGACCTGGCGGGTGTCCATCCCCTTCTTGATGACCTTCACTGCCACCCGTCGCTTCACCGGCTCGGTCTGTTCCGCCATGAACACCGAGCCGAATCCGCCCTCCCCGATGAGCTGCAGCAGCTTGTAGGGCCCGATCTGCCGGCCCGTCCCTTCGGGGAGCAGGGTGTCGATCGTGGCGGCTGCGGAGAGGGGATCGGACACGGTGCCGCCCTCGCCGAGCGGAGGGGTGATCTCGTCGGGGCCCGGCCGGGTTACGCTCATGGCTCCTGCTCCAGTAGCTGCTGCCAGTTAAGTATCAATGTGAACGGCGTGGGCCGGGCGTTCGGTACCGGCAGCACGAAGAGAAAACGCTCGCCGTCCGGCGTGGCGTCGAAGGTGTTGCCGTTGATGCTCAGCGTGGGGACCGCGAAGAGCCGCTCGGGCGCACCGAACCGAGGAGCCTTCCCCGCAAGGTCGACGGGCAGCGCGGTCGCATGGGCCGAGTCGTAGTCCAGGTAGACGATCTCTCTCCCCCCTCGCGTCCAACGGCTGTAGACGGCTGAATCCTCGGCGAGCTGCCACCGGCCGCCCGTGTCGGGGAAGCGGGCCAGGAAGCTGCGCGAGCCCTGGCTCTCGTTGGCGTCGAACACCACCCAGCGGCCGTCGGGCGAGATCTGCAGGAGGTCGCCGTTGCCGTGCGAGTCGGTGTAGCGCTCGGGTGGGCCCTCGCCGGAGGCCGGCAGGGTCCAGAGTCCGGTCGGCAGCGACCCCCCCGGCAACGAGCTGAACAGGACCCGGCTCCCGTCCCCAGACCAGTCCAGCGGAAAGAGGACCTCGCCGCGAGTCTCGGGGCGGAAGCGCTGCTCGGCCGTCGAGCCGTCGGCCGGCTTGACCCAGAGTCCGATCCCCTGGTCGCTGACGCGCGCGAAGAGGATGCGGGTGCCGTCGGGAGACCAGATCGCGCAATAGTCGTCGGCGCCGCTGAAAGTCAGGCGGGTCGAAGTCTTGCGGGCCAGGTCGAAGACTTCGAGGTGGGCGCGCGAGGTCGCCGGGTCGAACATCGAGACCAGAACCTGGGTGGCGTCGGGAGAGAGCTCGACGCCGTCGTGGACCGCGGCGCTGCCGAGCCGCTCCCCACGACGGCCGGTCCGGTCCAGCCAGACCAGCTCGTTGGCGTCCTGGCCGGCACCGTGCTGGAGGGCGAGGACGTCCGCGGTGGCCGAGAAGACGCCGAGGCTGTACCGGCGGTCGAATCGCACGTCGCGAACGAGGATCGAGACCGGACCCGAGAGTGCCCTCTTCTCCGGATCGAAGCGCTGGGCGCAGAGGTCACCGTTGCGCACGAAGAGCAGCCGTCCGGAGATATAGGCCGCGTTGGTCGCGTGCGCCAGGAGCCGGACCCGCTTTCCTGGGTCGTCGAGCGAGCCGACGAAGACCCCGTCCGAGGTGCGCATCCAGGCGGAATAGCCACGGGCTTCGAAGAGGAAGTGCCGGCCGTCGGGCAGGAACGACGGGAATCGGTGGGTCCCCTCCGACCGCTCGCCGTCGAGGATCGAGGCCGGTGCCGAAGGGCCGCCACGGGCCGAGATCTGCAGCAACGGGGTGTCGTACGACGGCGCGTAGACGATGGTCCCGTTCGTGCCCCAGCTGCCGCCGCGAGCATCGTTCGCCGGCGCCAGGGCCAGCGGAGCTCCTTCCGCCAGGTCGACGCGCAGCAGCTGCCCGGTGTTGAAGAACGCGAGAGAGCGACTGTCCGGCGACCAGAACGGATAACGGGCTCCCTCCGACGACGGGATCACGCGGGCTTTCCCCGCCGCCAGCGAATGTACGTAGAGCCGTGTCGCACCCGCGCTGTCGCGCGCCGTGAACGCCAGCTGGGTGCCGTCCGGAGAAACCGCGACGGGTCCCGCGGCGTCGCCGACCGGCACGAGGTCCGTGCCGTCCGGCGCGAGGATCGCAGTGCAGACGAGGGGGGGCCGCACCGGACCCGGACGAACGAACCACCCTGCCGCCAGGCCCAGCGCCAGGGCGACCGCCGTGACGAGAGGGAGCCGCCATGTTGATCCGCGACGCGGAACGGAGTGCGATGTGGGCGGCTCGAGGCCCGGGTCGCCGGCCCGGCTCGTCGCCTCCAGAAGCTCGATCCGCGCGTCCGCGATGTCGTGGAGGCGGTCCTTCGGGTTGCGTTCGAGGCAGCGGCGGACGAGGCGGCGGACCGAGGCGGGGGTGCCGGCGGGCAGCTTCGCGAGGTCGATCTCGTTCTTGAGCACCCCCGCCAGCGTGTCGGTCACCGTGTCGGCGGCGAAGAGCGACCTGCCGGAGAGCATTTCGTGGAGGACGACGCCGAACGACCAGATGTCGGCCCGCTTGTCGACGGCCTGCCCGCGCGCCTGCTCGGGCGACATGTAGGCCGCGGTGCCGAGGATGACGCCGAGCTGCGTCCCCTGCGCGGCCGTCATCGTAGGAGAGTTCATGAGGGTGGGGGAGCGGGCGAGGTCGGCAGCGGACGTGCTGCCCGCGGGCGGGTCCATCGCCTTGGCGAGGCCGAAGTCGAGGACCTTCACCTTTCCGTCAGCCGTGAACTTCACGTTTGCGGGCTTGAGGTCGCGGTGGACGATTCCCTTCTCGTGCGCGGCTTCGAGGGCTTCGGCGATCTGCCGGGCGACGGCGAGGGTCTCGTCGAGGGGGAGCATGCCGCGTTTCAGCCTCTCGGCGAGGTCTTCGCCTTCGACGAGCTCCATGACGAGGGCGCGGATGCCGCTGGACTCCTCAAGGCCGTAGATCGACGCGATGTTGGGATGCTGAAGCTGGGCCAGGACCTGCGCCTCG
>DIAY01000142.1:0-3660 GCA_002414905.1 Holophagales bacterium UBA5066 | reverse complement strand
GCGCTCGAAGCGCGCGAGGCGCTCTGCGTCGTCGGCGAACGCTTCGGGGAGGACCTTGATCGCGACTTCGCGCTTCAGCTTGGAATCGGTGGCGCGCCACACCTCGCCCATGCCGCCCTCGCCGAGCTTGCCGATGATCTCGTACGCCCCGAGCCTCGTTCCTACTCCGGTGGCCATCTCAGCGTCCGCCCTTCGCGGGCACCTCGCCGATGGCGGCGGCGGCCGGAGACCAGCCGACAACGATCGACAGCGGGGCCTCGATGCCCGACACCGCCGGCACGATCGCGAGGAACCGTTGCCCGTCGGCCGTGACGTCGAAGTCGGTCCACGTGGGGGTCCCCGGCACGTCGAACAGGGTCGTGGGCTTTCCGACCTGAAGCGACGGAGTGGTCTTCACGGGGACGGCAACCATCTTCCGGTCGGCCGAGACGAAAAGGATCTCGCTGCTGGTGCGGGACCAGCGCATGAGCGAGGCGCCGTCGGAGCTGACCCGGACTCTTCGTCCCGAGGGCGGAAACGGCGTTACGTAGACTTCGGGACGCCCTGTCTCGTCCGAGACGTACGCCACGAACCTGCCGTCGGGAGAGAAGCGGACCTCGGACTGCCGGAAGGTGGACGGCAGGAGGGCGCTCCGCCGGCCCGTTCCGTCGAGTGTGACCGTCCATGCCTCGAACCTCCCGGAACCAGTCGGGGAGCGCTCGAGGAACGCGAGCGTGCGGCCGTCGGGTGAGACGGCCTGCGCCTGCTGGAAGCCGGAATGCGGGGTCACGTCCTCGTCGCGGCCGGTCTCGAAGTCCCGCCGGACGAGCTGCGGACCGTGGCCCCGGTTCGCGGAGTAGAAGACGCCCCGGCCGTCGGGCATCCAGGCGCCGGCGAGCTCGGTGTCCGGAGCCGAGGTCACCCGCTCCTCGCCTCCGCGCGCGAGGTCGAGGATCCAGACGTCCCAGGTACCGAGCCCCGGCCGGGTCCGGTCGAACAGGAGGCGGTCGCCTTCGGGTGAGAAGGCGAGCCTCATGCTCCGGCCGGGAGATTCGACGGACGGGCCCGGCCGGCCCTGGCGATCCAGCCAGAGGAAACGGTCGCGGTTCTCGCCGAAGTGGGTGGCGATCGTGCCGTCGCGGGAGGCGGAGAACCCGGCGGAGCCCGAGGAGAGGAAGTAGTCGAGGTTCGGCGCGACCAGGATCGGCTCGCCGGAGAGGCGTGCGGTGTCCGGGTCGAATTGCTGGGCGAGGAGCGTCCCTTCCCGCACGAAGAGGAGGAAGCCCGACTCGAGATGCCGGGCGTCGGAAGCGATGGGGCCGATCTCCCTCGGAGGCCGGCCCGGCTCGAAGAGCATCAGGGCTTTGGAGTTGTCGGTGCGATGGGCCAGGTAGAGGAACCGGACGCCGTCGGCAAGAAAGGACGGCCAGGTGAGGCGCCCCTCCTTCTTCGTCGGATCGGCGCGGAGGATGGGCCTGGCGGCCCCCCCGCCCGTGGAGGCCGCGTAGATCGTGTCCCCCTGGGCCATCGAAAAGACGATCTGTCCGTCGGCGCCCCACGACCCGGCGTGGGTAGCGTCGCGCACGTCGCAGACCGGCACCGCCGCCCCGCCGCTTGCCGGGTCGAGGCGCTTCAGCTTCCCGCCCACGAAGAAGCCGAGGGAACGGCTATCGGGCGACCAGAAGATCGAGTTGACGCCTTCGGTTCCGGCCAGAGGACGGGGCTCGAGAGATGCGAGCGGCCGCAGGAAGACCCGGGAGGTGCCGTCGGCGCCCGCCGCGATGAACGCGAGCGCCCGGCCGTCGGGAGAGAGAGCGAACACTCGCCCTTCGAAGCTCCCGGAGAAGCTCATGCCGGGCGGTGGCGGCACCCAGAAGCGGACGCCCGTGCCCTCGCGCGGGACCGAACGGCCGTTGAGCCAATGGACGCCCAGCGTGGCCGCTGCGAGGACGGCGAGGGCGGCGACGGCCCATGGAAGGAAGCGGACCGGTCCGGAGACCACGGTCAGGGGAACGACGGCGGGATCTTCCTGAATCGCCCCGAGCTGCAGGCCGACATCGTGGGCCGACTGCCATCGGGCTTCCGGTTCCCGGGCGAGGCAGACGCGCACCAGGCGGTCGAGCACCATCGGGCAGCCCGGCGACAGGGAAGAGACCGCCGGAGGGTCGGTCGAGAGGATCGCCGCGATCACAGAGGCCTTTGTCGTTCCCGCGAAAGCTCTTCTCCCCGTCGCCATCTCGAAGAGGACGCAGCCGAGCGCGAACAGGTCGACCCGGGTGTCGACGGGCCGGCCCTGGAGCTGTTCGGGGGCCATGTAGGCGATCGTCCCGAGGATCGCTCCGGCCTCGGTCAGGGTCTCCTCCCCCTTCCACGTCTCGACGAGGGAGAAGCCTGGTTTCTCGAGCCTCTCCCTCAGCTTCGCGAGGCCGAAGTCGAGGAGCTTGGCGCCGGATTTCGTCAGCATGACGTTGCCCGGCTTCAGGTCGCGATGGACCAGCCCGGCACCGTGCGCCGCGTCCAGCGCTGAGCAGATCTCCTGGCCGATGCGGCGGACCTGGTCAACAGGGAGCGGCCCGCGCGAGAGCCTGTCGGCCAGAGACTCGCCGTCGAGGAGCTCCATCACGAGGTACTCGATCCCCTCGTTCGATCCGACGTCGTGGATGGCGCAGATCCTGGGGTGGGAAAGCGCGGCCGCAGCGCGCGCCTCGCGTTCGAAGCGTTGACGCCTCTCCGCGCTGCCAGCGAACCGCGCCGGGAGGACCTTGATAGCGACCTCGCGCTTCAACCTCGTGTCCGTCGCGCGATACACCTCGCCCATCCCCCCCGCGCCGAGGAGGGCGACGACCTCGTACGGGCCGAGGCGGGAGCCGGGCGCTAGCGTCATGGAACGCGGCGGATTCTACGGATGGTCCTGTCCGGAATGACAATTCCCCTGCATTCGGGAGAGGTCGTCGAGCGACTGAAGGCGCTCATCGCCGAACGCGGCGAGTCGTCGGTCCTCTACGACCTCGACGGGCCCGTTCTGCCGCCGCAGGACTAGCGCCCGGCGACGGCCGCTGCCCCGAGCGCCTTCTTCGCCGCGCGGGCCGCCTCGCGCAGCAGCTCGTCGTCCGAGCCCAGGCACGCCTCCACATCCGCCGTCCGCCCGGAGAGGCCGAGCGCGCCGATCGCCGAGATTCCGCACGCCTTCAGCCACGGATCGGTGCTGGCCACGAGCGCCGTCACGAGCTCGGCGCTCGTCGGCGCGTCGAGGCCGGTGCGTTTCAGGATCGGGACGACGCGCTCCTCGAGGCCCGCATGCGGGTCCAGAAGCGGGACGAGCGACTTGCGGAGGTCGCTCTCGAGCGTGATGTCGAGGAACTCGAGCGCGTGGTCGCGCGCCTGCGGATCGGCCGAGCGCAACCCGTAGTGGGCGCTCCGGAAGTCGCTCGCGGGGTGGAGAAGGCTCAGTATCCGGAAGGTCCGCTCGATCTCGCGCTCCTGGCTCGCCTCGAGCCGCGCGATCACCTCGGCCCGCGGCGCGCCGGAGATTCGAGGCTCGGCGGACCGGCCCGCGACGGACAGGATCTGGTTCGTGCGGCAGTGGAGCATCGTCTCGAGCCCGAGCGCAGCCTTCAGCCGGCGCCGGTCGAGGGCGAGGCCCGGGTGACCGCGGACGAGGTCGTCGAGGGCGGCCAGGAC
>DIAY01000126.1:2835-3840 GCA_002414905.1 Holophagales bacterium UBA5066 | reverse complement strand
GGATGATCGATGCGGACGTCCCCGTGAACCAGAGCGCCGCCTGCCGCTCGGCGCCGAGCCCGTACGCGACGTGCCCGGCGCCGATGAGGACGACCATCACGGCATTCGGGTCGTTCACTTTCTTCAGGGCGGCAACCGCGTTCCAGGCCATCGCGGCGTCCCACGTGCACTGCGCGCGGAACATCCCGTCCCACATCGCTTCGGGCATCGAGGCGGAATGCATCGAGTCCGACTCCTCGAAAAACGCCTTGAAGAGTCGCTTGTGGTCGGCGTTCTCCACGTCGATCCTCGGCGGCAGGAGAGCCTTCTGTTCGGCCGTGAGGCCGTCGAAGCCCTTCTTCCTCACGTCGGAGACGAGCTCGCGCGGGACGTTCACGCCGTGGAGCGGGATCTTCGCGTCGCGGCAGAAGAGGAAGATGTCGCGGTAGTAGTTCCAGTGGTAGCCCCAGTTCCGGTACCAGCGGGACTTCTCGACGAACTCCTCCTCCGAGAGCTCCCCTGCGTTCCAGCGGTCCAGGGCCGGTTGCTCGGCGACCGGGAACATCTCGAGGCCGACGAGGACCTTCCGGCCGGCCCGGTGAAGCTCGCGGAGCACCTGCAGCTGGACGCGGTGGAACTCGGAGCTCGTGTGGCTTTCACCGACGAAGACGAGGCTCGCCTTCGAGAGTTTCCGCGCGACCTCCGCGGGTGTCACGGCCGAAGCGGTCCGCGCGTCGGTCACGACGTCGAGGATGGGAGAGAGCGTCTGCTCGCGTCGGGCGGGGTCACCGAGCGGGAGGTCGAGGGCGGCGTCCTCGGCGCGGAGGGGGAGGGCGGCGAGAGCGAGAAGGAGGGCGGCGGCGGCGAGCGATTCGTGACGTCTCATGGCGGCGAGACGATCCTAAACCGGCTGGTGGCCCGCGGACGAGGCGTCTGGAAAGCATCAGGCCGCCCCGAGGGGCGGCCTTCTTCCATTCCCGGTCGAGTCCGGAGCTCAGGCGTTCGGATTCGGGGCTTGAGTCGGCT
>DIAY01000126.1:1902-2562 GCA_002414905.1 Holophagales bacterium UBA5066 | reverse complement strand
TTCTTGGCGAGCTTCTCCTCGCGCTTCTGCTTTTTTACGATTTCCCGTTGCCGCTTGCTGTGCGAGTAGTTGGGACGACCCAAATGCCCACCTCCTGAATATGGCTTCGCAACCTGGGGTGAGCTGCTTGGTGGAAGGAGCACCCCGAACTGCGCAGCGGAGGATAACAGGCCCCGGCCGAATGCGTGCGGGCCATTTCGGCGAGTCGCGATCGAACGGGCAGGCGGAGGTCAGCCCCCGCCGGTGAGGTGGGGGTCGCGCGGGAACCGGGCGAGACCTTCGGAGCGGAGGCGAGCGGCAGCGGCCGGTTCCTGCAGCACCCGGAGCGCCCGGACTCCCATGGCGTAGGCGTCGGGACGCGGAGCATCGCGGACCATCTCCTGGACGACGCGGATCGCGTCCGGCTTCCGGTTCATCGCGGCGTACGTCACGGCGAGCCCCACGCGTGCCTCGAGCCCCTGCGGGAAGACCCGGATCTCCGCGAGGAACTCCCTCTCCGCGTCCGCGGGCCGGTTCATCCGGGCGAAGAGGTCGCCGCGGAGGTAGTGGAACCCGGGCAGGCCCCCCATTTCCTCTTTCCCTCCGGCCCTGGCGCGGATCTCGTCGGTGAGGGCCAGAGCGCCGGTGAGGTCGCCACGGAGACCCTGGATCCGGGCGAGG
>DIAY01000126.1:0-1879 GCA_002414905.1 Holophagales bacterium UBA5066 | reverse complement strand
GGATCTCCGCGAGGAACTCCTTCTCCGCGTCCGCGGGCCGGTTCATCCGGGCGAAGAGGTCGCCTCGGAGGTAGTGGAACCCGGGCAGGCCCCCCATTTCCTCTTTCCCTCCGGCCCTGGCCCGGATCTCGTCGGTGAGGGCCAGAGCGCCGGCAAGGTCGCCGCGGAGACCCTGGATCCGGGCGAGGACCAGCAGAGCCCTCTTCGGCATCTGCCCGTGGGACAGGGCTCGCTTCGCCGCCGCCTCGGCCTCGGGGAGGTTTCCCCGCACCAGCTCGATCCGCGCGATCACCTCGTCGGCGTTCGTGTCTCCCATCTCCCGCACCGCGTTCGCCTGTGCGAGCGCCTCGTCGGGACGCCCGATCTGGAGGCAGAGGTTCGCCACGGCGAGGATGTAGTTCGTCTTCCCGGGCGGCGAAAGCTCCACGGTCTTCTTCATCGCGGCGAGCGCCTCGTCGGGGCGCCCCAGCTGGACGAGCGACTGCGCCAGGAGTTCCCACGCGTCGATCACGCGGGGGTTGCTGTCGAGGAGCTCCTTCAGCATCGCCGCGGACTCCGACGGACGGCCGGCCTGGAGAAGGCCGAGACCCTCCTTGAGGCGTGTCAGGCTCCCGATTTCGTCCTTCGGGTCGGGGAGGGCGCCGGAGGAGCCGGAGGTCGTCATGCTCAGGTAGCCGAGAGAGGCGAGCTTCTTCGCGTGCTCGGGGTCGACCGCGGACGGGGCCTGGAACTCAGATCGCCGCTTCCTCGCCTCGACGACGAAGGAGCGGAACGGGCCGGGCTTCTCGGCGACCAGGTTCTTCGTCTCGCCGGGGTCCGTCTCCAGGTCGAAGAACTCCGGCTTCGGGGCGTCGACGTAGTGCCACTTCCCGTCGAGGACCGCCGCGAGCTCGCTCCAGCCGAAGCGGATCCGCGGGTAGAAGGTCTCGGCGTAGATCCGCCGCTCGGGCGGCGGCGCGCCGTAAGCGAGGGCGACGAGGTTCGCCAGCTCCGGGTGCGCCGGCGCTCCCTTCGCGCCCACCGTTTCCACGATCGTGGCGAAGACGTCGCTGATCTGGACCGGCGAGGAGACCTTCGTTCCGGCGAGGGCGTTTCCCGGGAGCTTCACGAGGAGCGGCACCTGGAGCGACTCGCGGTAGAGAAAGACGCCGTGCTCGTTCTCGCCGTGCTCTCCGAGCCCTTCGCCGTGATCGGAGAGGAAGACGATGAGGCTTCTCTCGTAGAGGCCGAGCGCCCGGAGCCTGCCGATGAGCTCGCCCACCACGGCGTCCGCCGCGGCGATCTCGCCGTCGTAAGGCCGCGAGGCGTAGCGGCTTCGGAAGGGCTCGGGCGGCTCGTACGGGCTGTGCGGTTCGTAGACGTGAAGGAACGCGAGGAACGGCGACGCCTTCTTCGTCTCGATCCAGGCGTTCAGGATCGCGGCGCTCTCGAGGCCGGGCCGCTGGACCCGGTTCATCGGGAGGCCGGCCCTGTCCGGCTCGATGGCGTCGTCCCAGAGGTCGAAGCCGCGCGAGATGCCGCTGGTTCCCTGGAGGACGACGCTCGAGACGGCGCCGCCGGTGGCGTAGCCTTCCCTCTTCAGGATGTCGGCGAGGGTCGGCACGCCGTCCGCGAGCCGGTAGCCGGCGTTGTCGAGGAGGCCGTGGGTCCCGGGGAGCGTCCCCGTGAAGATCGAGGCATGCGCCGGGAGCGTCAGCGGGACGTGGCTGTAAGCCCGTTCGAAGAGGACCGCGTCGTCCCTCAGCGCCGCCAGCGCCGGGGTCTCGACATCCGCGTAGCCGTAGAAGGGGAGCCGGTCGGAGCGGAGCGTGTCGATACAGACGAGGACGACGGGCGCGCCGGGGAAGACCCGCGAACCGGCGGCCTTTCGGCCCGGGCA
>DIAY01000062.1:14383-19374 GCA_002414905.1 Holophagales bacterium UBA5066 | reverse complement strand
GCGACGACGACGACGGCGAGCGCGGCAACGGGGTGCGCCAGGGCGAGGGGAGCGATCGCGACCGCCGCGACGTCCTCGAGCAGGCTGAGGCCGATTCCGGCCCCGAGGGCGTGCCCCCCGGTGCCGGTGCTCGCGAGGCGTGTCCCGGCCTTGCCGGCGTGGGTCGAGAGGGTAACTCCGCCCGCGAGGAGGAGGAGCGGCACCTCGAGGGCCTGCGGAACATGGGCGCCGGAGACGGCGGCCCAGGCGATCAGGACGCCCCCGAGCGGCCGGACGAACGTGTGGATGACGTCCCAGACGATGTCCACCGCGGGAATCTTGTCCGCGAGGAACTCGACGGCGTAGAGGATGCCTGCGACTATGAGGACCGCCGGGTGCGCAAGGACCGAGAGCCCTTCGAGCCCAGCCGGCAGCTGCAGCCAGCTCATCCGGAGAGCCAGGCCCGTCGCCAGGATGGTCGCGTAGAGGTTGAGGCCCGCCGTGAAGCTGAGGCCCAGCGTCGTTCCCAGCAGGGTCAGAGTCTTCATGAGGGGAGCTCCTCGGGGCGCTGAGGGGCCTGCTCCCCGTACCGTGCGGTGAGAAGCGCCGCGGTCCCGAGGCCGCCGAGGATTCCGACGACGAGGACGGCGACGAGCTGAGTGAAGCCGCCGACCGTCGACGGACGGAAGAAGGCCGCGACCGCCGCAGCGAAGTCCCAGCCGGAGGCCGCATTCGCCCGGTACGCCTTGACGGCGACGAGACCGATCATCCAGGCGCCGCCGACGGCCGCCGTGAGAAGCGCTCCGAACACGCCGCGCCGGGCGATCTGCCGCCCGGTCATCCGCCGCCTCACCTCGACCGTCTCGACTGTAAATTGCGGCTCGCGGACGCCGAGCGGCGCGAAGCGCTGGAGGAGGAGAAGCCCCGGCGCTCCGGCGGCAATCGTGAACCAGAAGAAGGTGCGCCAGCCGGCGGCGTCGACGATCAGGCCGGTGATCGGACCGCCGAGGATCCGGGGAAGGCCGAAGAGCGATGAGAAGAGCGCGTACTGCGTCGCAGAGAACCGCTTCTCGGTGATGCGCAGCAGAAGGACGCCGAAGGCGCCCATCCCGAGGCCGCTCGTGAGCATCTCGAACGCCATCGCGCCGTACATGACCGCTTGCCCGCCCGGCTGGTAGGTGATCAGGATGTAGCCGATGTTCGAGAACGCCTGGAGGAAGCCGAAGACCCAGAGGGAGTGACCGAGGCCCATACGGGTGCAGGCGAGGCCCCCCAGAAACGTGCCGGCGATCGTCAGGGCAACGCCCGCGGTGCCCAGGACGAAACCGCGATCGAACTCGCCGTACCCCATGTCGATGAGGAAGGGTCGAAGCAGCGACTGCGAGAGCGCATCGGCCAGCTTGTAGAGGACGACGAAGACGAGGATCTCGACCGCGCGATGGCGCGAGAGGCACTCGAGGAACGGCAGCCAGACCGCGTCTCGTAGCGTCTTCGGTGCGTCGACCGGCTCCTCGGGCTCCGGCGCGCGCCACGTGACGAGGACGAGTGGCAGGTAGACGAGGCCGAGGAGGACGTTGACCGCGCCCCACCCCAGGCTCGCCGCCGCCCAGATCGAGAGCCCGCCCGAGAGGGTCATCGCCGCCCGGTAGACCCCCGTGCGCAGGCCCACCGCGACGCCGTGCTCCTCCTTGCGAAGCACGTCGACCGCGTAGGCGTCGATGGCGATGTCCTGCGTCGCAGCCGAGAGCGCAACCGCGAGCGTCAGGGCGAGCGCGACCCACGGCGTCTCGGGACGGTCCCCCACGCCGGAAAGCGCGAGGCCGGTGAGCGCGAGCGCCACCTGCGCCACCGCGATCCAGCCCCGCCGCCGGCCCCAGAACGGCAGCTGGAACCGGTCCATGAGAGGCGACCAGAGAAACTTGAAGGACCAGGGAGCCTGCGCGAGGGTGAAGAGCCCGACGAGACGGATGTCGACGCCGATCGAACGCATCCAGTCGGGGATCGCGATCCAGACGAGGCCGAGCGGAAGGCCCGACGAGAACGACAGCGCCACGACCGCCGCCACCCGCGACAACGTCCACCGCTGCGCCCCTTCGGGCGCGCCCACCACCGGTTCGCTCATAGCCCGCGGATTCTAAGGGGCGAAGCGGCGCTCCGAGCCGAACGAGCTCCCCTCGACCGGCGGAGCGCTCCAGCGAAGTATCTTTCGACACCTCCGCGATGTCCTGCTAGCCTAGTGGGTCGCCGCGGCCGGGCCGCTCCCGTTTCGGGAGTGGCCCGGGCGGCTCGGAGGCTCGATGACTCGCCTTGCAATCCTCCTTCCGGCGATCGCCGCCGTGTCTCTCCTGGCCGGCTGCGGTCCCGGTGCGAATGCGACCGCGGCCGCCGCGCCTCCGCCCCAGGTTCGCTCGATCCGCCTCGCCCCCGAGGACGTGGTCCTCACCACGACGGTCGTCGGCACGCTCGAGCCGGCGGCGCGGGTCGTCGTCGCGGCCCAGGAGGAGGGCGTCGTCACCGCCGTCGCCGTCCGTGAAGGGGACCGGGTCGCCGCGGGAGATCTGGTCGTCCAGCTCGACGACCGGCGGATCCGGGCCGAGCTGGCGGAAGCCGAGGCGCGGCTCCTCGACGCCCGCGCCCAGGCGCGGCGCGCCAGTGCCCTTCGGGGGGACGGCCTCATCTCGGTGTCGGAGGCCGACACGATCCGTGCGTCCGAGGCGATGGCGGAGGCGCGCGCCGAGCTCCTGCACACCCGGGTCTCCTTCACGCGGATCACGGCCCCCGTGGCCGGGGTCGTCCTTGCGCGGCGCGTAGAGGTGGGGAACCTCGCCTCGGCGCGCACGCCGCTCGTCGAGCTGGCGGCCGGCGCAGGGCTGCTGCTCCGGGTCCCCGTCTCCGAGCTCGACGTCGTTCACCTGCGGCCCGGAGACAAGGCCACGGTCCGGGTCGATGCCCTTCCGGACGTCACCATGGCCGCCCGTATCGCCCGGATTTTCCCGTCCGCCGAAGGGACCACCCGCCAGGTGACGGTCGAGCTTTCGCTCGTCGATCCTCCTGCGGCGGTCCGGCCCGGTTTCCTCGCGCGGGCCCGGTTGGTCCTCGAGAGCCGGAAGGGAGCCCTCCTCGTGCCGGAAGCGGCCCTGCAGCGCGGGTCGGAGACGCCGAACTTCGTCTGGGTCCTCGACGGCGACACGGCGCGGGTCCGCCCCGTCGAGCCGGCCGAGCGGCTGGACGGCCGGGTGGTGATCCGCTCGGGTCTTTCGGCCGGTGACGAGGTCGTCGTGGAAGGCCTCGTCCGGCTGCGCGACGGCGGAGAGGTCCAGCGCGCCGCCGCAGAGGCGAAGCCGTGAGCGACCCCAAGGGACGCCGGGGCCTCGTCCACTGGTCGATCCCGCGCCCCGTCGGCACCTCGATCATCGCGATTGCGATCTGCATCGTCGGGGTCTCGATGGCGGGCGACCTGCCGGTCGACCTCCTCCCGCGGATCGTCTATCCGCAGATCTCGGCCTGGGTAAACAACTCGGGCGTCGACCCCGAGGTGATGGAGCAGACCGTCACGAAGGTCCTCGAGCGCAGGCTCGCGACGACCGAGAACGCGGTGCTCATCAGCTCGGAGTCGTCCGAGGGGAGCAGCCAGGTCAGCATCCACTTCTCCTACGGAACCGACATCGACGTCGCGCTGCGCGACGCCTCGACGAAGCTCGACCAGGCCCGCTCGGCGCTTCCCGAGGAGGCCGACCCACCGACGATTGGCAAGAGTGATCCCTCGCAGATCCCCGTCCTGAACTTCGCCGTCTCCTCGCCTACCCGGGACGAGGGGTGGCTCAAGAGGTGGTGCGAGGACCAGCTGGCCCGCCAGCTCCTCACCGTCGAAGGGGTCGCCTCGGTGGACGTGGCGGGCGGGCTCGACCGGGAGATCCAGGTCTGGCTCGACCCCGAGCGCCTCCGCTCCTACCGGCTCACCGTCTCCGAGCTCCTCACCCGCATCCGCGAGGAGAACCAGGACGTTGCCGCGGGCCGGCTCCAGTCGACCAGCCGGGACGTCGTATCGAAGACCAAGGGGAAGTTCACGTCACCCGCGGATATCGCGGCCGTCCGCCTCCCCCTGCCCGGCGGTCGGGGCGACATCTCCCTGTCCGATGTCGCGGACGTCCGCGACACTCACCTCGACGACCGGGTCTTCGCCCGCCTCGACGGAAAGCCGGCCGTGCAGGTCGCCATCTCCAAGCAGCCCGATGCGAACACCGTGCAGGTCGTCGACGGCTGCAACCGCGTCCTGGCGCGGCTCCAGCGCGACGGCTTCTTCCCGCCCGACGTGACCACCCGCATCACTCAGGACCAGGCCTTCTTCGTCCGTGCGTCGGTGAGCGGCGTCGGAGAGGCGGCGGCTCTGGGCGGGGGTCTGGCGATGCTCGTCGTCTTCCTCTTCCTTCGCTCGGTGCGGCGGACGCTGATCATCGGTACGGCGATCCCGATCTCGATCCTCGGCTGCGTGGCGCTGATGGGCATGTCGGGCCTCACGCTCAACATCATGTCGCTCGGCGGGCTCGCCCTGGGCGTCGGGATGCTGGTCGACAACGCCATCGTCATGCTGGAGAACATCGACCGCCACCAGCGGGAGGACCCGGACCCGGTGGAGGCGGCGCACGCGGGGGCCGGCGAGGTCTCTTCGGCGGTCGTCGCATCTACCATCACGAACCTCGCCTCCGTCGTGCCGTTTCTCCTCATCACGGGCCTGGCGGCGCTCCTGTTCCGCGAGCTTCTCCTGACGATCTCGTTCTCCATCGTCGTGTCGCTCGTCGTCGCCCTCACCCTCGTGCCGATGCTCGCGGCGCAGCTGTTCAAGCTCAAGGCCTCCTCCCGGCTCGATCGGGTGCGGCTCCTCCGCGCGGTGCCCGCCGCCATGGATGCCCTGGTCAGGGCCTACCGGGCCGTCCTCCCCACCGTCCTGCGGCACCGGACGGCGGTCGTGACGGTCGCGATCGTGGCGTTCGTCGGGAGCGCCGTCGCCGCCA
>DIAY01000062.1:0-14193 GCA_002414905.1 Holophagales bacterium UBA5066 | reverse complement strand
AAAGTCGTTCGTGCCCTGCCTGCCGTCCGCCACGTCTTCGCGGCGGCCGGTGGCGGTATCTGGGGGCGCGGTATGTGGGTCCGTCCGCGCTTTGCGAGCATGGAGGTCGAGGTCGAGCCGAGGCGCAGCCGCGGCATGACGGCGTCCGCGTGGTTACAACGCACCGAGGTCGAGCTCGCCGCCCTTCCCGAGCTGGCCGACGCTCGCGTGAGAGTCCGCCCCCCTCGCATTCGCGGCCTGCGCACCTCGACCGGAACCGAAGACCTCGAGGTGAAGGTCTTCGGCGACGACCTCCCCACGCTGCAGCGTCTCGGCCAGGAGGTCGAAGCGCGGCTGACCCGGCTCAAGGGCCTCTCCAACGTCGAGACGAGCCTCAAGGCGACGGCACCCGAGCTGCGCGTCGTCGTCGATCGGCGCCGCGCAGCTGACCTTGGCCTCGACGTCGGCGAGGTCGGCCGGACGGTCCGGACAGCCGTCGGTGGCTCGGTGCCGACCCGTCTCACCGAGGGGGACCGGGAGTTCGACGTGAGGGTCCGGTTCGACCCGGCCAGGGTGAGAGACGCGGCCGAGATGGCGGCTCTCCCACTCTTCCCGCAGAGCGGCGCCGCTCTGCGCTTGCGCGACGTGGCGGACGTCCGCGAAAGCGCGGCTGCGCAGTCGATCCAGAGAGAGAACCAGAACCGGCTCGTCACCGTCGGAGCCTCGGTGCTCTCGCAGGTCTGGTCGATCAGCGAGGCGACGGAGGCCACGCGAAAGGCGCTCGCCGACCTCGACCTCCCGGATGGCTACACGATACGGTTCGGGGGCCAGCAGGAGGCGATCGACGCGAACCGCCGCGTCCTCATCACGGTCGTCCTCCTTGCGATCTTCCTCGTCTTCGCGGTCATGGCGGTCCAGTACGAGTCGCTCGTCAACCCGCTCGTGATCATGGGAGCGATCCCGCTCGCTCTCATCGGCGTCGTCCTGGCCCTGGTAATGACCGGGCTGCCGATGTCGGCGCCGGTGATGCTCGGCGTCATTCTCCTCGCCGGAGTCGTCGTCAACAACGGGATCCTGCTCGTGGAGTACTTCGAGATTCGCCGTGACGGCGGCGCTGTCCCGAGGATGGAGGCCGTCCTGGCCGCCGCCCCGCTCCGTGTCCGGCCGATCGTCATGACCGTGTTGACGACGGTCGTCGGCATGCTCCCGCTCGCCCTGAACTCGGCCGAAGGAGGCGAGCTGATGAACCCGATGGCGGTCGCGGTGATCGGCGGCCTGACGCTCTCCACGGTTCTCACCCTGTTCGTCGTCCCGTGCCTCTACCTGATGCTGACGGGCCTTGCGGACCGGATGCGCCGGAGGTTCGTGGTGGGCGGGGCCGGCGGCTGACCGGGCCGCCGACGAGGCTTGGCTCCTTGATGATCTCCCCCGTGTAGCAGGAGATCCGGCTTTGGCTTCTGTCCGTCGAGGCAGCCGCTTATCGGCCGCGCAGGCCCTCCGAGACACTCTTGGGCCTGGCCGCTTCATCGCCCCCCGCTGCGCTATTCGGCGCGGCACGAAGTGGACGGCGGCGGGAGCGTCGACGAGGGCCGTCGGGGGAGAGCCGCGGCGGCAAGGCCCCGGGCCATCCATTCGCGACGCCGGTGTCGGGAAGGCGGCTCCGGCGTGACAGGGGTCGTACCGGCGTCCGACGAGGCGGCGGTAATCCCTTCGAGCTGCTCGGGGGCCATGTAGTGGATCGTCCCGGGAATGGCCCCACTCCCGTCAGGCTCTCTGAGACCTCGCCGGTCGCCATGCCGGTGAACGTGGACGCGTTCATCGGGGGCTCGACCGCGTGGAGCCTGGCCAGGCCGAAGTCGAGCAGCTTCGGGCCGTGGCTGGCCAGGAAGGAGTTCCCCGGTTTGAGATCGCGATGGGCGATGCCGGCGCCGTGCGCCGTCGCGAGCACGTCGGCGACCTACGAGCCGAGCGTGAGGACCTCCGAGATCGGCACCGGACCCCGCGCCAGCCGCTGCGCCAGCGACTCTCCCTCGAGGAGTTCCATGACCAGGTAGTCGGTTTCGCCCTCGCGGCCGACGTCGTACAGGCTACAGATGTGCGGATGCTGGAGCGATGAGATCGCTCGCGCTTCGCGGTCGAACCGTTTGCGCACCTGGGGCGAAACGGTCCTGTTCACGAAGGTTCCTTCCCGAGCCGCGCTTCGAGGGCGCGCCTACAGTCGAGGAGCACGTTGAAGGACGACGAGGAGTTCGGGTACTGGTTGAGCATCATCACGAAGCGCTTCCCTATTGGGCGAGACGTCGAAGTCCCGTCCCGTCTCCCGGAAGCGTTCGGAGAAAGGGCGGACGGGCTTGCCCGCCGCCGTAAAGCCCCAGGGCCTTTCCGAGCTCCCGTCCGGACCTTCAGCGGTCCTCGGACGAAATCAGAATTTTCGTCCCTGGCGGTTTCCTTGCGGCCGGTCCGATCCCCTTCTATTCTGTCGATGCTCGATGTCACGCCGCGATCTCGGACGACCGCCCGGGGGAGGGTGTCCACGTACTCCCGACACCCCAGAGCGCTGGGCACGCGTGCAGGCCGTCTTCTGCGAAGCCATCGACCGCGAGGGCCCGGACCGTGAACGCTTCGTGTCCGACGCATGCGCAGGGGACGAGGACCTGCGGTGGGAGGTCGAATCCCTGCTCCGGAACGACGCGGAGGCCGGCAGCTTCATCGAGGCGCCTGGCGTCGCCTTCCCGGAGGTCGCCGCCTCCCTCTCGCCGGGCGGCGCCGCTTCCGGTGGCCACGGACCGCGCCTGTCGGACGGCGCCCGCCTCGGGCCGTACGAGATCGTCTCCTTCGTGGACGCCGGAGGCATGAGCGAGGTCTATCGCGCGCGGGACGTCCGGCTCGGAAGGGCCGTCGCCATCAAGATCCTCCGCGGCCCGGACGGGGACGTGACGGCTCTGGCCCGTCTGGTCCGCGAGGCGCGGCACGCATCCACGCTCGACCATCCGAATGTCTGCACGATCCACGACGTGAGCGAGGCCGGGGGCGTCCCGTTCATCGTGATGGAGTACGTGGAGGGCCCGTCTCTCGGCGACCTGGTTCCGCCGGACGGCCTGCCGCTCGCGGAGCTGCTCGGCTTCGCCCTCCAGGTCGTGTCCGCGCTCGAGCACGCCCACTCGCGTGGAATCGTGCACCGCGACCTCAAGGCCGCCAACGTCGTGGTCGGGGCCGACGGGTGCGCCAAGCTCCTGGACTTCGGCCTCGCGAGGCGCCTGCCCGGCGGGCCCGCGACCGTCTCCAACTCCACGGTCGAACACGTTCTCCTCGCCGGCACGCTCTCCCACATGTCCCCCGAGGCCCTGCTCGGGCACGACGTCGACGCGCGTTCCGACCTCTGGGCGCTGGGCGTCCTGCTCTACCAGATGGCGGCGGGTCGCCTTCCCTTCCAGGGCGAAACACCCTTCGCGACGAGCCAGGCGATCCTTCACGACGCCGCACCGCCGCTGCCGGCCACGGTGCCCCTTCCTCTGAGGATGATCGTCGACGGCTGTCTCGAGAAAGCACCCGCCGATCGCTACCAGCGCGCCTCGGACGTGCGATCCGCCCTCGAGATGCTCCGGGATGGCCATGTCCGGCGCCTCACGCTGCGTCTCCTCGCCGCGCCGGGCGGCCACACGGCCCGCAGGCGCGCAGCGGTCGCAGCCGCGACAGCTGCGGCCGTTCTCCTCGCGGCCGGTGCGGCCTCGACGTGGGTGCGATCGGCCCGCCGGACCGGCCGGGTGCCGGTTATCGCCATCCTCCCTTTCGAGAACGTCTCCGGGGACGCCTCGCAAGGCTACTTCGCTGACGGCACGACGGGGGCGCTCATCGCCCAGCTCGGGCGCATCCGGAGCGCACGCATCATCTCTTTTCCGTCCGTGGCCCGGCATCGAGGGGCCCGGCCGGCGCAGGCCGGTGCCGCCCTCGGCGCGGACCTCGTCGGTGCCGGGACCATGTCCCATAGCGGCCAGCGCCTCCGCGCGAGCATCCGCCTCGTGGAGACGCGGACGGGCCGCGAGCGCTGGGCCGAAACCTGGGACCGGGACGTGAGGGACGTGCTCGTCCTGCAGGGAGAGATCGTCCGCGGCCTCGCGACCGCCGCCGGGCTCCCGATCGAGGAGGACGCGAGGAGAAGCCTGACGGCACTCCGCGCCGTGCAGCCCGAGGTCTACACGGCCTACCTCGAGGGCCGTGACCACTGGAACCGGCGGACCGAGGTGTCGCTCCGGCAGGCCGTCTCGGACTTCGAGGATGCCCTCGCGCTCGATCCGACGTTCGCGCCGGCCCACGCCGCTCTCGCCGGTTGCTACAACCAGCTAGGGACCGTCCTGGTCGGCAACGCCTCGCCCGCCGAGTGGCGCCCGAAGGCTCGGCACGCCGCAATCCGGGCGCTGCAGCTCGACCCCGATCTGGCCGAAGCCCACGCGGCGCTCGGGTACGTGCACCACTACGACTGGGAATGGGCCGCCTCCGAGAAGGACTTCCGGCGCGCGCTCGAGCTGAACCCCAGCTACGCGCTCGCTCACGTCTGGTATGCGAATCTGCTCGCCTCCCTCGGTCGAATGGACGAGGCCCTCCGCGAGGTGGAGCTGGGGCGCGATCTCGACCCCTTCTCGCTCGTCGTGAATACCAATGTCGGCTGGACGCTCTCGATGGCGGGACGGCCCGGTGACGCCATCGCCCAGCTCACGCGCACTCTGCAGCTCGACCCGGACTACCCGCAGGCCCGCCTGCGCCTGGGACAGGCGTACTTCCAGGCGGGACGGGCCGAGGAAGGCCTGCGGGAGCTGGAGGCGAACGCGCGCCTCGGCAAACGCAGCGGCTCGTCGCTCGCTTACCTGGCGGAGGGTTACGCCCGGGCCGGACGTCCCGAGGTGGCGCGCGAGCTCCTCAGGGAGGCCCTCGACGGCCCCGCTCACCGCTACGTGCCACCCCTCGCCCTTGCCGCGGCCTACGCGGCGCTCGGCGAGGCCGACGCCCACTTCGAGTGCACGGAGAGGGCCTTCGCGGAGAAAGCCAACGGGCTCGCATACGCCAGTCGCTTCGGCGCCGACACGTCGCCGTTCCGGGACGATCCCCGGCAGCGGGACCTCCGGAAGAGACTGGGGGCCCCGTGACGAGCCCGGGCCCGGGCGCCCCGGACATCACGGGCCTGCTCCTCGCGTGGAACGCGGGCGATCCGGAGGCCCTCAACCGGCTCCTTCCGGCCGTCTACCGGGAGCTGAACCGCCTCGCGCGGCGCGAGCTGCTGCGCGAGCGCGCCGGTCACACGCTGGAGCCCGCCGCCCTCATCCACGAGCTGTACCTCGACCTCGTCGACCAGAGGCGGGCGCAGTGGCAGAACCGCGCGCACTTTTTCGGGGTCGCAGCCCGGCTCATGCGGCGGATCCTCGTCGATCACGCCCGCGCGCGGAACGCACTCAAGCGCGGCGGAGGCGGCGCCGGCACCGTGCAGATCGAGACCGCCAACGACGTGGCCGACGCGGCCGGTGGACCGAGCCAGGTCGACCTCGTCGGACTCGACCAGGCGCTCGAGCGGCTTTCCGCCCGCAGCCCGGAACAGGGGCGCATCGTCGAGATGCGGTTCTTCGGCGGACTGACGGTCGAGGAGACCGCCCACGTGCTCGGACGGTCTCCCCGGACGGTCAAGAGGGAGTGGCGGCTCGCCAGGGCCTGGCTCTTCCGCGAGCTGAGGACCTGATCTCCAGGCAGTCCGGCGATCCCGGCCGCCTCACGGCACACGCACGGCCGAGATGACGGCGGCGTCGTTGGAGACGTTGTCCACGTTCACGCCCCAGCAGTAGACGCCGAGCGGCCCGCCACCCGACGTCACCGAGAAGAACGCGAAGATCTCCTCTCCCGGAAGGGAGACGGCGCGCTGCACCCACCCCGACGGCCCGAGGGTCAGCTCCTCGTCGGCGGTCGTCCTGGCGCCGTTCGCCATTGCGCTGAAGTCGACCCGGACGGTCACGGGCTCCGGGTCGAGGTTGGAGCAGCCGAAGTTCGCTCGCGTTCCGGACGTGACCCTCAGGCCCGGCGCGACGGACGTCGCGGCGCTCTCGGCCCTCGCCACCGCGTCGTCGATGCCGAACGAGGCGAGCTGCGTGGAGTACGCCCCGGCGGAGACCTCGGCCACGGCGACGAAGGGCCGCGCCGCGTCGCCGGACAGCCTGATGCCGGCGCCACCCGAGTACCCGAAGACCTCGTGCAGGAAGTTGTCGAACGTCCGGTACGAGCTCGCGGGGAGGACGATGTCCCTGGAGGTTTCCGCACCGGACGGGGTCATCAGCGCCGCCGAGATCGTCACCTCCTCCGGGTTCAGGTTCAGGAGCTTCATGCTCGTCCTGAACTCGGCCCCGTTCAGCCCCAGGACGTTTGCGGACGCAGGGAAGACGTAGCCCGTCAGTTTCGTTCGCGTCGTGACGTAGAGGTCCGCGGCGCCGGCGCCACCGGCGCGGGGCGACTGGAAGTAGAGCGTCGTGCCGTCCCAGGAGAGAGACGTGCGCAGCTCGTTGACGGAACTGTTCACGACAGGGCCCAGATTGACCGGGTTCGACCACGGGTCGTCGAGGCTCGCGCGCGTCGAGGTCCACAGGTCCGTCGCGCCCGATCCTCCCGGCCGGTTCGAGTCGAAGAAGACCTCCAGACCGTCGCGTTCGCGGACGTCGGGACGGCTGTCGTCGGCCGTGGTGTTCAGGCCTTCGACGAGCACCGGCGGAGAGAACGTGCCGTCGAGCTGCATCGTGGCCGAGTAGATGTCCGACGTACCCGCGGCGCCAAGGCCGCCCGGTCGCGTGCTGCTGAAGTAGAGGTATCCGGTCCCGTCGTCCCCCTCGAAGAGCGAGGGCCTCAGGTCCGTCTGGGGACTGTTGACCTGGCAGCCCAGGTTGACCGGTGTCTCCCAGCCGAGGTTGTCGTGGATCTTCCGCCGGTAGGAGACGTACATGTCGGCATCGCCGCAGCCGCCCGGACGGTTGCTGACGAAGTAAAGGGCGTGCCGGTCCGCCGAGAGGACCGGGCAGAAGTTGCTGGAGCCGGCGACGTTGATGGTCTCGGGCAGCTTCTGCGGAGCCGCCCACGGAGCGTGGAGGCTCGCCCGCTGGGTGAACCAGATCTCGATGCCTCCCCGCGCGAAGTAGAAGGTCAGCCCGTCCTTCGAGATCTCGGCGCACGTCTCGCTCGCGGCCGTGTTGATGACGGGGCCGAGATTGACCGGTGCCGACCAGTCCGAGAACCTCTGTGCGTTCACCGGCAGGGCGGCTGCGGTGACGAGTATCGCGATTCCCACGGAGACAGCGTGCAATCCCTGGTGTTTCTTCATGTTCATGCCCCTCTGTCGAATCGAGTCGTTGAAAGACCACCGAGGGGGGCGGCACGATGCCGCTTTCCCGGATAAATGCCGGCTCCCGGACCTCTACATTCGGGGAGAGGCGACTCGCGCGGTGACGACTACGGACCGGCCCCTGGAGCGGGATCCGCCGCGCCGTCCGGCACCGTGCCCCCCGAAGAAGAAGCGCATCGCGTGACCTCCTCTGCTACGCCCGCGAGTGGATGCTGTCTATGAAGGTACGCGGAAAGCCCGGGAGGCCGGGGCCAGCACGGACGAAACGCTCGATCGCTCGACCCCGGGACGCCGGAAGAGATGCGCTGGCTCGCCGTGCGACGGGTGAAAGCTCGTGAACGCCAACGGATCGCGGCCGGGCGCCTGGAGATTCATCCGGGAACGGTGTCGAACGACATCGCGGCTCTCCCTCTCTTCCCGCAGCGCGGTGCCGCGCTGCGCCTGCGCGACGTGGCGGATGTCCGCGAAGGCGCGGCTGCGCAGTCGATCCAGAGGGAGAACCAGAACCGGTTCATCACCGTCGTCCTCCTCGCGATCTTCCTCGTCTTCGCGGTCATGGCCGTCCAGTACGAGTCGCTCGTCAACCCGCTCGTGATCATGGGAGCGATCCCGCTCGCTCTCATCGGCGTCGTCCTGGCCCTTTCGCTGACCGGGCTGCCGATATCGGCGCCGGTGATGCTCGGCGTCATCCTCCTCACCGGGGTCGTCGTCAACAACGGGATCCTGAGCGCTTCAAGTGTGCAGCGGAAGTGCAAATTCTTCGAGCCGACGTTATCCCCGCACGGGGGATAGACAGCGGCGCTGCGAGCAAGGAAACGTCGCATTAATTCGCTTTTCGGGCGGGTGCGGCCGGTTTGCTGCACCTCGGGTCAGGTCTCCCCGGAGACGGGCGAGGAGGGCCTATGGCCGGTGCGGTCTGCAGGGCGGCGAAGTTCGAGGCGAAAGTGAATTTGAAAGAAAGCTGCGAGCAGCCCGCCGAGGGACGGACGGGTGAAGGCATGAAGGCTCGACTCGAGGAGGTCGGTATGAAGCGGACAAAGCTGGCCGTCGCGCCAATCGTACTCGGGTTCCTGCTGGCGGCCCCGGCGATGGCAGCGGAGGAGCATCCCGGCCCGACACCTCAGAACATGAATCTGGTCGACGGTCAGTGGACCTGGGCGAGCGGGTCGAACGGCCCGAGCCAGGCCGGAACCTACGGGACGGAGGGGCTCGCTGCGCCGGGGAACGTGCCGGGGGGGCGCTATGACTCCGTCTCGTGGAGGGACACGAGCGGGAACCTCTGGCTCTTCGGCGGCTACGGGCTTTCGGAGAGCGGACTTGGATACTTGAACGACCTGTGGAAGTGGGACGGGACGAACTGGACATGGGTGAGCGGGTCCGACGGGCTGGACCAGACCGGGACCTACGGGACGAAAGGAGTCACTACAACGGGGAACCAGCCAGGAGCGCGCGAAGGCTCCGTTTCGTGGACCGACACGACCGGGCACCTCTGGCTCTTCGGCGGGTTCAAGGACATGTTGAGGGTATCGGATGACCTGAACGACCTGTGGAAGTGGGATGGGGCGAGCTGGACCTGGGTGAGCGGGTCGAGCAACGCGAACCAGGCCGGGATCTACGGGACGAAGGGGATTGCTGCGCCAGCGAACCAGCCGGGAGCACGCAACAACTCCGTCTCGTGGACCGCCACCTCCGGTAACCTCTGGCTCTTTGGCGGGTCAGGGTACTCGGCGAGCGGTCAGGGGCGGTTGAACGACCTGTGGAAGTGGTTCTCTCCGAACGCACCCCTGCGCTTCTACACCCTGCCCCCGTGCCGGGTCCTGGATACCCGCAACGCCGTCGGTCCCCTCGGCGGGCCGGCGCTGGCAGCAGACCAGACCCGGACGTTCAAGATCAGCGAATCCTGCGGGGCCCCGGCGGACGCGGGGGCGGTTTCCGTCAACATGACCGTGGCGGTCCCGACCTCGGGCGGCTCCCTGACCGTCTATCCCGGAACGGGACCCGCCCCGCTCACGAGCGCCCTGAGCTTCGCCGCCGGCAAGACGCGCGCGAACAACTCCATCATGGGCCTGATCGGGGGGAACCCTTTCGGTAAAGGATCTCCAGACCACGGGTACCGTGCACTTCATTCTCGACGTCAACGGCTACTTCCGCTGAGGTCGACGGACAGTGGTGATCTTTTCCACAGCTTCAAAGGAGACGGCCATGAAGGGCCTCCACTTTCTGCTACGCACCCTCGGCCTCGGGGCTCTTGCGGCCGTCGCACTTTCCTCGGAACTCGCCGAAGCGCAGCCAGACCCCTACCCGTACGACGCGGTCACGCCCTGCAGACCTGGACGTAGCGCTTCCTGATCGGCGTTACCGAATATTTTCGATAGTGGACGCGGCCCCTTCGCGACGGGAGTCGCCGTCCCGGCGGGGCAGCCGCGGCCCCACAGTCGATCCAGAGGGAGAACCAGAACCGACGCGTGACCGTCCTGACGACGGTCGTCCGCATGCTCCCTCTCGCCCTGAACCACGCGGAGGGGGGCGAGCTGATGAACCCGATGGCGGTCGCGGTGATCGGCGGCCTGACGCTCTCCACGGTTCTCACCCTGTTCGTCGTCCCTTGCTTCTATCTGATGCTGACTGGCCTGACGGACCGGATGCGCCGGAGGTTCCTGGTGGGCTACTTCTTCGATTCGCCCTTCTTTTCCTGGATGACCATCACCCTGACTCTCTCGCCGTCCCCGTCCCCATCCTCTTTCGCGTTCCAGCGCATCTGCATCGCTCCGGGGGCGAGGACGTCGCCTTTGTCGAGCATCTCCTGGAGGACCCGCTCGACGGCGTCGCGGGTGGGCCGGTCCAGGCTCTCGAGGCTCTTCGGCGCCGCGTTCTTCAGGACCTCGCCCGCGCTGGCCTTCGGTTCGTCCTCTCCGGTCCTGTACGCATACGCGTGCTTCTTCACGACGACCTTCTTTCCATCGTCGCCGGTGAAGACCATGTTCACGTCGTCATCGCCGCAGCCGCCGTGCCTCACGACGTGGACTTCCTTCCCACCCGGAAGGAGGACCTGGGGACCGTCGCCGTCGAGCGCGGTTTTCACCTTGATCTCGCGGTCGCCGGTCTTGATCGTGTAGCCTTCTTCGGTCCGCGTGACGGTGACCGGCTTGCCCGATTCGGACGTCACCGTCTTCGTCTCGCCCGCCTTCATCGGCTCGAGCTTCAGGACGGTCGCTTCCTTGTCCTTCGAGGTAGAAATCGTAACCGTCGTCTCCTCCTTCTTCTCCTCTCCCGCCTGGGCGGTCCCGGCGAACGGGAAGAGGGGAGCGGCGAGGGTGAGGGTGGCTCCGAGGGTGAGCGCGCCGAGGGTGGCGCCGGGAATCGCGCGGGAGAGGGTCATGGTCATCCTCCGATCGTTCCTTGCCGGTGCTGGCCGGCTTCGTCGTCCTTTTCGCAAGGGGCGGGCCAGCCGACGTGGTGCTCGAACCAGGCCGGCATCTCCCTAATTGGGGAATTCCATCCCGAAATCGGGCTTATCAAGTCTGCTGCTCGTCCGATGGCGCCAGACCGAACTTCTCGAGCCTGTAGAGGAAGGCCTTGTAGGGCAGGTCGAGGAGGCGCGCGGCGCGGGCCCGGTTGCCGCCGGAGATATCGAGCGCCTGGCGAAGAGCGTCCTTCTCGTGCTCCTCCCAGGAGACTCCGCCCGGAGGGAGCCTCCACCCCGCGTCCGCCGGAGCCTTCCCTCCGAGCGGCCCGGGAAGATCGCCCTCGGACACTCGTCCTCCCTCCGAGAGAAGAACGAGGCGCTCGACGACGTTCGCCAGCTCGCGGACGTTCCCGGGCCAGCCGTGGTCGACCATCCGGGCGAGAAGAGCGGATGGGAACGGCTCGACGCGGATGCCGTATCGCCGTTCGGTCCGCGCGACGAAGTGGCGGACGAGGAGCGGGATGTCCTCGCGCCTCTCGCGCAGCGGCGGCAACGTGACAGAGACGACGTTGAGCCGGTAGTAGAGATCCTCGCGGAATCGCCCCGCGGCGACTTCCTGCGCGAGGTCGCGATTCGTGGCGGCGAGGATCCGCGCGTCGGTGGCGATCTCGGACGAGCCGCCGATTCGCGTCACGACGCCTTCCTGGAGCGCGCGGAGGAGCTTCGGCTGCATCGACAGCGGCAGCTCGCCCAGCTCGTCGAGGAAGAGCGTCCCGCCCTGCGCCTGCTCGAGCTTCCCTTTCCGCATCCGGTCGGCCCCGGTGTAGGCGCCTTTCTCGGCGCCGAAGAACTCGGACTCGACGAGCGTCTCGGGGATCGCCGCGGCGTTCACCGCCACGAACGGGCCCGTGCGCCGGCGGGAAAGCGCGTGCAGCGCCCGGGCGGCGAGCTCCTTGCCGGTCCCGCTCTCGCCCGCGAGGAGGACCGTCGCGTCGGTGCCGGCGAGCTTCTCGACCTGCCGGTAGAGCCTCTCCATCGAAGGGCTCTTCCCGACGAGGTCGACGAGCCGGTCCCGATCGCGTACCTCTTCAGAGAGGCGCCGGTTCTCGTCGACGAGGCGCCGCGAGCGAAGAGTCCGTTCGACGGCGAGAAGGAGCGCGGCTCGCTCGAACGGCTTCGTCAGGTAGTCGTCGGCCCCGGCCCTCACCGCCGCGACGGCGTGGGCGATCGTTCCGTAGGCCGTCGCCATCAGGAACGCGGTCTCGGGAAAGCGCGCCTTCACCTCGGTCAGGAGCTCCATCCCGTCGCGCCCCGGGAGCTTCCAGTCGGACATGACGAGGTCGACGGGGGCCGCCGCGAGGTCCGCGAGGGCGGCGTCGACCGACCCCGTCTCGGCCACGGCGTACCCCTCGCCCCGCAGGATGCCGGCCAGCAGCTTCCGCTGGTCTATCTCGTCTTCCACCAGGAGGATGCGGGCTTCAGGCAGGGCGTCCTCCCGTCCGCGGCCCGAGATCGAGGACGGCCCGCGTGCCGCGCGAAGGGCGCTCCTCGAGCGCGAGGCCGCCTCCGTAGCGCGTCGTGGCGATCCGGTGGGCCAGGAAGAGGCCCATCCCCGATCCGCTCGGCTTTGTCGTCACGTGGGGGGTGAAGAGGCGCGAGCGAACCTCGCCAGGAAGGCCCGGTCCCTCGTCATCGACAGTCACCCGTGCGCCGCCTCCGTCCCGCGTTTCGACCCGGACGGCGATCCGGGCACCTTCCGGGCTCGCCTCGACGGCGTTCACGACGAGCGCATGGAGCGCGGCGCGCAGCTCGGGGGCCACCGCGCGAATTTGAGGCCGGGCCTCGCCCACCTCGACGGTGACGCGGACCCTCCCGCGAGCCCCCTGGAGCGCGGACAGGGCGACTTCTTCCGCGAGAGCCCGCACGTCGACCTCCTCCTCCGTACCACCCTCCGCCGCGAGCGCGAGGAAGGAGCGGATCGTCCCGTCGACTCCCGCGATCTGGCGGCGGGCGGCGGCGGCGATCGCGGCCGCCTCGACGTCCTCGGGAAGTCGGGCCGCCAGCTCGTCCACCGACAAGCCGACGGCGTGAAGGGGGTTGCGCAGGGCGTGTGCCATCCCACGCGCGACCTCTCCCATCTCGCCGAGGTGCTCGCGCTCTTTCAGCTCCAGCGCCTCGCGCTCGAGGGCCTCGAGGCGGGACGACATCTGGTTGAAGGCGGCGATCGCCTCGCCCACCTCGCCCCCCTCGCGCGCCTCCACCTGCGCGCCGAAGTCCCCTTCGCCGAGCGTCCGCGCTGCGCGCGAAAGCTCGACGAGCGGGCGCGTCACGCGATGGGCGACGAACGCCGCCGCCAGGAGCCCCAGCGCAACGATCCCGAGCGAGCCGAGGACGAGGCGCGTCCGGAACCGCGTGACGGCGACGGTGACGCCAGTTCCCGGAATGGGAATCTGCGTCCGGGCGAGGGGCCCTTCGACGAAGAGGAACCCCGCCGGATCCTTCGAGGTCCAGCTCCGCGTGGACGACGTCGTCCCTTTCTCGTCCGTCTGCACCGTCGTGACGACGAACCGCCGGGCGTGTGGATCGCCGGCCGTCGCGGCTGCAGGAGAGGCTTCGTCCTTCTCGGAGACCTTGGCGCCCTCGCCGGGGGGCAGGACGACGACGTGGGTCCTTTCGCCGATGACGATCCGCCTCACGTCCATCCCCTGGGAAGGCACGGCTGCGGCGGTCTCGTCCAGGGGCTGGATGATCCGGGCGACGTCCTTCCCCACGGAGGCCGCCACGGCACTCACCTCGACGCGCAGATCCTTCGTGAGGGTCTCGATGAGGATCCACTCGGCCCCGACCATGAGGGCGAGAAGGCCGCCGATCAAGACGAAGAGCTTCAGTCGGAGCGTCACCCAGACCCGACGTTACAAGATTCGTGCCCGGTTTCGACCGGCGGATGAGTCCAGCCACTTCGCAGTGTCCATGAGAGCGGCCTTGGCGGGGAGTGATCGGCAGCCTGACGCTTTCCCCGCTCTTCCTGCTGCGCTGCAATAATCCGCCCCGGGGGCTCGGGACGGGCCCCGGCCGGAGGGAGGACGCGATGGAGACGACGAGGCCGGCGGGCTCTCAGGTGATCGGGCTGGTCGCGGGGATCGTGGGGCGCGCGCGCGCCGGCGCGCTCGTGACGGCGGTCGAGGTGGACGCCGCCCTCTTCGGGCCGCCGTCCGACACGGTCTCTCGTGCCGAGCTGGCGCAGGCGCTGAATCTCCTCCTCTTCGACGATGTGCTGCGGCGCGTTCCCGCGGGCGCGCTTTACGTCCTCGACCGCGTCCGCCGCGGCGGGAAGGTCGTCCACGACCACGGGGCCGTCCGCACGATTCTCGGCGAGACCGGGGCGCTGCCGGCGGGGGAGCGCGCGCTGACCCGCGTTCTTGCACCGCTCGGCTACGAGGTC
>DIAY01000198.1 GCA_002414905.1 Holophagales bacterium UBA5066 | reverse complement strand
GGCCTACGGCCGCAGCGGCTCGATACTTCAGAGGAACAGGTCTTGCGTCCCACCATCGCGTGGTAACAATTACAGGAGAGATCCGGTGAGGTCGTCAACATGGGGAATTCAGGAAATCGCCCGAAAGTGAGCCTTCAAGGACGTACCCTCGCGCCGGGGTCGTTCGGATGAGTCCAGCCTCGGAGCGCTCGATTCGAAGCAAGCTCCTGCGCATCACGGTCCTCGTGGCGGGCATCGCGCTCGTCACGGCAAGCGGCCTCTTCGTCATCTTCGACATCGTCACCGTCCGGTCGACGCTCGTGAGCAGCCTCACCTCCACCGCCCAGATCATCGGTTTCGGCACCGAGGAGGCCCTGCTGTCGGCGGATCGCGAAGCGGCATCGCGGGCTCTCTCCGTTCTGCGGGCCGAGCCGCACGTGCTCTGGGCCGCTGTCTATGGCCCCGACGGGAAGCTCTTCTCCTCCTACCGGAGCGATCTGCAGCCGGACAGTTCCGTACCGCCGGTGCCGCCTTTCGTGGGGACCGGGCATGAATTCGGGGCGTCCCACGTCGTGGTCGCACGCAGGATTCCGCTCGGCCAGGGCCGTGCCGGGAATCTCGTCATTAAAGCTGACCTCGGGGAAGTACGGGAGCGTCTTTTGCGCTCCGGCGCGATCGTCCTCCTGGGTTCCCTCGTCTCGTTCGGCATGGCGCTCTTCTTTTCGGCCCGTTTCATGCGCGCGATCTTCGAGCCCATCCTCAGGCTCGCCGAGACCGCTCGTGTGATCTCGTCGAAGAAGGACTACAGCGTGCGCGCGAGCGGGCCGGCTGCCGGCGAGGTCGGCGTCCTGGTCGAGACGTTCAACGAAATGCTGGACCAGATCCAGCGCCGCGACGAAGAGGTGACGAGAGCCAGTGAAGACCTCGAGGGCCTGGTCGAAGAGAGGACCCGGGACCTCAGCCGCAGCCAAAGGCTCCTCGCCGAGGCGCAGCGTCTCGCCCAGGTGGGAACGTGGGAACACGACTTCGAAAGTGGCAGGGTCGTCTGGTCCGACGAGCTCTATCGGCTGTACGGCCGCGATCCGCGTGACGGCACCCTGACGCCGGAAGTGGTCGAGGCCCTGACGTTGCCGGAAGACCAGGAGCTCGTGAAGCGTGAGCTCCATCGCAGCCGGGAGAGCGGGCACCCCTTCTCTGCCGAGTACCGCATCCGCAGGCCAGACGGTGGCGTGCGCATCCTCGTTGCCGACGGAAACGTCGTTGCGGGAGCGGATGGAACGCCCGCACGGATGGTGGGCCTCGTCCAGGACGTCACCGACCGCCGCCGGGCCGAGGCCGAGAAGAATCGACTGGTGCGCGCGCAGGCGATTCGCGCCGAGGCCGAGGCGGCGCAGGCGCGGTCGACCATGCTCGCACGCGTAACCGCCGTCCTCGCCTCCACGCTCGACTACGAGAAGACGCTCGCGGCGCCCGCAACGGCCACGCTCCCGGAATTCGCGGACTGGTGCGCCCTCGACCTCGTGGACCTCGACGGCGGCTTCCGCCGGGCCGTGGCCGCCCACAGAGACCCGGTGCGGGCCGAGGCCGCGTCCGGCATCCGCTCCCTGAAGCTCCGGTCGGACGCGCTCACACCGGGGCTCGAAGCGATCCGGACAGGCCACACGGTGACGATCGGCCACGCCGATCTGGCGTCGAGGGAAATGGATCCGGAGTTCGAGAAGATGCTCGACGTCTTCGGCGCCGGTCACATCCTCGCAGTCCCGATCTCGATCCTCGGCGAGCGCAAGGGGTCGCTCATGTGGTGTCGCGCGGAGAGGCCCTGGGATGCGGTCGAGGTCGCCCTCGCCGAGGAGATCGCTCACCGCGCGGGAGTCGCCGTGGAGCACGCCAGCCTCTACCTCGAGGCGCAGCAGGCCAACCGCCTCAAAGACGAATTCCTGGCGACGCTTTCCCACGAGCTTCGCACGCCGCTCCACGCAATCGTGGGATGGGCGCACATGTTGCGGTCCGGCAAACTGGACGGCGCGGCAACCCTTCGTGCCGTCGAGACGATCGAGCGCAACGCGCAGGTCCAGAACCAGCTCATCTCGGACATCCTCGACGTTTCGCGGATCGTGGCGGGGAAGCTGCGCCTGAACACGAGGGCCGTCGACGTCCAGGAGGTCGTGTCGGCGGCAATCGACACCGTGCGCCCGGCCGCTCAGGCCCGGGAGATCGTCGTCGAGCAGCTTCTGGCGCCTGCCGGGACCTTGATTTCCGGCGACGCGGACCGTCTTCAGCAGGTCGTCTGGAATCTCGTTTCGAACGCGATCAAGTTCGCCCCGCGGGGAGGCCACGTCCTCGTCAGCGTTCGGTGCACCGAGATACAGGCCCGGATCGTCGTGGAGGACGATGGCCCGGGCATCCGGCCGGAGTTCCTGCCCTACGTCTTCGAGCGTTTTCGGCAATCGAACTCGTCGTCCACGCGTGCGCACGGGGGCCTCGGGCTGGGTCTCACGATCGTGCGGCACATCGTCGAGCTGCATGGAGGTACGGTCGAGGCCGTGAACCGGTCGGATGGACGATCGGGGGCGATCTTCACGGTGGTCCTGCCGAGGAGCCGGATGATCCCGTCTCCCGCCCCGGACCCCGCCGAACTCTCCATGCCGGAATCGGTGCGTCCCGTCTGGCTCGACTCGGCCCCCGCTCTCGACGGCCTTCGCGTCCTCGTGGTCGACGACGAGCCCGACTCGCGCGGCATGGTCGCCACCGTCCTCGAGCTCGCCGGCGCCGAGGTTCTCGTCGCAGCGACGGCTGCCGAGGGCCTCGCGCTCGTGAAACGCAAACGGCCCGCGGTTCTCCTTTCCGACATCGAGATGCCGGGCGAGGACGGGTACTCGCTCATCCGGCGGGTTCGGGCCCTGTCTCCGGAGGCCGGCGGCCTCACGCCCGCAGCCGCTCTCACCGCCTACGCCGGGGCCGAGCATCGGACGAAGACGCTCCTGGCGGGTTTCCAGATGCACGTGGCCAAGCCGGTTCAGCCGGCCGAGATCGTCGTCGTCGTTGCCAGCCTCGCGGCGCGGGCCGTCGCTCTGCCCGAGGCCCGTCACCACCGGGTCCTCATCGTGGAGGACGACGCGGACTCGGCCGCCGGGCTCGATGCGATCCTCTCCGCGGACGGATTCGAGACGCGTGTCGCTCATGATGGGCCAGAGGCGCTTCGACTCGCCCGGTCCTTCCGGCCCGGGG
>DIAY01000252.1 GCA_002414905.1 Holophagales bacterium UBA5066 | reverse complement strand
GGAGCAACAGCTACGTGGGGGGGGTCGTCGAGAGCTATCGGGACGAAGGATTCGATCCACCACGCCGGGATGCGCCGGGAGGGTCTTCAAGGCGACCGGCCTTGCCATCCCTGCGGCCGCTACAACTTCACAAACCTCGCTTTAGGAAACGACTCTCGCCTCTCGAGACCTGGGCCCCTCCGCCGTATCAATGTTCCACAGGAGCCATCGTGTGGTGCAAAGGCCGTCCAGAACATCGGGCGCCGGTCAGCTACCGCAGATCGGACGCGACGCTCCTGTCATCTGAATCGGGCCGATGTCCTCCTCCGGAATCGATCGGAGCAGATGGACGAAAAGGCCTATGTAGAGCGGCACTTTTATCGCTGCGCGAACGACCTGCTCGCGCATCTCGAACGAGGCAGGATGGACGCCCAACGGAAGCGAATCGAGGAGTGAAAAGATGGCAATGTATGTGATTGCAATCCATGGAACACCGCCCGATCTGCGGCGAGTACGATCCCAGAGGATCAGGAAGAAGAATGCAGGAAGCTTGTAATAGACACCGGTGTATTTGCTGAGCACGTCGATCAGCAGAGGCGACACAACGAGCAGTCCAAGAACGTCGACGTTCGAGCGGATTCGATTGCGCATGACCAGAAAGAACGAGGTGGCGATCATCGCACCGAGAAGCACCCACGGAGCGACGGCGCGGATCGCGAGATCGTGCCCCAGAACCTCCCTCACGAGAAGCCACACCGATTCGCCTGAAACCACCAGCGCACGCTGAGCGTCGACGAGCGCGTACTTCATCGCGCCGAAATTCGCGACCGCGAACGGCAGGCACACCGCAGCGAATACGACGGTGGTGCTGAGGCAGAACCGCATGACATTGCGGTAGTCACGCCGCTCGACGGCCTGCTTCAGGGACAGGAAGACGAGTGGGACCAGGACGAAAAGCGCTGTCTGCTTGGTGGAGAGCGCAAGCCCGAGGATGGCACCCGCTGCCATCGCGCGCCCCTCGAGAAACGCAGCGACACCGGCGAGAAGAAGGAAGCACATCAGGGTTTCGGCATGGCTGGAATATGCAGCGGCTGACGCAAACCCTGGAATCGCCATCGCGAGAACGAGGCACGCGATCTCTTCCCGTTCCGAGATTGACGGCAAGATCTGGCGGAGGAGACGGCCAAAGGCGAAAAGACAGAGAACGTCGAACAGGAGGAGCGGTATTACATAGAGATATCGTCCCGTCGCATCGTCGCTCAGTCGAAGGGTATCGCCGAGCCAGACGGCGGGGGCGGTGACGATTGCGACGAGCGGAGGGTACGCATATCCGATGCCGTAGGGCGGGGCGACTTCGGGATGGAGCCGCTGCGCGTAAATATCGAGCGTCCCGCTGTAGACCGCGCGCGCCGGATTGAGGAAGAACACGTAGTCGTTCATGAGCCAGCCCGCGTAGCGAATCGTCAGCATGACGGCGAAGTAGACGGCGAGAAGTGCGGCGCGTCTCATCAGCCGGGCGATCTTAGCAAGGTGGAATGCATGGCTTTGCGCACTCCTCGTCATGGTCACCTGCCTTGGGGGCCGGACGTTCTTCGGGTCTATCGCCAGCCTCGTCGCCGAGTCGTACGTACTCGGAATCTCCACTTGGCGCGCAGAGCGCCTCATGGAGACCCTCGGGCTGTCCGGGATCTCAAAGCTGCGGGCTGCACGGCGTCAGGCTCGCCGTCTCCTCGCTCTTCCGATCCTTCTGCACCCTGCTCGCCGTGCGGCACGACGAGTGGGCCATCGCCTGCCGCTTCTTCTCCCTCGAATCCCTCGTCAGAGTCCTCAATCCCGGCAGCACACCCTCAGACACCGGTCAACCCGCTCTCCTTCCGGCAGCCTGACTCGAGCCGATCCATGACCCGTGGTCCCCTCGCTCCTACGCCACTTGACGGGACGTGGCCCGAGCTCGGTGGGTCGGGCGCGGAGGCGTCCGGCTTAGTCGAGCGTGAACGTCGCCCGCCAGTCCTGTGCCTCGACGTACTCAGGCTGCTCCTCGCGGAGGAGGACGTGGTTCTCGAGGACGAGGGCGTCCATCGACGTCCGCATGAAGCAACGCCAGGCGTCTTCCGGCGTGCAGACGATCGGCTCGCCGCGCACGTTGAACGAGGTGTTGACGACGACCGGGCAACCCGTCTTCTCCTTGAACGCGGAGAGGATCGCGTGGTACAGCGGGTTCGTCTCCCGCCGCACCGTCTGGAGCCGCGCTGAGTAGTCGACGTGGGTCACCGCCGGGATCGTCGATCGCGGGACGTTCAGCTTCTCGATCCCCCAGAGCGCCCGCTCGGACTCGCTCATCTCGCGCCGCAGCCCCTTCCTCACGTCGGCCGTCAGGAGCATGTAGGGGGAGTCGCCGTCGTGCTCGAACCACTCCGACACGTCCTCGCGGAGGACGGACGGTGCGAACGGGCGGAACGACTCGCGGAATTTGATTTTCAGGTTCATGACCGACTGCATCTTCGGGGAGCGCGGGTCGCCCAGGATGCTGCGGCCGCCGAGGGCACGCGGTCCGAACTCCATCCTCCCCTGCAGGAGGCCGACGACCTTCTCCTCCGCGAGGAGGCCGGCGACGACGCAAGGCAGCTCCTCCGGGACGACCGTCCGGAACGGGAGGCCCTTCTCGCGAAGCCAGGTGGCGATCCCGTCCGACGGAAACGCGGGACCGAGGAACGCCCCTTTCATGCCGTCGGCGTAGGGAGGCAAAGCGCCCCCCGCCTCGCGTGCTCTCCATGTCCCGAGCCGCTCCGGGCTCGAGCGCGGCCCGTCCATCCGGCGATGCCAGACCGCGAGCGCCGCACCGACGGCGCCCCCTGCATCGCCCGCAGCCGGCTGGACGAAGAGGTCTTCGAAGAGCCCCGCGCGCGCGAGCGCGCCGTTCGCGACGCAGTTCAGCGCCACCCCACCGGCGAGGCAGAGGTGCCGCGCACCCGTCAGCTCCTTCGCGTGACGGGCCATCTTCAGGACGATCTCCTCGGTGATGGCCTGGACTGAAGCCGCCAGGTCCATCTCGCGCTGCGTCAAGAGCGACTCGGCGGCGCGGGCCGGTCCGCCGAAGAGGCGCTCGAAGGCCCGGCCCGTCATCGTGAGGCCCACTGCGAACTCGAGCTTGTCGAGGTCCAGCCGGATCGAGCCGTCGTCATGCACTTCGACGACCTCCCGCCGGATGAGGTCGGCGTAACGCGGCTCCCCGTACGGTGCGAGGCCCATCAGCTTGTACTCGCCGCTGTTCACCTTGAACCCGCAGAAGTAGGTGAACGCCGAGTAGAGGAGGCCGACCGAGTGGGGAAAGCGAAGCTCGACGAGCATGTCGAGCGACGACCCCTTGCCGTGCCCGATCGAGGAGGTCGCCCACTCGCCGACGCCGTCCATCGTCAGGACTGCCGCCTCTTCATACGGCGACGGGAAAAATGCCGACGCCGCGTGCGATTCGTGATGCTCGGCGAAAAGGATCTCCCCGGCGAACGCGAGCTCCTCGCGTATCTGGTCCTTCATCCAGAGCTTCTCGCGCATCCAGAGCGGCATCGCTTTCAGGAACGACCGGAAGCCGCGCGGCGCGAAGTCGAGGTAGGTCTCGAAGAGCCGTTCGAACTTCAGGAGCGGCTTGTCGTAGAACGCGACGGCGTCGAGCGCCGCAGCCTCGACCCCCGCCTCCTTCAGGCACCAGCGCGCGGCGTGCCCCGGAAAGCCGGCATCGTGCTTCTTGCGCGTGAAGCGCTCTTCCTGCGCGGCCGCCACGATCTCGCCGTCGACGACGAGGGCCGCGGCGGAGTCGTGGTAGTAAGCCGAGAGGCCGAGGATGCGCTTCGGCACGGTCAAAAAAGCGTGTAAATGAAAGGCGCCAGAACGCTTTTCTCGGCGAGGACGAGGAGGAACCCGACGAGGATCAGAAGGAAAAGGATCGGCGCCAGCCAGTATTTCTTCCGGTACTTCAGGAACTCCCAGAGCTCCCCGAGGACCTCGCGCCTGGCCATCAGAACATCTTCTCGAAGTGGCGCGGGTCGCGGTTGCGCTCCGGGTAGGGAATCCACCCGGTCTGGAGCCGCCGGCGGCGCGAGAGTTCATCACGCCCCGAGAGCCGGAAGGCGAGCCCGAGCGGCGTCAGGACGAGGAAGAAGACGATGGAGAGGAAGATGGCGGTGTTCACGCGCCCGAGCACCCGGGCCACGGCCATCCATCCCCGGTGGAGAGGACCGAGAAGGCCGGGGGCGGCCGCGCCGAAGACGAGAAGGAGCGCGCCCGCGCCACCCAGGGCCGGCCCGGCGAGCCGGGAACCGGCGAGGACGAGCGCCGTGCCCAGCAGGGCAAGCGCTCCCCCTACGACGAAACCGAATTTCCTATCTTCGTTCATGCTGGTCGGGACCCGACACGACGGACCCTGCCGCGATGTTAGCAAGCGGAGCAGCGGCCACGCCCGACCGGATCTTTCCGACCTCCGCGGCGAGAAGCCGGGCGAACCGCTCCGAGCCCGTCGCCGAGAAATGAGCGGGATCCGCGAAATCGGCATCCGAAAATCTCCCGGACGCGAAGGGGTCGAAGAACGAGGCGACTCCCTCGCCTGCGAGCTTTTGCGCGGCGTCGTTGTAGCGACTGACCCCATCGAGGTAGCCCTTCCAGGTCAACCCCGGCGTCCACGACTCCAGGTAGTCCCGGTCCTCTTCCTCCCGTCCCGCACGAAGCCTCGCCGTCTGCGCGACGAAGAGGGTTCGGGCACTGAACGCTGCGGCGACACCCGCCATCGACCGGAGGTTTCGGCGGAAAACGTCGACTCCCTCTTCCGGCATCACGTCCCGGCGCGCGCCGCCGTGCCACTGCCACGCCGGGGCGTAGCCGCGGCTGTCGACGCCGTACTTGACGGACCCCATCCGGTTCCGAAGCCACTCCACGAAGACGAGACGTGAGACGAACGGGAGCGGGGGCGGCACCGCTCCCAGTATTCGCGGGAGGATCTCTCCGTGCCCGACGGAATAGTCCCGAAAGAAGGGGACGTGGCCCGCGGGCTGGGTGTCGTTGATGCCGGCGAAGACGATCACGAGATCCGGGGAGAAGTCGACGTCGCGCAGCTCCAGCGCGATGAGGTTCTGCACGCTCGTCCAGCCGGGAAAGCCACCGTTCACGACGTCGGCGCCCGGGCCGAGCTCCCGGGCGAGCCGCGCCGGCCAGGTGCTTGCGTCGTCCGCGGCGAGGAGGTCGAAGGTCGTGGATCCCCCTTCGCAGACGACCCGGAAACGTCCCTTCGGCTTCGGCATCTCCACCTCGGGACCCCGTATCCCGACCGAGTTGAACGCCGCCACGTGTCCCGGCAGACGGAGGACTGCCCCCGGACGGCCCGAGACAGCGAGGAACGGGTGGAGACGGTAGGCGGCGCCGATGGAACGGACCTGGAGGGTCCCGCGCTCCTGGTCCGTCACCGGCCATTCGCCGCTGCGGAGCCGACCTGCCACGCGCCATCCGACCTCGAGGACGGAGAAGAGGACGACGGCGATGGCCGCGGGCACAAGGACGTTCGCAGCGATCCAGCGCAGGCTGCCTGCACGCATCTGGCCGATGATGCCACCGCCGGAGGGCCTGCGGTAGCCTCCGCGCGTGGCGAAAGCTTCCGCTTCCCCTCTGGCGCGTCCTGCCCGCCGTGCTCTCCTCGTCGTCGCCGCCGTCCTCGCGCTGATGGCGGACGACCGGCACGCGGGCAAGGTCTCCGACGGGAGACAAATGATCGGGACGGCCGTGGCGATCGTGGAGACGGGCGGGATCGGCCTCGCAAAGGGAGCGCCCCGGGCGGTGGACCGCGGCGACGACGCCGTCTCGCGCTACGGCTTCGGAACGCCTCTCGCCCAGCTTCCGGCAGCGTTCCTGGCGCCTCTCGTCGAACGCCGCCTCGGCGCCGGGACCTCCCAGCCGCTCTTCCTTTTCGCACCGCTGCTGGCCGTCCTCCTCGCGGCCGGCGCCGCCGGGTCGGTGGCCCGGCTCGCCGGAGCCTCGCCCTCGGGGGCGGGACTGGCAGTCCTCTTCGCCGGGCTCGGCTCGCCTCTCGGCGCCTACGCCACATCTGACTTCTCCGAGCCGCTCCAGGCCGCCGCGCTCGGAGGGACGCTCGCCCTCGCGTTCGGTGCCGCGCGCGCCACGGCGCCACGGGCTTCCGCACGCCTCGCCGCGGCGGCCGGCCTCTCGGCCGGCTTCGCCGTCCTCCTGAAGTCGAGCCTTGCCATCGTCGCCCCAATCCTCCTCCTACCCCTGGCGGCCGCGTCGCTCCTGCGCGGACGACGGCTCCTCGGCGCTGCGCTCGGCGCAGCCGTCCCTCTTGCCGCCTGGCTCACCCTCGAGATCGTCCGGTTCGGCGCGCCGTTCTCCGGCTACGGCGGCGAGGGATTTACCCACCCGCTCCTCGACGGCCTCTGGCGCCTCCTCGTCGGCCCGAACCGCGGGCTCCTCCTCTTCTTCCCGGCGTGCGCGCTCGCCGCTGTGGGGATCTCTCGCGCGCTCGGGCGGGGCAGCGACGCTCCCCGACGCCTCGCCGCCGTCGCGAGCCTGGCCGCGACAGCCGTCCTCCTCGCGACGGCCGCCTCGTGGTGGGCCTGGCACGGCGTAGGCGGATGGGGGCCGAGGCTTCTCGTCCCCTCCGTTCCACTCCTCGCCCCCTGGGCGGCGCTCGTCGCGGCGGAATGGGCCGACAGGCCACGGCGCATCGTGGTCGGGCTTTCGATCGCCCTCAACCTGCCCCCGCTCCTCCTCCACCCGACGCTCGTCGACACGTACGTTGCGAACGCGCGCCGCCCCGCTCTTACCCCGGAGCTGGCCAGGGAGGTCCCTGCTCTGGCGATCGAGCCGAACGACGAGGGAGTGCCGAGCGTCCCTCCCGACCAGATCCTGGCGACCGTCCCCGCCGCCGCGCCGCACGTCGTCTACCCCTGGTACTTCGCCGCTTCCCTCGCGGGGTCACCCGCGGCGGTGGCGGCTCGACTCGCCCACCCACCGTGGTACGACCGCAGGCCCGACCTCGGACCGAATACACATCT
>DIAY01000137.1:3015-6045 GCA_002414905.1 Holophagales bacterium UBA5066 | reverse complement strand
GAACGACCCTCGCGTCACCCTCCGTGAGGTTCCGGCGAGGCGCGTCGCGGCCGTGACCTTCAGCGGAACGTGGGGAGTCGAGCGCTTCGACACCATCGCGAGGGAGCTCCTGAAGAACCTCAACGCTGCCGGGTTCGTCCCTTCCGGACCGCCGGTCTACGCCCGCTACAACCCACCCTGGACACCCTGGTTCCTCCGGAAGAACGAAGTCCTCGTTCCCCTCCGGGATGTTCCGGAACCGGTCGCGGCCCGTTGACGCGCCGGGTCGATCGGCGCCGGGTCCCGGCCTGACATTCGCCGCCTGGATCTCGCCGCGTTCGTCCCTCGCCGACGCCATCGCCGCACTCCGGCCCGCCTGACACAGGCATACCCGTGGCCGCGTTTCCCGGGGCGCGAACCGCGTTTCCGTGCGCGCGAGGGCCTACGACGGTTACGATGCGACGAGGGGAAGCAATCGATGGATGCCGGTGTACTCCGCAAGTTCGAAGAGAGCCTCGGGCGATGCCTGGCGGACCCCGACTTCCTCGATCTCTTTTACGGGAACTTCCTCGGCTCCTCGCCCAAGGTGCGTGAGAAGTTCGCCGGAACCGACTTCGACCGGCAGAAGCAGGCGTTGCGCGCGTCCTTCGACATGATGCTGAAGGCGGCCCGTGACGAGAAGAACGGCCCGCCCACCTGGCTCGACCCTCTCGCCGAGCGGCACGGCGCGCGGCAGCTGCGGATCGGAGCCGAGTTCTACGACCTCTGGCTCGACAACCTCCTGAAGGCGGTCCGGGCGTGTGACGCCGGCTGGTCGGAGGAGGTCGAGGAGGCGTGGGAGGCGGTCATGGGCATCGGCATCCAGTACCTCTGCTCCCGCTACAACTCCTGAAGCCGGGGAACCCGGCACCGGACCCCCGGTGTGCGTAAGATCCTTCGCTGTGACTCGAGTTCTCTGTGTCCTCGACGTCGTCAAGCACTACGGGAAGGTGAAGGCCGTCGACGGTGTCTCCTTCGAGGTCACCGCGGGGCGCATCACCGGTCTTCTCGGCCGCAACGGCGCCGGGAAGACGACGACCCTCCGGATGATCACGGGCATCCTCCATCCCGACCGGGGCCGCGTCGAGCTCTTCGGAGCCGGCGTCGAGGCGGCGCGCGACCGCCTCGGCTACCTGCCCGAGGAGCGCGGCCTTTACAGGAAGATGCGCGTCCTCGACCACCTCCTCTTCCTCGCCGAGATCAAGGGGCGCTCTCCCGCCGCGATGCGCGCTCCCGCCGAGCGGTGGCTCCGGCGCTTCGAGCTCTGGGAGAAGAAGGACGCGAAGGTGGAGGAGCTCTCGAAGGGAAACCAGCAGAAGGTCCAGCTCGCCGGCGCCCTCCTCTTCGATCCGGAGCTCGTCGTCCTCGACGAGCCCGGCTCCGGCCTCGATCCGGTCAACGTCGTCCTCGTGCGACGCCTGCTGAAGGAGCTGGCGGCCGAGGGGAAGGCGATCCTCCTCTCGACGCACCAGATGGGCGAGGCGGAGAAGCTCTGCGACGAGATCGTCCTCATCCACGACGGCAAGGTCGTGCGGGCCGGGCCGCTCGCCGACGTGAAGGCCTCGGGCGGCAGAGATGCAGTCCTCGTCGAGTTCGAGGGGGACGCCGCCTTCCTCGCCGGCCTTCCCGGCGTCACGTCGGCGCGCGTCGACACGAACCGCGCCGAGTTGCGCCTCGCTCCAGGGGCCGACCCGCAGGAGATCCTTCGGGCCGCCGTGCCTCGCCTCCGGCTCCTCCGCTTCGAGGTCGTCGCGCCGTCCCTCGAGGAGGTCTTCCTCGAAGCGGTCGGCGGCGTCGTCCGGGCGGAGGCGGTGGCGTGAGGAAGCTCTGGGCCGTCCTGAAGCGCGAGTACCGCGAGACGGTCCGCAAGCCGTCCTTCCTCGTCATGACCGTCCTTGCGCCGTTCCTGCTGGCGGCCCTCATGGTCGTCCCCGCCCTTCTCGCCGTAAAGGGAATTGGGGAACGGCGGGTGGCGGTCCTCGACGGCACCGGCCGGCTCGGCGACATCGTCGCCGAGCTCGGGAAGGAGGCGCCGGGCGGCACGTCCCCCTTCGTCGGCGACCGAAGGACCGGGCGCGCGGGAGCATCGACGGGGCAGATCGTCCCCGAATACGTCAGTCTCTTCGCCGTCGACCCGAAGAACGCGGTCGGTCCCTATCTCGCCCGGCTCTCGAAGGAGACGACGCCGGAGGAGCTCCTCGACGGCGTCCTGCTGGTCCCGGCCGACGCCTTCGAGCGGCCCGTCACGGCCCTCACCTACTTCAGCCGTTCCGCCGTCGACCTCCTCGCGCAGGAAAAGCTCGGGCGCGTCGTGAACCGCACGCTCCAGAGGAAACGCCTCGCGGCCCGCGGCCTGGTGCCGTCGGAGGTAGAGCTCCTCCTGGCGCCGCTGCCGGTCCGGACGGTCCAGGTGACGAAGTCGGGCCAGGAGCGGACGGGTGGCGAGGGGAGCTTCCTGGTGGCAATGGTCTTCATGGCGCTCCTCTTCGTCCCGTCTCTCATCTACGGGCAGGAGGTGATGCGGGGCGTCATCCAGGAGAAAACCGACCGGGTCGTCGAGATCCTCGTCTCTTCGATGACGCCGATGGAGCTTCTCTCCGGGAAGATCCTGGGGATGGCCGCCGTCGGCCTGACGCAGATGGCGGTCTGGCTGACGATGGGCGGCCTCCTGCTCGGATCGGGCCTGTCCGGGGCGCAGGCTGCCGGCCTCGACCTCACGTCCATCCTCCGCCCGTCCGTCGCCGTCTGGTTCGTCGTCTTCTTCCTTCTCTCCTACCTCGTCACCGTCGGCGCCTACGCGGCGGGCGGGTCGATCGTCAGCTCGGAGAAGGAGGCTCAGCAGGTCCTGACCCCGGTGATGATGGTCTTCATGGTCCCGTGGCTCCTGATGATGCCGATCCTCACGAACCCCGACTCGACGCTCTCGGTCGTCCTCTCCCTCGTCCCGATCTACACGCCGATGACGATGTTCGTGAGGATCCTCGTCTCCGAGCCGCCGGCGTGGCAGGTGGC
>DIAY01000137.1:0-2817 GCA_002414905.1 Holophagales bacterium UBA5066 | reverse complement strand
ATCCCCGAGCTCTGGCGCTGGCTGAAGGAAGCGTGAGCCGAATCCGAGGCCGGGAGGTGACGCCTGCGCCAGCGCCCGCCGAACCCATGATCAAGGCACCCGGAGCTCCAGCTCCTCGGTGACCGGCAGAGGCCGCGTGACCGCAAAGGTCCGATTTCGAGACGGCCACAGCGTGATCGCGCCGGTCGACGGGAGGCCACCGACCATCAGCGATCCGTCCTTTCGAGAGTAGACGTCACCCCCGGCGGCCCGCCGGGCGAGGTAGTCCATAGGCGGAGGGACCTCGACACCGTCGATCGCGTAGCTGACCAGCTCCTGGTGCGCCGCTCGTCCGTCTCCACCGATCATTCGGACGCGAAACGGAGGAGAGGTCGGTCCGAATCGGATCGGGACTTCCTCACCCGGGAACCTGACGAGGATCAGCACGCCCGATGCCGACGCTGCGAAGAACGGATCCCCAGGCCGGACAAGCCCCTCGAACACGGTCTCGCCGAGTTCATCGGCCGGCGCGGTGGCGGCACCCGATGGAAGCTGGGCCCACGCGCCTCTTGCGGGACGGCCGTCCATGCCGACGAAGCGCACCCGGGTTTCGAGACTCCTCGTGAGGCGGAGCTCCAGCTCGCTGGTCGAGCTGTTCTTCGTGATCTCGAGCCGCCGCTCTTCGGAAACCCGGTACCCGCGTGCCTTCGCCGTCACTCTGATACTCCCTGGGGGGAATGGCGGAAGGCGAGCCCTCCCGTCCGCATCGCATTCGACGCGCTCGGATCTCCCCAGGTTCGCGGCGCCCTGCGCCTCGAGGCCCCAGACGACGGCTGCGCCGGGTATGGGCAGGCCCGAGTCCGCATCGCGAACGACGACTTCGGTCGTGTTCGACGGCACGACGAAGTCGGCTTCGAGATCCTCGACGACACGAATCACCTCGGCATATCGCCGAAAGCCAGCGCCATCCACGAAGGCCGCGTAGTCGCCCGCAGGAGACACGAGCAATTGGTAGCGCCCTTCGCCGTCCGAATGAACCGAGGTCTCGAAGTCGGTTGCGAGGTGATGCCACGTGATGGTGGCATCCGGGACCGTAGTGCTCGTCCGGGTGATTGTTCCTCGGATCCTGTGAATAGCGACGGGCATCGTGACGTCTCTCGAACGACCGTCTGTCAAGCTGACCATGTGGTAGCCCCGGAAAGAACCGGCTCGCCACCGGAGAGCGTGGAGCACGGGCTGGAGCCCCGCGAACACGAACTCCCCTGCGACTGGCCTCTTCTGGCTCGAGACAAGCGTACATAGCGAGTAGTGGGGGGGGCCCGTCTGTCCGGCCAGTCGCTGACAATCGAGCAGCTCGACTTCGGCCTCCCCGCCTGGGAGCCGGTCGTTCGTCTCGAAGCGAGCGTTCAGCTTCGGCCGAGGAATGACTCGGAGCTCCCTCGCGAAGCCGGTCGCTCGATCCGGAACCACGAGCTTGACGCGCTCGGCGAGCGTCCACTCCCGCGACTCGATCTCGAGCGTCCCTTCGCCCGACGGCAGGCCGAACCAGAACCCCGTCCAGCGCCAAGGGTCCCCCGTCACGGCGACATCCGGCGGAGAGGCGCCTGATTCCGTTCTCCACCGTACCGAGATCGCCCTGTTCCCTCCCGAAAGGCCGCTCGATGGAAACAGCAGGCTTACGACGAGTCGCCCCTGGCCTCTCGGAATCGGTGGGTCCGGAGGAAGCACCAGCGTCTGCGCAGGCGAAAGGGCGATCGGGCGCCAGAGGCTCGCGATCTCCCCACCTCGAAAAAGCGCCGGGATGACCCTTCGAGCCGGGACCTGCAGCTCGCCCCCGGCCATCCCGATCGGCTTCTTGAAGGGTAGCCCTGACTCGAGGTCGAGGGCGGTGAGGACACTCTCCTCTGTAATCCGCCCCGGCTCGAGGCTTAGAACCGCGGACGGAAAGACGTGAAGGCCGATCGCCTTCGGCTCTCCGCCAGGCGGCGTGTCCGAAACCAGCTCCGGCCTCTCGAGCGCGACGTGACTCGGGGACCGGACCAACACCATAAATCTCCCGGGCCGGACGTCGCACCGTGCGGCAGGGGTGCACTCGACGGAAAGGCCATCGGTTCCCGCCATAGGTGCGAAGAGGATTCTGGCATCGAGCTGCGACGAAACGTCCTGGTCTCCCAGGAAGAGGATCGGGCGCACCGAGCCGGCGTGGGCCTCCGCACCGCCCCAAAGCCCAAGCAGCAAGGCTAGCCCGCCTCGGACCGCGACGAGGCCGGCAGACTCGAGTCTCACGGAAACTGATTCTCCGGCCCGCAGAGCTCTCCGTCGAATCCGCAGCCAGGGTTGCCCCCGCAATTGCTCGCCGGCACGCTCATGCAGCCGCCCGAGAGGGTGCTGCACGCAAGGGTGGGTGGTTCCGGTCCGAGACAGATGCCGCCGTAGTACGGGCTCGACACACATCTCATGCCGCAGTAAATGTCGGCGGTTGCGGCGCCGGCCCAGAGGTTGGCGAGGAGAAGCAGCGCGGCACCCATGACGATCCTCTTCATGATGACGTCCTCCCTTTCCCTTGCTGGGGCATTCGCGTGGCCTGGGTCAATCGTCCCCCCCCCCCCGTCAATTCGTCAAGGATTACGAACGACGAGGGCGCCCGTCGGAGGCGGACACGATGCATCCCCCGTCTGAATCATGGGAAACCGTGTATCCGTGGTGACGTCGGGAACTCCGACGCGGCAGTCGGGAATCCCGGCACACGGCGATCTCCGGTCGACGCGTCTCCTGCTGCGGATTCATCACAAACGACTCTCTGACAATGAGTTGTCTGCTCCGTCCGATATTCCCTCA
>DIAY01000238.1 GCA_002414905.1 Holophagales bacterium UBA5066 | reverse complement strand
GCGCACGAGGTCCTCTCGATCCTTCTCGACGAATCGCCCCGCAAGGGCTACGACGTCGTCAAGGAGACCTGGAAGGCGGCCCGGCCGGCCGAGCCCGACTTCGAGGCCTTCTGGCGAAAGAGCCTTCACGATGGCCTCGTTCCCGGCACAGCTTTCGCGCCGAAGTCGCTCCCGGTGCGGACCTCCGAGGTCGCGCAGGCTCTCACCGCGGCGACGGCCGCCGCCGCCGCGCGCTCCACCGACCTCGAGGTCGTCTTCCGGCCCGACCCGTCCCTCCTCGACGGCCGCTTTGCCAACAACGGATGGCTGCAGGAGCTTCCGAAGCCCCTCAGCAAGCTGACGTGGGACAACGCCGCGGTCGTCTCGCCTGCCACCGCACAGAAGCTGGGCCTCCAGAGCGAAGACGTCGTGAAGGTCACGGCGAACCGAAAGAGCGTCGAGCTGCCCGTCCTCATCCAGCCGGGACAGGCGGCGGGTGTCGTCACGCTCCACCTCGGGTTCGGCCGAGCCCACGCCGGGCGCGTCGGAAATGGTGTCGGCGTCGACGTCACGCCGCTCCGGACGACCGCCGCGCCGTGGACCGCCGCCGTCACGCTCGCGAAAACCGGCGCCCGCGCCCCGCTCTCGCACACTCAGCAGCACTTCCGGATGGAGGGGCGCGAGATCGTCCGAGTGATGTCGCTTCCCGAGTACGTGAAGGAGCCCGCGAAGGCGAAGGGTCACGGCCTCCCGCCGAAGGAGGCCTCCCTCTTCCAGCCGGGCTGGGAATACAAGCAGAACGCCTGGGGGCTCTCCGTCGACCTCGGCTCCTGCTTCGGCTGCAACGCCTGCGTCGTGGCCTGTCAGTCGGAGAACAACATTCCGATCGTCGGCAAGGAGCAGGTCGGCAAGAACCGCGAGATGCACTGGATCCGCGTCGACCAGTACTACGAAGGAACCGACCTCGAGAACCCCGAGATTCACCACCAGCCCCTCATGTGCCAGCACTGCGAAATGGCCCCCTGCGAGGTCGTCTGCCCTGTGGCCGCGACGGTCCACGGCGCCGAGGGCCTGAACGAGATGGCCTACAACCGCTGCGTCGGCACCCGGTACTGCTCCAACAACTGCCCCTACCACGTCCGGCGCTTCAACTTCCTCGAATACAACGGCGAGAGGGAGAAGGAACCCGTCCTGAAGATGCTCGCGAACCCCGACGTCACCGTCCGGTCCCGTGGCGTCATGGAGAAGTGCACCTACTGCATCCAGCGGATCAACCGGGCGCGGATCGTGGCCGAGCGCGAGGGACGCGCGATCCGCGACGGCGAGATCCGCACGGCCTGCCAGCAGACCTGCCCGGCCGACGCGATCGTCTTCGGGAACATCAACGACCCGGAGGCGAACGTCTCGAAGGTCCGCGGCGAGCCCCGCACCTACTGGCTGCTCGAGGAGCTGAACACGCGGCCCCGCACGACCTACCTGGCGAAGGTCACGAACCCGAACCCCGACGTGGAGGCCGGCTGACATGTCGACCACCTTCGACGGCGCACGCGGCGCCGACCCGATCGCCCAGGCCCCGGTCCTGGCGCCGGGCCACACTCCGGCGAGCGTCACCGAGCGGATCAGCGAGGTCGTCACCACGAAGCTGACGAAGACGCCGAAGTGGTGGCTCCTTGGGCTGGCGGTGGGATTCGGCCTCCTGAACCTCCTTCTCCTCGCCGTCACGAACCTCTTCATGACGGGCATCGGCATCTGGGGAAACAACATCCCCGTCGGCTGGGGCTGGGACATCGTCAGCTTCGTCTGGTGGATCGGCATCGGACACGCCGGTACGCTGATCTCGGCCATCCTCCTCCTGCTGCGGCAGAGCTGGCGGAACTCGATCAACCGGTTCGCCGAGGCGATGACCGTCTTCGCCGTCGCCTGTGCCGGGATGTACCCGATCCTCCACCTCGGCCGTCCCTGGCTTCCCCACTGGCTCATGCCGATTCCGGGCACGCTCAACATGTGGCCCAACTTCCGAAGCCCGCTGATCTGGGACGTCTTCGCCGTCTCGACGTACGCCACGATCTCCATCGTCTTCTGGTACGTCGGAATGCTCCCGGACCTCGCGACGCTTCGTGACCACGCGAAGGCCAAGCTGGCCCGGTTCGCGTACGGACTGGCGGCTCTCGGGTGGAGGAACTCCGCCCGTCACTGGGCCAACTACGAGATGGCGTCTCTCCTCCTGGCGGGGCTCTCCACGCCGCTCGTCCTCTCGGTCCATTCCATCGTGTCGTTCGACTTCTCCGTCGGCATCGTCCCGGGCTGGCACACCACCGTCTTCCCCCCCTACTTCGTCGCGGGCGCCGTCTTCGCCGGCTTCGCGATGGTCCTGACGCTCGTCCTGCCCCTGCGTCCCCTCTTCAAGCTGAAGGACTTCATCACGGACCGGCACCTGCAGAACATGGCGAAGGTGATGCTGACGACCGGCCTCATCGTCGCCTACGGCTACGTGCTGGAGATCTGGGCCGCATTTTACAGCGGCAACGAGTTCGAGATCTTCATGATCCTGAACCGGTTCACCGGGCCGTACGCCGTCCAGTACTGGCTGCTGATCTTCTGCAACATCCTCATCCCTCAGCTCCTCTGGTTCCGGCAGGTGCGGTCAAACGTCTACGTGCTCTGGGTCATCGCGATGATCATCAACGTCGGGATGTGGCTCGAGCGCTTCGTGATCATCGTCGTCAGCCTCTCCCGCGACTACGTCCCGTCGAACTGGGCCATGTACCACGGCACGAAGTGGGACATCGCGGTCTTCGCAGGGACGGTCGGCCTTTTCCTGACGCTCCTCCTCCTCTTCATCCGGTTCCTCCCGGCCCTGAACATGTTCGAGATGCGCGTCCTGACGCCCGAGGCGACGAAGGCGCACGGAGAGGAGAAGTAACGCGATGCACGGACCGCACACCGAGCCTCTTCTCCACGGCGTGATGGCCGAGTTCCGGACTCCCGAGGAGCTCCTCGAGGCGATCGGCGCGGCGAAGGCCGCCGGGTACGCGAAGCTCGACGCCTACACGCCCTACCCGATCGAGAAGGTCCTCGACGCCCTCGACCTCCACCACTCGAAGCTTCCGCTCCTCGTCCTCGGCGCCTCGATCATCGGCGCCGTGGGGGTCTTCGGCTTCGCCTACTGGGCCAGCGCCATCGACTACCCCCTGAACATCGGGGGCCGGCCCCTGAACTCCTGGCCGGCCTTCATCCCGGCGACCTTCGAGGGCGCCATCTTCCACGGGGGCCTCGCGGCGGCGCTCGGAATGCTCCTCCTGAACGGTCTGCCGAGACCCCACCACCCGGTCTTCAACGTGAGGCGCTTCGTCGAGCACGCCTCCAA
>DIAY01000173.1:3468-3904 GCA_002414905.1 Holophagales bacterium UBA5066 | reverse complement strand
ACCGTCTCCCAGCCCGCTGCGTCGTCTCCCCTAAGGTCGTTCCCGACGCCGATGACGATGCGTGCCATGCGCAACGAGTCTCTCTCAGTCTCCCTTGATCCTCATCCTCACGGCGTGGGTTGCGCAGGAGATGCGGGCCGTCCCGGATTCCAGGCCCATCGGAAGCACATCGCGAAGGCGAATACGAGGGCCGAAGCGACCGGGGTCAGCCTGCGTCGCCGTTCCCTTTTCCGGTCCCGCTCTCCTTGCCTCCGGGCCGGTAACGCCCCGTCAGCATCGCCAGCTCCCTCAGCCAGCCGGCACGATCACCGTTGAAATCCCACTTCCTGGCCCGCCAGGCCCAGTTGCCGGCCCCCTGCCCCGGGGTATTCATCCGCGCCTCGCTGCCGAGGCCGAAGACGTCCTGGACCGGAAGGATCGCGAGGAACGCCACGGA
>DIAY01000173.1:0-3128 GCA_002414905.1 Holophagales bacterium UBA5066 | reverse complement strand
CCAGGATCCGCCGATGGCCGTCTCCTCCCCCGCCGCCACCGCCCAGTAGCTCGCGAAGCCGCGGAAATGGTCGAGCCGGAGGAACTCCGTCAGGCGCAGGTTCGCCCGGAGGCGTTCGACCCACCAGTGGAAGCCGTCCCGCTCGAGGACGTTCCAGCGGTAGAGCGGGTTGCCCCACAGCTGCCCCGTCGCGCTGAAGTAGTCGGGCGGAACCCCCGCGACGCGGACGGGGTCGCCCGCCTCGTCCAGCTCGAAGATCTCGGGGTGCGACCAGACGTCGGCGCTGTCGGCGGAGACGTAGATCGGGATGTCGCCGAGGATCCGGATCCCCCTCTCGTGGGCTGCCTCCTTGACGCGGTCCCACTGGCGGAAGAAGAGGAACTGGAGAAAGACGTGCCAGGCGACGTCGTCGGCCAGCTCGCGCTCGACGTGTGCGAGGGCCGCCGGCTGCCGGCGGCGCAGCTCTTCGGGCCACTCCCGGAAGGCCGCTCCGCCGTATCGCCCTTTCAGTGCCATGAAGAGAGCCCAGTCCTGCAGCCAGTACTTCCGGGCCGGCGCTTCGCCGAACCCCTGGAGCTCGGCCCTCAGCTCTCCGGGTCCGTCGCTTCGGAAGCGCCTCCACGCCTCGCGCAGGAGACCATCCTTCCACGCGATCACCTGCTCGAAGTCGACCTGGTGCTCCGGGAAACCCGGCACGTGCTCGAGCAGCGCGCCCGGGAGAAGTCCGTCGGCGACGAGGAGCTCTGGGGACAGGAGCATCGGATTGCCGGCGAAGGCCGAAAGCGTGCCGTAGGGGGAGTTCCCGTAGCCCGTCGGCCCGAGCGGCAGGACCTGCCAGACGGTCTGCCCGGCGGACTCCGCCCAGTCGAGGAAGACGTCGCACTCCGGCCCGAGGTCGCCGATGCCGTAGCGGCTCGGGAGGGACGTCGGGTGGAGGAGGATGCCGGCGGCACGGGTTCTCATTCGGACAATCCTACCGGAGCGGCGTGACGCTTCGGCGCCTTCTCCCGTAAAACAGGCGGGCATGAAACGGGATCACTCCTCCCGGCTCGCGCTCGCGGCGGTTCTCCTGCTGACCGCCGCGAGCGTTTTTTCCGGATGCCGGGGGGCATCGGCTGAAGGGGACTCCCCACCGGCCGGGCGAACGACGGGCGCCGCCCCGGACGGCATCCTGCTGACCGGCGAGCTCGCCGCGGTCCGCTCGGCGGACCTCCTGGTCCCGCAGACCCCTCTCTGGGAGATCCAGCTCCGTTTCCTGCAGGAGGATGGCGCCGTCGTGAAGGCGGGGGACCGGGTGGCGGAGTTCGACGGGACCGGGCTGACCTCCGACCTCGAGCAGAAGAGGATCGCCGCCGTCGAGGCCGAGACCGAGCTGGTTCGCTTCGACGCCGACCGCGAGGGCACGACCCTCGGCCGGGAGCAGACCGTCCGCGCGCGGACGACCGACCTGGAGAAGGCCCGCATCGACGCCGAGCTCCCGTTGGAGCTGACGTCCCGGCGCGACCACGAGGAGAAGCAGCTCGCGCTGAGGCGGGCAGAGACCGAGCTTGCGAAGGCGAAGGAGGACCTCGCCGCATTCAGGACGGCGGCCGGAGCGGAGCGCGCCGCGAAGCGGATCGCCCTCGATCGAGCCCGCAGCGAGCGCGAGAAGCTCGAGACGGCGGTCGCTGCCCTCACGCTGCGGGCGCCGAAGGACGGCTTCTTCGTCGTGGCCGAGAACCCGCGTGAGCGGAAGAAGTTCATGACGGGCGATACCCTCTGGCCCGGCTTGACCCTGGCTCGCATTCCCGACCCGGACGCGCTGCGGGTCGACGCCCTTCTCTTCGACGTCGATGACGGACGGATCCGCCCCGGAGACGAGGCGGCCGTCGTCCCCGATTCCTTTCCCGACCGCCACCTGCCCGCCCGCGTCGCCTCGATCGCACCCGTCGCCCAGCCCATCGGGCGGGGCTCGCCGCGAATGGCCTTTCGCGTCTCCGTCGAGGTTACGGCTGGAGATCTCGCGGGGCTGAGGCCGGGCATGTCGGTGCGCGTCGAGGTCCCGCCCGCCACGGTCATCAAGCCCTCGAAGGAGCCCGCGATCCGCCTTCCCGCACCCGCCCTTACGAATGCCCGCACCGCGAAGGCCGAGCGGCGCGACCTCGTCCTCTCGGTCGAGCTGAAGGGCGAGGTCGCCGCGCTCGACGGAGAGCCCCTCGGCCCGGTGAGGCTTCCCGAGGTCTGGGATTACCGGATCTCTTTCCTCGCCGCGGAGGGGTCGCAGGTGAAGAAGGGCCAGCCGGTCCTCGGGTTCGACACGACGAGCCTGCGCCAGCAGCTCGAGGAGAAGAAAGCCGAGGCCGAGTCGGCCGGCAAGGAGATCGACCGGCGGCAGCGCAGCCTCGCCCTTTCGCGCGGCGACCTGGAGCTGCAGAAGGCTCAGGCCGAGGCACGCCGGGCAAAGGCCGCGTTGAAGGTCGACGTCCCGCCCGAGATCTCCGGAGCAATCGAGCTCCGCAAGGCCCGGCTCGACCTCGACCTCGCCAGAGCCGAGGCCGACTCGTTGACCCGCCGGCTCGAGAACGGCGAGCGCGCGTCCCGGGCCGAGCTGTCGATCCTCGAGGGGCGCCGTCGCCGGGCCTCCCTGCGCGCCTCCGAGCTCGTCACGACGATCGAGAGGATGACGATTCCCTCGCCCCGTTCCGGGACCGTCCTCCACGTCCCGGCCTGGAACGGCGAGAAGAAGAAGGTCGGGGACCGCTGCTGGTTCGGCGAGAAGATCCTCGAGGTCCCGGACCTCGCCCGCCTCGGGGTCCAGGGCGAGGTGGACGAGGCCGACGCCGGGCTCGTCCGGGAGGGAGCGGTGGTCTCGCTGCGGCTCGACGCCCACCGCGACACCGAGATCCGTGGGAAGGTTCGGACGATGCAGCGGACGGTCCAGCGCGCCTCACCGCAGGTTCCCCTGAAGGTCGCCCGGCTCTCGGTCTCCCTCGACGAGATCGATCCCGTAAAGATGAAGCCGGGGATGCGGGTCCGGGGATGGGTCGAGACGGGAAGGGTCGAGAACGCCCTCGCCGTGCCGTCGGACTCCGTCGTACCGAGCGAGGCGGGGTCGTTCGTCTGGGTTCCCGGAGGGCGCACCGCCCGCC
>DIAY01000001.1 GCA_002414905.1 Holophagales bacterium UBA5066 | reverse complement strand
CGAGGAGCTCGCGCGCCTGAACCGCGAGATCGGGACGACGATCGTCGCCTACGGGAGCGAGCGGCAGCGTGGAGCGGTGATGGCCAAGCAGGCCGTCGCAGAGGCGGCCCCGGCCGCCGCCTCGGCCGACCGGCTCGCTTACAACGCTGCGACGGCGAAGGTGGTGCAGGGAGGCGGCGACCTCGTGGACGACCTGAACGAGGGACGCGCGAAGCTCTCGGACCTGAAGAAGGACGAGCTTCCGGCCGAGCTGAAGGACAAGTCGCCGGAGCAGCAGAAGGCGTACCTGGCGCAGCAGGAGGCGAAGCGCAAGGGTCTGCAGGCGCAGATCGCCGACCTCGTGAAGAAGCGCCAGGCCTACGTCGACGCGGAGACGAAGAAGGCGGTCGCCGAGGGGAAAGGGAGCGCCTTCGACGTCGAGGTGGCGCGGACGCTGAAGGAGCAGGCGAAGCGGAAGAACATCACCTTCGCGACGACGCCCTGACCCGGCTACTGCTTGACGAGCTCCACGCGCCTGTTCTTCGCCCGGCCCACCTCGGTGTCGTTCGAGGCGACGGGGGCGGCCGGGCCGACCCCGAGGCCCTTCAGGCGAGCCGGCGCGATGCCGTGGTCGGCAACGAGCGACCTCACGACGCTCTCCCCGCGCGCCTGGCTCAGCTTCATGTTCGCGTCGAGGAGGCCGGTCGCATCGGTGTGCCCGACGACGTAGAGCTTGAGGGCGGGGTCCTTCTGCAACAGTTTCGCGATCTCCGCGAGGGCCGGCCTGGACTCGGGCTTGATCTCGGCCTTGTTCGTGTCGAAGAAGATCCCGTAGACGGCCACGTGGCCCGTTGCCCGGAGGCCGCTCGCGAAGACCTCGGCGTTCGCAACGACCTCCTGCTTCATGGCCGCCTTCTCGACGATCACGAGTCCCGGGGACTCGGTGTTGTAGACGTTCACCTCCGCCCAGATCTCGCGATCGTCCTTGACCGCCCTCAGGAAGGCGACGGCGTCGTCCTCGGTGGCGAGGACCGCCCCGCCGATCGCCTTCACGGCGTTCTCGTAGTTGCGCAGCACCTGGAGCCGTCCCGGTGCCGCGGAGCCCTCTTTCAGGACGTAGGCGATCATGGTGCGGCGGCCCTCCACGTTCACGGGCTTTCCGGGCCCGGTCCGGAACTCGTACGAGTCGAACTCCTTCGTCTCGCAGTGGGCGATCCGGTACCCGGCCATCCGGGTGAAGAGCGGATGGTCCTTGCAGCCCTCGGCGTCGGGCTCTGCGCCGAGCAGCGGGAGGGCGCTCATCACCAGAAGCGGCAGGAGGGTTCGTGCGCGCATGTCGGTCTCCTTCGGGGACGTCGTTCGTCCGGGTCCATCGGGCATTCTGGCACCGGAAGCACGAGGGCCGCGGAGCGGATGGCAGCGGAGCAGCCCGCGATCCTCGCGGAGCGACTCGTCTCCCGAAACCTCAGACGCCGCCGGCTGCCCCGGACCGGTGGAAGGCCCCGAGGGCGTGGTCGGCCGTGGCGATGTGCGCGAGGAGGCGCCGCGCGAAGGCGTCGGCCTCTTCCCGGATATCGCTGGCCTCGCCGCCCGCGAGGCTGGCGCGGAGGGCCGCGAGCTCCTCGACGAACCGCGCGTGCTCAGCCGAGTGGCCCTCGAGCTGCGGGTAGGCGTGGAGCCTCATCAGGAGCTCCTCGGCCAGGAAGTGCGCGTTCGTGAACTGGTCGAGACGCTCGAAGACCTCGAGGGCCGCCGGTTGGTCGCCGGACTCCAGGTTCTGCATGAGCTCCCGCAGCAGCTGGAGCTGGAGCGCGTGCTCCTCGTCCATCTCCCGGTGTCCCGTGATGAGAGTGTGGCCTCCGCCGGCTGGTGTCATGTCTCCACGCTCCTCTGTCCGTTCCGAATAGAGACCGCGCCGCTCTCCGGACGAGCCGTCAGCCAGGAACCCAGAGGCCGTCCTTGACGACGATCGGGTGGCCGTCGATCGAGACCCGCAGGCCGCAACCTCCGCCCCGGAAGTCGCAGACGATGTCGACGTGCTGGGCGGAACGGTTCAGGATGCCCCGCGCGGCGAGCTCTTCGAGGCGCGCCCGAGCCGCGGGCGCCTTCGGGTCGCGCTCGAAGCAGATCTCGTAGCTCGCGCCGATCGCGACATGGAGCGTGCCGCCGACCTTCTCGACGAAGAGCGGGTGCTTCAGCGCGCGCGTCAGGCTGGGGTTCATGCCGAGGGCGACCTCGCCCAGGCGTCGTGCGCCGTCGTCGGTTCCGACGATCGCGGCGAGCTGGGCCTGTCCTTCGCGTGCCGAGAACTGCACGATTCGCCCGCCCTGGAAGACGAGGTGCATTCCCGAGATGTCGACGCCGCCGTTGAGGACGGGAAGGTCGAGGTAGATCTCGCCCTCGACCGAGCTCGCGTCGGGGCTCGTGAAGACCTCTCCGTCGGGCACGTTCCTCAGCCCGTGAGAGAGGACCGGAATCGAATCCGCGAGGCTCATCGTGAGGACGAGCTCGCGTCCCTCAGCCGGGTGCCAGGTGACGATCTCCATCCGCTTTCCGTCGGCAAAGAGCGGCTCCAGCTTCATCTCGGCCTCGAGAAGCGGCCGGGGGTCGATCGTCGAAGCGTCGACGACGAAGCGGACGTACTCGTCGAGCGGAATCCCCTCCATCTCCGCGTAGGCGGGCGTCGGGTAGAGCGTGATGACCCACCGCTTCGCGAGGCGCAGGTCGGCGAAGGGCCGGTCGGCGCGTGCGAGCGCGGCCGTCGCCTCGCGGGCGAGGTCTGCGTAGCTCGCGGGCGACTCGGCGCCGAGGACCTCGATGTACTTCGTCATGGAGGCGTAACGGTCGCGGTGCCATCCGGGGACGCGGGCGAGCTGTTCCTCGCTTCCCGTACGCCCCATCGTGGCCGACCAGACCTTTCCGCGTTCGTTGTTCGGGGGGACGAGATACACGTCGGCGATCCCCCCGGCGGCGATCACTTCGCGCTCGATCCGCTCCATGAGCGGCCAGGCGATCCGCTCGCCCTTGATCATCACCCGGTCCTCCGGCGTCACCCCGCCGATGGAGTGGTTGACGAGGAGGCGGGCCCAGAGGTCGAGCTTCCCGGGGTCGATCGTCGGTTCGTGCACGCGTCCCTCCTGGCGAAGCCGGCCGGGCGGCGGATGCCCCGGCGCCGGAGTCGACCTGGAGAGGATAGCGGAGGGGTTGCCCGGCGCGAGGAACCCTTGCCGGTGAAAGGGTGCATGCGTCCCTGCGGACGCATGCACCCTGCCTCGGTCTCGGCTATCGCACCGGGAAGGGCGGGCGCTTCGGCGTCACCGGCGGGTTTTTCTTCAACTGCTCGAGGACGATCTCGATCGCCTTCTCCAGCTGCGGGTCTCTCCCGGCGATGACCTCGGCCGGAGTCTGCTCGACGTCGACGTCGGGCGGGACGCCGACGTTCTCGACCCCGAAGCCTTCCTCGGGCGTCCAGAACGCCAGATTCGGCGCGGTGATGCTCGCGCCGTCCATCAGGACCGGGTAACCGAGGATGCCGACGAGGCCGCCCCAGGTGCGCTTGCCGACGAGCGGCCCGACCTTGAACTTCCGGAACATCCACGGCAGCAGGTCGCCGCCCGAGCCGGCCGTCTCGTCGATGAGCATGACTTTCGGACCCTGGATCGACGCGCTGGGCGTCTTCATGTCCTCGCCGTATCGCATCGCCCACCAGGCGATCGGTTCGCGCAGGAGGGCCTCGATGTAGTAGTCGGCGACGCTCCCGCCGCCGTTGAACCGCTCGTCGACGATGATCGCGTCCTTCCAGGCCTGCGGGTAGAAGTAGCGCTTGAAATACGTGTGACCGAGCTCGGCCGTGTTCGGGACGTAGACGTAGGCGACGCGGCCGCCGGTCGCCTTCTCGACCTTCGCGAGGTTGCCCTCGACCCAGTCCCGGTTGCGAAGTGACGCCTCGTTGTCGACGGGGACGGCCTTCACCGTCCGCGAGCCCTTTCCGTCCGGCGTCGGGCCGACGGTGAGCTCGACGATCTTCCCGGCGGTCGCCTCGAAGCGGGCGAAGAGATTCTCGGGGGGAGCGAGGTCCTTGCCGTTCACGGCGAGGAGATACTCGCCCGCCTTCACCTCGACGCCCGGTTCGCTGAGAGGTGCGCGCAGCTCGGGGTTCCAGTTCAGGCCGCCGAAGACTTTCCGGAAGCGGTAGCGGCCATTTGCCACCTCGTAGTCGGCACCGAGCAGGCCACCGGGCACTTTCGGCGCCTCGGCGAGGACGTCGCCGCCGCCGGTGCGGTGGTGGCCGACGGCGAGCTCGCTGCAGAGCCACTCGATGAGGCGTGTGAGGTCGGCGCGGCAGGAGAGGTGCGGCAGGAACGGCGCGTACTTCGCCTTCATTGCCTTCCAGTCGCGTCCGTGCATCCCCGGGTCGTAGAAATAGTCGCGGTTGATGCGCCAGACCTCGTCGAAGATCTGGGGCCACTCGGCGCGCGGGTCGACGCGCACCTGAATCGCGTCGACCTTCAGCTTTCCGTCACCGTCCTTGCCGTCGAGCTTGCCCTCGCCCTTCTTCCCGGCCGGGCCGACGCTCCAGCTCTCCTTCACGCGCGTGAGGAGCTTCTTCCCGTCGAAAGAGACCTCGTAGTCGTCGACGTCGGGGGAGATCGTCTCGGCCTTCCGGCTCTTGACGTCCCACTTCTGCAGGGCCGTCTTGCCGTCGGCGTCACGCAGGAACCAGACCTCGCCCGCGTTGGGCGAGGAGAGCGCCGAGATTTCAGCGGGAGCGACCGGCAGGTCGACGATACGGAAGAAGAAGCCCTCGCGGTCGATGACGACCGGCTCGGCCTTCTTCGTTTCCGCCTTCTTCGCGTCCTTTCCGGCCTTCTCGTCGCCTGTCTTTGCGGCGGCGTCGTTCTTCCCGTCCGCGTTCTTGTTGTCGGCGTCCTTGCCCGCTTCCCCCTTCTCCTCGTCGCTCTCTTTCGCGAGCGGCGAAGGCGTGCCGGCCTTCAGGGTCGCCACGTAGATCGCCCGCGTGACGCGGGCGTCCTGGTTGTTGAGGGAGAACCAGTTTCGTACCGGTCCGGCGTCGGTGGAGGCGAGGAACCAGATCAGCTTCCCGCCCTTGTCGAAGACCGGGTCGGAGACGTCGGAGAGGCCGTCGGTGAGCGGGAACGACGCGCCGGCGACGACGTCGTAGGCCTGGAGGGTCCGGATGTACGTGGGGCCGGCGAGGGTGTAGGCGATCCACCGGGAGTCCGGTGACCAGCTCGGGCGGATCGTCTTCTGCGGGGCGTAGATCCTCTCGGAAGCGACCTTCGTGGATTTCGCCGTCACCAGGTCGACGACCCAGAGGGTCCACGAGTTGTCGGTGAGGGCGATCTTCTTCCCGTCGGGGGCCCAGGAGAGACGGTCGTAGAAGCCCGAGCCGGGAACCTTGATCCTCTTCGGCGTCCCCTTTCCGTCCTGCGGGGCGACGACGAGCTCGTACTCGCCGCTCTCGTCGGAGACGTAGGCGATCTGACTGCCGTCCGGAGACCAGACCGGGCCGCGCTCGTTGGCGCCCGGGGTGTTCGTCAGGTATCTGGGGTCGCCCTTTTCCGCGGGTACGGTGACGATCTCGCCCCGAAACTCGAGGGCCACGCGCGCGCCGGACGGGGAGAGCGAGGCGTCCCGGACCCACTTGGCGCCTTTCGCCCAGCGGGGGCGGCTCTCGAGCAGGTCGGCCGTGACGGTGATGGGAAGGGTTGCCGCCGCCTTCGTTGCGGGGTCGAGGAGGTGGAGGCGCCCGGCCTGCTCGTAGACGATCTTTCCGGCCGCGGAGGCGGCATTGAGGACGGGGAAGTCGTCGTGGGACGTGATTTTCGCGAGAGCCTTCGCCTTCGGGTCGAACGCGTAGACGTTGAACTCGCCGTCCCGGTCGGAGGTGAGGTAGAGAGTGCCGCCGATCCAGGCCGGATTGAGGTCATTGGAGCGTCCCTCGGGCTGCGGGACCTTTACGATGGCGTGAGTGGCGACGTCGAAGAGCCAGATCGTGGAGACCGTCCCACCGCGATAGCGCTTCCACTCGAGGTGACGCGGCCCGTTCGGGACGTAGGCGATCGTCCTGCCGTCGGGCGAGAAGACCGCCCGTGCAGCGTAGGGGATCGGCAGCTTCGTCTCGACGCCCCCTTCGACCGGGACCGTGTAGAGCTGCGTGTGCCTGTTGTTGAAGGATTCTCGTGGCGACGTGAAGAGGACGGCCTTGCCGTCGGGCGTGAAGTCCTGGACGACGTCGCGCCCCGGATGCCACGTCAGCCTCTTCGGCACGCCTCCAGCCGCCGGCACGACGTAGACGTCGAGGTTCCCGTCCAGCTCGGCGCTGAAGGCCAGGAGCGAGCCGTCGGGGCTGAACACGGGGCTCGTCTTGGTCCCCGGACCGGAGGTGATCCGCTGGACGCCGCTGCCGTCGAGCCGGCTCGTCCAGAGGTCGTTGCCGTAGGCGAAGGCGATGCGATCGGCAGAGAGGGCCGGCTGCGTCAGCATCTTCGTGGGCCACGCGGGGGCGGCAAGAGCCGCACTGGCACAGAGCGATAAGCCGAGGAGCGCGAAGAGGGCGGTGGGCGCAAAGGAGCGAAGGCGCATGCGATCCCTTTCCGACCGGGGCGTTTCCCCGGCCACCGCGCGATCTTAGGCGCTCTACCCGTGAAACGGACTCCGCGCCCTTGGTGTCAGACGCGAAGGCCCGGCCGGGGCAGGCGGACCGATTCGCCTCCCGCCGGGCAGCGGCCCGACGGCTCCGCAGGGCTGGCGGTGGCTCCCGTCGCCGGGCAGCGGCCGGAAGGATCAGCAGACCTGGCAGCGACGCCCGTCGCAGGGCATCGGAGGTGCCCTGACATCGCGGGGCAGATCGAGGAATCCGTCGTTCCCGTGGAAACCATCGCCCTGTTCGCCGGGCAGGCGGCCGTCCTGGCCTCGCGTGCGGAGAGGGCCTCGAACGAGAACGTCACGAGCGCGACGACGGAGGCGCCGAGGAGCCAGGAAACGAGGAGCGAGCGGGTGGGTTTCATCGCGGCGTTCACCTCATGAGTGTCTACGGATCGCCGATCCGGCCGGATGGGACGTGATCTCGAATGGCGGAAACTCCTGGACCTGGCCCGAGGCCACCCACCGTAGAGTACGGACCATGACGTTCCGGACGGTCATTCTGACGGCGGCGGCGATGGCCGCCTTCGCCGCGAACTCCGTCCTCTGCCGGGCGGCCCTCGGACCCGGGCTCGTCGACGCGGCGACCTTCACGACGATCCGGATCGCCTCGGGAGCGTTCGCACTGGCGCTCCTCCTGAGGGTCCGCGGCCCGGCCGCTCCGGCCTCCCGAGACCTCCGGGCGTCCGCGGGCCTCTTCGTGTATGCGCTCGGCTTCTCGCTCGCGTATGTGAGGATCCCGGCGGCGCTCGGAGCTCTTCTCCTCTTCGGCGCGGTCCAGGTGACGATGGTGGGACGCGGGCTCGCCGGCGGGGAGCGGCCCCGCCCCGCCGAGTGGGCCGGACTCGTGCTTTCCGTGTCGGGACTGCTCGCCCTCACGCTGCCGGGCGCGCGAGGCGGGGATCTCGCCGGCACGCTGCTGATGCTCGGTGCGGGCGTCGCCTGGGGTGTCTACTCCCTCACCGGCAGGACGAATCGGGGCGACCCGCTCGCGGCGACCGCGACGCGGTTCGCGTGGGCCGTGCCGATGGTCCTCCTCGCGAGTCTCGTGGCCGCTCCCGTCGTACCGTTTCGCGTCACGCCCGCCGGGTTTCTGCTTGCCGTCGCTTCCGGAGCTATCGCCTCCGGCTTCGGCTACGCGATCTGGTACGCGGCGCTGAGGGACCTGACGGCGACACGAGCGGCTCTCGTCCAGCTTTCCGTCCCTCCGCTCGCGGCGTTCGGCGGCGTCGCGTTCCTGGGCGAGGAGGTCTCGCTCCGGCTCGGCCTGTCGGCGGCGGCGATCCTCGGCGGGATCGCGCTCGCGGTGGCGGGCGGGAAGCGGTGATACCGCCGGCTCGTAGAATGGAAAATCAAGACCTGACCCCCAGGGAGGTCTGTAATGGCCCACACGCCCGAATCGCTCGCCGCCCTTGCCCGGGGCTTCATGGAGACGCGCGTCTTCCTGACGGCCGCTGAGCTCGACCTCTTCACCCTCCTCGCCCGTCGCCCTCTCTCGCTCGCGGAGGCGGTCGAGGCCTCCGGGGCCGACGCCCGGGGGCTCGCAATCCTCCTCGACGCCCTCGCCGCGATGGGCCTCGTCGAGAAGGCGAAAGGGCGGTGGCAGACGGTCCCGTCGCTCGTTTCACTGCTCTCCTCGACCGGCGAGGGGAGCCTTCTCCCGCTCGCCCTCCACTCCGTGAATCTCTGGGATCGCTGGTCGCGTCTGACGGAGGTCGTGGCGGCCTCCGGACTCGGCGCGACGCAGGGCGATGCGCGGACGCGCTCCTTCATCGGTGCCATGCACGTCGTCGCCGCACCGCAGGCCGACGGCATCGTCTCCGCGGTCGAGCCGGGAAAGGCGCGCCGCCTCCTCGACGTCGGAGGCGGGCCGGCGACCTACACCCTGGCGTTCGTGCGGGCCGTCCCGGGCCTGAGAGCGACGCTCTTCGACCTTCCGGCCGTCGTGGAACTGGCGAGGGAGAACGTCGAAGCGGCCGGGCTTGCCGACCGGGTCGATCTCGTCGCTGGAGACCTTCGTACCGACGCCTTCCCCGGGGGGCACGACCTCGCGTTCGTCTCCGCAATCGTCCACATGCTCGGCCGCGCCGAGAACGTCGCGCTCTTCCGGAAGGTTTACGACGCTCTCGTTCCCGGAGGGCGGATCGTGATCCGAGACCACGTCATGTCATCCGACCGGACGGCGCCCCGAGCCGGCGCGCTCTTCGCCGTGAACATGCTCGTCGGCACCGCGGCGGGAGGCACGTTCACGTTCGAGGAGCTCGCTGCCTGGCTCGTCGAGGGCGGATTCGAGCGCTCACGCCTGATGCGGGGCGGCGAACGGATGGACGCCCTCGTCGAGGCCTACCGCCCCTGAGCGGCCGCGCGTACGGGCGTACTGCGCTACGCGGGCCCCGCCCGAGCGGCTCGCTCATTCGAGCGCGCTCGTGTCTGCCAGAGACGACGATCGGTTCGTGCGGGGTAACGTCGAAAGCGGAAGGGGCGAGCCGTTCACCCGAGGCGATGGCCTGCAGCGAGAAGGCGACGTCCCGCGCCGAGGCTTCCTTCTTCGCGAGCCCGAAGTCGAGGATTTTCGGGTGGCCGGTGGAGCAGAGGAAGATGTTTTCGGGCTTCACGTCCCGGTGGACGATGCTGCGCGCGTGTGCGGCCTCGAGACCCTCGGCAACGGACGCTGCGATCTCCGCAGCCTCGTGCCAGGGAATCGGTCCGCGCCTCAGGGCGCTCCTGAGCGTCTCCCCTTCGAGAAGCTCCGTGAAGGCGTAGTGGACTCCGTTCGTCTCGCCGACGTCGAACAGCGCGAGGATGTTGGGGTGAGAGAGCGCAGCGACGGCCTTCGCCTCGCTCTCGAATCGTGCGAGAGCTCTCTGGTCGCCCGAGAAATGGTCGGGGAGGACCTTGATCGCGACGTCTCGCCCGAGCCGGGTGTCGCGAGCCCGGTAGACTCCCCCATGCCGCCCGCGCCGAGCGGGGAGAGGATTTCATAGGGACCGAGTCGCGTGCCGGAGACGAGAGCCATCGGGTCCTCCCGCACCGTAGGACTTCAGGACGTCTGCCGCCGAGTGTAGTCCCGTCCTGCGGGGCAGGGGTACGGGAACGGACTCCTCAGCCGGCGGGCGCGACGCGCCTCAGCTGCTCGACGAACCGTTCCGGATCTGAAACGGAGAGGAGGAGCGAGAACCCCTCCGTCGTCGGGACATATGCGACCCGGTCGGGTGCCGTGAGGTAGAGAAGGGACTTCTCGCCGCTCGCCAGTCGCCACCAGCCGCTGCGGTAGCCTGGGATTGCGGTGCCGGCAGTCCGGCGCCTCGGAGAGAGAGACGGTTCGTTCCCCAGGTCGACGACGCGCGCGGCGGCACCTCGCAGGTGTGCGGCCGGGAGAGTCCGTCCCCAGAGGTCGCCCCGGATCGTCAGCCCCGAGGAGGAGAGGACGAACGTCGAGCTCTTCGCCCCGGCGATCGTCTTCGTCACGAGGACGCCCACCACGAGGAGGACGACGGCGAGGACGACCGGCATGATCCAGAGCGCGGTCGAAGCCTTCCCCTGGGGCGGCACGAGGGTGTAGACGACTGTGTCCATCGGGAGCCTCCCGGGAGAGATTCTCCCCCCGTGGGTGGCGATCGGCAGGAACGGAGGCGCGCACCTCTAGAATCCCCGCCCGAGGTACTCCCGATGCGCCTGGTCCCGAACGTCGTCGCCCTTCTCGTCCTCAGCTCGTCCCTCGGGGCGCCCGCCTCGCCGCCGCCGCGGCTCCTCCAGGATCCCTCCCTCTCCGCGACGCGCATCGCGTTCGCATTCGCCGGTGAGATCTGGACGGTGCCGCGCGAAGGGGGCGAGGCGACGCGTCTCGTGACCGGGCAACTCCGCAACGCGCGTCCGATCTTCTCCCCGGACGGCGCGACGATCGCCTTCACCGGCACCTACGACGGCAACCCGGACGTCTACGTCGTTGCGGCGAGCGGCGGCGAGCCCCGCCGGCTGACGTATTACCCCGGTCCCGACGAGGCCCTCGGGTTCACACCGGACGGCAAGCGGGTCCTGTTCCTGTCGATGAGGAGGACACCTCGCGACCTCCCGAAGCTCTTCACGGTGCCTGTCGGTGGCGGGCCCGCCGAGGAGCTGCCGCTCCCTTCCGGGGCGGACGCCTGCTACTCGCCCGACGGGAAACGCCTCGCCTACGTCCCGCACCCGCAGTGGCAGGCGGCGTGGAAGAAGTACCGGGGCGGCCAGACGACGCCCGTCTGGATCGCGGACCTCGGTGACTCGAAGGTCACGAAGGTCCCGCGCGAGAACTCGAACGACCTGCGGCCGATGTGGGTCGGCGAGACGGTCTACTTCCTCTCCGACCGCAGCGGACCGTTCACGCTCTTTTCGTACGACGTGAAGGGGGGCGCGGTTCGCGAGGTCGTGAAGAACCCAGGCGGCTTCGACGTGAAGTCTGCGTCGGCCGGCCCGGGGGCGATCGTCTACGACCAGTTCGGCGAGCTGAGGCTCCTCGACCTCGCCACCGGAAAGACACGGTCCGTTCCGGTCACGATCTCGGCCGACCTGCCTCAGGTGCGTGCCGGATTCCGGAAGGTGGAGCCGGAGCAGGTCCTCCACGCCGCGCTCTCGCCGACGGGGAAGCGGGTCCTCCTGGAGGCGCGCGGCGAGGTCCTTTCGGTTCCCGCCGAGAAGGGCGACGCGCGGAACCTGACGCGGAGCCCGGGAGTCGCCGACCGCGACCCGGCGTGGTCGCCGGACGGGCAGACGATCGCGTGGCTCTCGGACGAATCGGGCGAGTACGCCCTCCACCTGCGCGCGCCCGACGGGCTGGAGCCGGCGAGAAAGATCGAGCTGGGCCTGCCGCCGTCGTTCTTCTACGCGCCGCGCTGGTCGCCCGACAGCAGGAAGATCGCCGTCACCGACAAGCGGATGAACCTCTGGGTCGTCGATGTCGAGAAGGGGACGAAGACGAAGGTCGACTCCGACCTCTTCGACACGCCCTTCTCGTATCTCGACCCGGCCTGGTCACCCGACTCGCGCTGGATCGCGTACGTGAGGCAGCTCCCGAACCGGCTCCGTGGCGTCTTCGTCTACTCACTCGAGGACAAGACGTCGCGCCCGGTGACCGACGGACGCAGCGACGCGCTCTCGCCGCGCTTCGACCGGAGCGGGAAGTACCTGTTCTTCCTCGCCAGCACCGACGTCGGGCTCGCCCAGGGCTGGATCGACATGACGAGCATGGGCCGGCCCGTGACGAGCAGCCTCTACGCCGCGGTCCTGCGCAAGGACCTCCCCTCGCCCGTCGCGCCGGAGAGCGACGAGGAGGGGGCGACGGACGGAAAGGGTGCGAAGGGCGGCGCGGTCTCCGGAGCGACGAAGCCGGCGACGCCGGAAGACGCCGGAAAGGACGCGAAGAAGGCGCCGGAGCAGGTGAAGATCGACTTCGAAGGGCTCGACCAGCGGATCGTGGCGCTCCCTGTCGAACGGGCGAACTGGGTCGCGATCGAGACCGGGGTCGAGGGCGTCGTCTTCCTCCTGCAGGCTCCCGTGGCCCTCGCGGCGGAGGACTACCTCGAGTTCGGTGACGACAACCCGGCGCCGCTCGAGGTCCACCGCTTCGACCTGAAAACCCGGAAGGCCGAGAAGTTCCTCGACAGAATCGACGGCGGAAGCGGCGCCACCGGCGGGCAGCCTCCGTTCCTCGTCTCGTTCGACGGGGAGAAGGCGCTCTACGCCGCGAAGAAGGGCTGGTTCCTCGTCGCAACCGGGAAGGCGCCGAAGCCGGGAGACGGGGCGCTGAAGACCGAGGGCCTCGAGGTGTGGGTCGACCCGCGCGCCGAGTGGCGGCAGATGTACCACGAGACGTGGCGCATCGAGCGCGACTTCCTCTACGACCCGGGCGCGCACGGTCTCGACCTCACCGCGGCCGAGAAGCTCTACGCCCCGTTCGTCGACGGAATCGGAGGCCGCGACGACCTGAACCTCCTCTTCGAGGAGATGCTCGGCCACCTCGTCCTCGGGCACGTCTTCGTGCGTGGCGGCGCTGTCCCCCAGCAGGAGAAGGTCTCCGTGGGCCTTCTCGGCGCCGATTTCGCCGTGGCGCAGGGGCGCTACCGGATCTCCCGGATACTGGAAGGTGAGAGCTGGAACCCGAAGCTGAAGGCGCCCCTGACGCAGCCGGGAGTCGACGTGAAGGAGGGCGACTTCCTCCTCGCGGTGAATGGCAAGGAGCTGAAGGAAGGGGACGACGTCTACCGCGCGTTCCTCGGCGCGGCCGGCCGGCAGACCGTCCTGACCGTCGGCCCGAAGGCCGACGGGACCGGCTCGCGTCGCGTGACGGTCGTACCCGTGGCCTCCGAGGCCGGGCTGCGCCTGCGGACCTGGATGGAGGAGAACCGGAAAAGGGTCGACGCGCTGTCGGGCGGAAGGGTCGGCTACGTCTACATCCCCGACACGTTCGCCGGCGGCTTCACGAACTTCAACCGCTACTACTTTGCAGAGATCGGCAAGGACGCACTGGTCCTCGACGAGCGTTTCAATCACGGAGGGTCCATCGCGGACTACATCGTCGACCTCCTGGCCCGGACGCCGACGATGGCGAACACATCGCGCGAAGGGGCGGACGTCGTCGAACCGCAGCAGGCCGTCTTTGGACCGAAGGTGATGCTCATCAACCAGATGTCGGGCTCTGGCGGAGACGCCCTTCCGTGGCTCTTCCGGAAAGCGAAGCTCGGCCTCCTCGTCGGGAATAAGACGTGGGGAGGTCTCGTGGGCATTGGAGGCTACCCCGCGCTGATCGACGGGGGCTCGGTCACCGCACCCCGCTGGGGTCTTTACGGTACGGACGGTGCGTGGGAGGTGGAGAACGTCGGGATCGCTCCCGACGTCGAGGTCGAGGAGGACCCCGCCCTGGTGAGGCAGGGGAAGGAGCCGCAGCTCGACCGCGCCGTGCAGCTCGCGCTCGAGGCGCTCGCCAGGAACCCGCCGGTGAAGCTCAAACGGCCGGCCTACCCCGACTACGGGCCGCGCCTGCCGAAGAGGGTTCCGTAATGCCAGAGGACGCCGACGCGTGAGGTGCGGAATCCGCCCGACCGTACTAGAGTTCGCGTCTAAACACCGGGAAATAAACGTAGACGGGAGGTCGTCCATGACACGACTCGCCAGGGCGGGTGTCGTATTCGGGTTCGCCGCGGGGTTTCTGCTCACGGCCTTGCCGTCCGTGGGGCAGCAGCCGGCCGCGGGCCTGGAGAAGAAGGTGATGTTCGAAGAGCAGGACACGATGGAGAGCGTTCTGCACCGTCTCGAGGGCAAGACGGTGCGCCTCCGCCTCGCGGGTGCCGACGAAGAGGTCGTCGGCAAGCTCCAGAAGGTCGGCAAGGGACTCGCGCATCTCTCGGATCTGTCGGGCCGCGAGTTCTTCGACGCGGTCGTGAGGATCGATCAGATCTCCGCCGTCTCGGTCCAGGTCCGCGGCCGCTGAGGGAAAAGAGCGCGGCGCCCCTTTCGGGGCGCCGCGCAGAGTGTAGAGCGTAGACCAGACCCCCGAAGGGGGAGACCCCCGAAGGGGGACTCTCCAGGGTTAACGCTTCGCGGAGGCTTCCTTGGGAAGCATTCCGAGCTGCCACATCAGGAACATCCGCTGGTCGGCGGCGTCGCGGACGCGCAGGGCGAGGGGTTTGCCCTGGCCGTGGCCGGCGTCGCGGTCGACCCAGAGGAGGATCGGCTTCGTGGCGGGGTCGGAGGCGGTGGAGGCCTGGAGGAGGGCTGCCATCTTTCGCGCATGGAGCGGGTGGACGCGGGAGTCGTTCTCTCCGGCGGTGAGGAGGACGGCAGGGTACTTCGTCCCCTTCTTCACGTTCTGGTAAGGGGAGTAGGCGCGGAGGAACAGGAACTGATCGGCGTTCTCGGCACTGCCGTACTCGGGTATCCAGTAGCGCGCCATGAGGAACGACTGGTAGCGGAGCATGTCGAGGAGCGGGACAGCGCTGATGACGGCGCTGAACAGCTCGGGACGCTGGGTGAGGACGGCGCCGGTGAGGAGGCCACCGTTCGAGCCGCCGGAGACGGCGAGGCGCGCGGGCTTCGTGTACTTCTGCGCGATGAGCCACTCGGCCGCGGCGATGAAGTCATCGAAGACGTTCTGCTTCTTCCCGAGCATCCCGGCCTCGTGCCAGACGTCGCCGTATTCGCCGCCGCCGCGCAGGCACGCGAGGGCGTAGACGCCTCCCGCCTCGAGCCAGGGGAAGAGGGTCGCGTTGAATGCCGGCGTCTGGCTGACGTTGAAGCCGCCGTAGGCGTAGAGGAGGGTCGGATTCGTTCCGTCGAGCTTCAGTCCCTTGCGGTAAACGAGGAACATCGGGACCCTCGTTCCGTCCTTGCTCGCGAAAAAGACCTGCTTCACCTCGACGGTCGAGGGGTCGACGGGGACCTTCGGACGCTCCCAGAGCTCGCTCTTTTTCGTGGCGAGGTCGACGCGGTAGATGCCGGAGGGTTCGTTGAACGACGTGTACGTCAGGAAGGCCTCGGTGCGGTCCGGCGAGGTGGCGAGGGAGGCCGAGCCGATGCCGGGGAGCGGCAGCTCGCCGAGAGGCTTGCCGTCGAGGGCGTAGAGCTCGATCCGGGTCGCGGCGTCCTTCAGGAGGTTTACGACGAGGATGCCGCGAGCCAGGGAGACGCCACGGATCGTGACGTCCTTGCGTTCGGGGATCAGAGCCTTCCAGCCACTCTTCGCGGGCGCGTTGAGGTCGACGGCGACGACGCGGCCGTTCTTGGCGCCGTCGGTGGTGTGGAGGAAGAGCGTGTCGCCGAGGATCGGGCCGCGCGAGGTGCTGTCCGAGCCGACGATCACGTCCGTCTTCAGGAACTCACCGGTGCGGAAGTAGCGGTCGAGGTCGATCGCCCACAGGTCGTTCGTGCTCGTGCCGGTGGCGTAGGAGAGGAGGCCCCACCTCCCGTCCTCGCTTGC
>DIAY01000093.1 GCA_002414905.1 Holophagales bacterium UBA5066 | reverse complement strand
CCGGTCCTCTCGATCATCACTCAGTACCCGGGCGCGTCGCCCGAGACGGTCGAGCGCGAGGTGACGAAGAAGCTCGAGCAGGCCGTCAACCCGATCTCGGGCGTGAAGCACGTCTATTCGACGTCGCGCGAGGGGCTCTCGACGGTCATCGTCGAGTTCAACCTCGAGGTGAAGATCAACGACGCGGCGCAGGACGCCCGCTCGAAGATCTCCGCCATCCGCAACGACCTCCCGCAGGGGATCCAGGAACCGGTCATCCAGAAGCTCGACATCGGCGGCATGGCCGTCATCTCGCTGGCGGTCCGCTCTTCGGAGATGACACCGCGCGAGCTGACGACGCTCGTCGACCGAAAGGTGAAGCGGCGCCTCGAGAACCTCCCCGGCATCGGCAAGGTCGACCTCGTCGGTGAGAGCCAGCGTGAGGTCGCCGTGGACCTCGATCCCTCCCGCCTCGACGCTCTCGGCCTCGGGGTCGACGAGGTCGTCGCGGGCCTGGCGGGCGAGAACGTCAACACGCCGCTCGGGCGCCTCGACGCCGGCGGCCAGGAGATTCCCGTCCGCGTCTCGGGCAAGCCGAAGGAGGTCTCCGGGTTCCGGTCCATGGTCGTCGCGAGACGCGGCGGCGTCGCGGTCACCCTCGGGGAGATCGCCGAGGTGAGGGACACCGTCGAGGAGCAGCGCAAGGTCGCCCTCGTCAACGGCGTGCCGGCGGTGGCCATCGACGTCTTCAAGCAGAGCAAGGCGAACACGGTCGGCGTCGTCGACGCGGTGACGAAGGAGGTCGAGAAGCTGCGCGGCGAGCTTCCCCCCTCCGTGGAGATCCAGGTCGTGAGGGACGGTTCCGTCATGATCAAGGAGTCGGTCCACGACGTGACGACGACGCTGATCATCGGCGGCATCCTGACCGTCCTCATCGTCTTCCTCTTCCTGAACTCCTGGCGGTCGACCGTCATTACCGGGCTCACCCTCCCGATCTCGGTCATCTCCTCGTTCATCGCCATGTACTTCCTCGGCATGACGCTGAACATCATGACGCTCATGGCGCTCTCCCTCTCGATCGGCCTCCTCATCGACGACGCGATCGTCGTCAGGGAAAACATCGTGAGGCACCTCGAGGAGGGGAAGGACCACATGACGGCGGCCCGGGTCGGCACCGCCGAGATCGGCCTCGCCGTCCTCGCGACGACGCTTTCCATCGTCGCCGTCTTCGTCCCGGTCGCCTTCATGAAGGGGATCATGGGGCGCTTCTTTTTCCAGTTCGGGATCACGGTCGCGTTCGCCGTCCTCGTCTCCCTTTTCGTCTCCTTCACTCTCGACCCGATGCTCTCCTCGCGCTGGGTCGACCCCGACGTCGAGCGAATCGGGAAGCGCCACGCCGTGGCGCGCGCCCTCGACCGCTTCAACGACTGGTTCGACCGGACGGCAGACCGGTACAAGGTCCTCATCGCGTGGGCGCTCGACCACCGGAAGTCCGTCCTGGCCTTCGCGACGGTGGCCTTCGTGGCGGGCCTCGTGCTCTTCGGGACGTTGCCGTCGGAGTTCATGGCCAACCCTGACGAGGCCGAATTTCAGATCAAGTTCAAGACGGCGCCCGACGCCTCCTTCGAAGAGACGCGCGGCCGCCTCGGGGCGGTCCTCGCCGAGCTGAAGAAGATGCCCGAGGTGAAGCACACCTACGCCTCGATCGGCGCGGGCGACATGGGAACGGTGCGCGACGCGCGCGTCTACGTGAAGCTCGTCGAGAAGTCGGAGCGGACAAAGCACGCTCGGGAACTGGCCGCCGAGGCGCGAACGCGGATCTCGCCGATCGCCGGGATCATCCCGTCCGTCGAAATGCAGAGCGACGAGTTCGCCGAGAAGCCGGTGATGGTCTCGATCCGGGGCGAGGAGATCCCTCTCCTGAAGACGTACGCGGCCGAATTGAAGAAGGCGGTCTACGGCATTCCCGGCATCGTCGACGTCGAGACGACGCTCGAGCTGGACCTCCCCGAGTACCGTCTCGTCGTGGACCGCGAGCGGGCCGCGGACGCGGGACTCTCGACCCCGGCGATCGCCCGAACCGTCGGTGCCCTCGTCGGCGGCCAGGCCGTCACGACCTACGAAGACGAGGAGGGGGAGGCGGTCGACGTCCGCGTCCGCCTTCCTCTCGAGATGCGGCGCGACGTCGCGCAGATCGGCGATCTGAGGATTGCCGTCCCCGGGGGCAAGGGCTCGCCGGCCCTCGTCCCGCTCTCGGAGCTCGTGAGGGCCGAGCGGGCGACGACTCCGTCGGAGATCTCCCGGCGCGACCTGTCGCGCGAGGTTCTCCTGACCGCGAACCTCGACGGGCTTCCGCTCGGCACCGCGGCAGAGAAGATTCGCGAGGCCGCCGCGAAGATCGATATGGAGCCGGGCTACAAGGTGTACTTCCCCGGCGAGGCCGAGCGGATGGAGGAGAGCTTCGGGTACATGGCCGAGGCGCTGCTTCTGGCCGTCGTCTTCGTCTACCTGATCCTCGCGGCGCAGTTCGAGTCCTTCATCGACCCGCTCTCCATCATGCTTTCACTCCCGCTCTCGATCGTCGGCATGGCGGGGATGCTCGCCCTCGCGGGCGACACGCTGAGCATCATGTCGCTCATCGGCCTCATCCTCCTGATGGGTCTCGTCACGAAGAACGCGATCCTCCTCGTGGACTACACGAAGGTCCTCCGCAAGGGGGGCCTGGACCGCCGTACGGCGCTCATCACGGCGGGACGAACGCGCCTGCGGCCGATCATGATGACGACCCTCGCGATGATCTTCGGCATGCTCCCGCTCGCCCTCGGTCTCGGCCAGGGGGCCGAGATGCGCGCGCCGCTCGGACGCGCCGTCATCGGGGGCCTCATCACCTCCACCGTCCTCACGCTCCTCGTCGTGCCGGTGGTCTACGCGCTCTTCGACGACTTCGCCGCCTGGATCCACCGGCGGTGGTCGAAGGCGAACGCCCTCGAGCAGGAGGCGCTCGGCCACACCGGGAAGGCGGCTGCACCGACGGCCGCCGGTACGGCTCTTCTCCTCGCGCTCCTCCTTTCCGTGCCGGTGCTCGCGGCCGAGCCGTCGACGGCATCCGCGGCCTCACCCCGCGTCCTGACGCTCGCCGACGCGGTGGCAATCGCCGTCGAGAAGAACCACGACGTCGAGAAGGCGCGCAGCTATCAGGACTGGGTCCGTGGCAAGTACGTCGAGGAGCGCGCCGCGGCGCTTCCGAACCTTTCGGCCAATGCGTCGATCGGACGTTCGTGGGACGGAACCTTCGCGGCTCTCACGGGAGGGCTCTTTCCCTCCGGGCAGACGACGAAGGCGGCCGGCGTCGGTCTCACCCAGAGCCTCTACGCCTGGGGAAAGGTGGGCGCGGCCGTCCGCGCGGCCAGGGATGGCATCGCCGCCGCCGACGATCAGCTGAACCACTACCGGCAGGCGGCGATCCGGGACGTGACAGAGGCGTTCACCGACGTTCTCCTCGCGCGGCAGCTCGAGTCGATCTCGAAGGAGACTCTCGGGCAGCGTGAGAAGCAGCTCGCGGAGGCCGAGAAGAAGTACGCCCTCGGCACCGCGACCGACTACGACGTCCTCGCCGCCCGCGTCGCACTGGACAACCAGAGGCCCGAGGTGATGAGGACTGCGAACCTGGTCCTCATCGCCCTCGACCGGCTCAGGCTCGTCCTGGCCGAGGAGAAGATGCAAATCGACGTCGAGGGGACGCTCGAGGCCGAGACGGTCGTCATCCCGTCGTTCGACGAGGCGGTGAAGGCGGCCCTCGAGAATCGCCCGGACGTCCGCGGGCTCGAGCACGCCGTCGGCATCTACCGCGAGTTCGTGAAGATCCGCAACGCCGACGACAAGCCACGGCTCGACCTGCGCGCGAACGCCGGCTGGTCCTGGTACGACGCGGGCTCCTTCAAGGCCGACGGGAAGGTCTGGGGGACGGGCGTCTACCTCACGTTCCCCTTCTTCGACGGGCTCGCCACGCGCGGCCGGGTCGTGCAGGCCAGGAGCGACCTGACCCGCGCCGGGCTCGACCTCGCCAAAGCGCGTGACGGCCTCTACGTCGAGGTGCGGACCGCCCTGGACCAGGTGAAGGTTGCTGCCGGAATCGTGACGGCGCTCGCGGGGAACGTCTCGCAGGCTCGCCGCCTCCTCGAGATGTCGGAGACGGGCCAGGAGCTCGGCGTGAAGACGCGGCTCGAAGTGGACGACGCGCTCGTGAACGCCCGGCAGGCGGAGGGGAACCTCGCGCGGGCCAGAAGGGACTATCTCGTCGCCCTCACGAACCTGAGGTACGTCCAGGGAACGCTCTGACATCCCGCCCCGTGACCGCCCCGCACGCGCCGACGGACCGGAGAGAATGGCCTCGGATGCAACCAGACTTCTTTCCTGCCCTCCAGGTCGACGCGCCGCGGGCGGCGCCGACGGACGAGGAGATCGCTGCCATCGAGACCGCCGTCGGGGAGAAGCTCCCGTTGGACCTGCTCGCCTTCCTTGCCGGCGCCAACGGGGGCAAGCTCGACTATACGTTCGAGCATCCGACGGAAGCCGGACCGTTTCCGCTCTGCTTCTACTCGCTCTACTCGACGCGATATCCGTTTCCCGGGCGCTCGCCCGGCGGCCTCATCCTCCACGAGCTGGAGGTCGAGCGGCGGCTCAAGGGTCTCCGGCCGGGCCTTCTCCCGATCGCGGCCGACGGCGGGACCTCCGTTCTCTACGTCGACCTCGCGCCGGAGCGCCGCGGGCGGATCGTCGCCTATGTCGAGGGTCTTCCGGGCTGGGACGGAACGCCGGAAGGGTGTTACGTCGACCTCGCCCCGAGCCTCGGCGAGTACCTTGCGGCCCTCTACCTGAACACGGTCGACGAATCGAAGCGGGGAGGATGAGAGGCGCCGGCGGAGCCGGGTACGATGTGCCCATGGCGCGACTTTTCCCGGTCATCCTCGGACTCCTGTTCGCCTCCACTGTCGCCACGGCCGAGCCGCTCCACGGCGTGACGCGGGTTCCCGCACCGCCCGCCGTGGCGACGGAGGCCCGAACCCTCCTCGAGACGCAGGCCGCCGCCTGGAACCGTGGCGACCTCGAGGCTTTCTGCGCGGTCTATGCCGACGACGCCCTCTTCCTGACGGCCTTCGGGCTCACGAAGGGGCGCGACGAGGTCCTCGCGCGCTACAAGGCCCGCTACCCCGACTCGGCAGCCCGCGGGACGCTCTCGTTCGAGGTGCTCTCGGTCGACGCCCTCGCTGGGGCGCCCGCGAAGAAGGCCGCCGCCGCGATCGGCCTCGTCGCGCGATGGAAAATCTCCCACGCCGACAAGCCCGCGGCGGAGGGGCTGACCCTCCTGACGCTCGTCCGGTTCCCGGGCGGCTGGCGGATCGTCCACGATGCCTCGATGTAGGGCCGAGTGCGCGGGGAACGCGAACCGGCCTCGGGAGTAGCCTTGAAGTCCGTCATCGCCGTCGTCGCCCTGCTCCTCGTCCCGCGGCCGCTGGCGGCGGCAACCAGGTCCTCTCCGGTGGCCCAGGCATCGCCTGCGGCCGGGAGACCCGCCATTCCCGCCGTGCTCGCGGACGTGGCCTGGATCTCGGGACGGTGGCTTTCGAACGAAGCGGGAACGTTCTCCGAGGAGAGCTGGAGCCCTCCGGCCGGAGACTCGATGGTGGGGACGTGGCGCCTTGCCGTCGAGGGACGCGTGAAGGTCTTCGAGCTCCTGACGATGGTCGAGGACGACGGCAAGGTTGTCCTGCGCCTCCGGCACTTCGACCGGCGGGGCGTGGCATGGGAAGAGAAGGACGCGCCGCTCGTGCTGACACTCGTTGCGAGGGCGAAAGGCGTCGCCGTCTTCGAAGGGCGCGAGCAGACGGAGGCGCTTCGGCTGACGTACCGGCGTGAGGGACGCACCCTCATCGTCGCGCTGGAAAAGGGGAAGGAGCCGGCCCGGCTCTACCGTTTCCGGCGAGCCCCGGCGGCGTAACGCCGCCGGGCGCGCGCAGGGCGCGCCCGGCGGACGGCCAGGTCAGGGTTTCTTGCGCTGTGCGACGGCCAGCGGGTCCTGTGTCACGTTGTCGATCACGTAGGCGACCCCTCCGACGACGCATCCCTCGGTGGCATTCGTCACGTGGACCGACCCCGACGGGAGGTGGTTCCCGGTGGCGTCACCGAGCGCCTGCTGCACGTAGCGAAGCGCGGGGACGAAGAGGACGAGCTGGGAACCGACCCGGCGCCCGTTGTCGTCTCGGGCCTCGACCTCGACGAGGCACTCCTTCTCGGTCAGGTTGTAGACGCCGACGTTCGTCCGGAAGGACGAGTCCTGCCTCACGCCCGTCAGGACGCCGGTCTCTCCTGTCAGAAGGACGGCCGCGGAGGTCGGGTTGCGAACGTCCCCGGCGAGAGCGAACTGCCCGTTCGTGCCGCCCCCGGCGACGGGGGCCCACGTCCTGGCGCCGGAGGTGATGTATCCGGTGGAGGAGACGAGCAGCGATCCGAACGCCTGCTCGAGGCCGAAGGCCGTCTTCACGACGTCGGGAATCGTCTTCGATCCGTAGGCCGGCAGCCGGATCAGGGAGGTTTCGCGGCGGCCGGCCGCCGTGAGGAGCTCGAGGCCGACGATGGTTTCGACCGACTGGGTGCTCGACACGGAGAAGTCGGAGACGTAGGGGATCCCTGCCGCATTCGTGACGCTGGCGACGGAGGGGACGATGCTCGTGTATCGCCACACGGGTGCGTCGCGCTGGACGAGGAGCCTCAGAACGCCTCCGGCCGTCGGAATCGTGGCGGTTTCCCCGGCGGCGAGCGGGAACGGCCCGTCGGGCGAGCGCTGGAGCGGGGAAAGGCCCGAGGCGCCGGTGACGATCATCGTCACCTGGCGGCTGATGGGGCTCTGCTCCGGGGGAGTCCACGTCAGCACGACGTTCGTCGAAGCCACGGGCGCGGTGTACGCGAAGGCGGCTGACGGACCTGTGGCCGTGGCCGGGTTCGCGTTCGTCCCGAGGCTCCAGGTGAACGATCCGGTCGTCAGGAGGGTCCCGGTCATACCGTTGTAGACCCGGGCGGAAAGCTGGTCGCCGACCCGCACGTCGAAGACGCTGCCGCAGGCTCCGCCGCCGGGGCCGGGGCCGCTGGGGCAGAGGTCGACGCCGTTGGCGGCGATCCGGACCTCCGGATCGACCACGACCGCCGCTCCGGCAACGAGGAGCATGTAGGTCGTGCCGGCCGACAGTGAGGCCACGAGCCGGCCGCGTCCGCACGCATTGGCGACGGGTGTCAGGCCGCCGCAGTCTCCCGTGAAGAGAGCGAGGACGGGATAGTAGCCGGCAGGCGTGCTTCCAGCGGTTTCGAAAGCGTAGGAATCAGATGTCTCCGGACGGAACGTGTACCAGACGGACTTGCCCGGGGCGGGTGAGACGCAGGCGACCGCGGGGTCGCCGTCGGAGGTGGCCTGCGTCGTGTCGAGGACCTGGGTGAACGGAAGCTCGAAGCCGCGAATCGTGGTGGCGGCGGTGCAGGTGTCGTTAGGGGGCGGCGCCGCGGCCGCGAACGAGGCCAGGGTGAGGAACAGGGCTGCGACGAGGGCTGTGATCGATTTCGACATCCGGGGACCTCCTGAGCCGAGAGTGCAATGGTGTCCTGCGTAGTGTCCTACGGAGCGCCTATCTCACGCACGGCTATCATGACCCCGATGCGCCGGGCCACAGGGGGCGCTCTCGCCCTCGCGTTCGTCCTTGCCGCTCGTCCCTCTCCGGCCGAGACCCCGAAGAGGCCGCGAGTCGGTCTCGTCCTGTCGGGAGGCTCGGCCCACGGCTTCGCCCACGTCGGCGTCCTCGAGGTGCTCGAGGAGCTGCGGGTCCCCGTCGACGTCGTCACCGGGACGAGCATGGGCTCCGTGGTCGGCGGCCTCTACGCCTCCGGAATGTCGCCGGCGGAGATGGAACGCATCGTCCTGACGACTGACTGGGAGGATCTCCTCAGCGACGGGCCCTCGCGCGACCGGCTCTCCTTCCGGCGCAAGCAGGACGACGCCCTGAACTACGTCGATCTCGAGATGGGCCTGACGCGGAAGGGGATCGCCTTCCCGTCGGGCCTCATCGCGGGGCAGAAGCTCGGCTTCCTGCTAAAGGCGCTGACCCTCGGGACCGTCGGTATCGAAAGCTTCGACGACCTCCCCATCCCCTTTCGCTGCGTCGCCACCGACATCGTCACGGGAGGGAAAGTCGTCCTGTCGGACGGGAGCCTCGCCGAGGCGATGCGCGCCAGCATGTCGATCCCGGGCGCCTTCTCGCCGGTCCCGCGGGGCGCACACCTCCTCGTCGACGGAGGGCTCGTCGAGAACCTCCCCGTCACGGAAGCGGAAGAGCTGGGCGCCGACGTCATCGTCGCCGTCGACGTCTCGAGCGACAAGTTCGACCTGGAGAAGCTGAAGTCGTTCAGTGGTGTGCTGAGCCGCATGGCGAACCTCCCGATCAGGGAGAACGTGGCGAAGTCACGTCTCCGGGCGACCGTCGTCGTGGCGCCGCGCGTGGCCGACATCCCGTCGATGGACTTCGCGCGCGGGGGGCTGCTCGTGCAGCGGGGAGCGGAGGCCGCGCGAGCCATGGCGAAGGAGCTCTCCGCGTTCTCGCTCCCGGAGGAGGAGTACCGCACCTACCGGGAGAGGCTGCAAGGCTGGCGTCCCGCACCTCCCGTCGTCGACTCCATTCAGACCGTGAGCGCCGGAGTCGACCCGAGGCAGGTGTCGGCGCGTCTCGAGACGAGGGCCGGCCGGCCCCTGGACGTGGCGCTGTTGCGGCGAGACCTCGACCGGATCTACGAGATGGGGGTCTTCGAGACGGTCGAGTTCCGCCTCCTGCGCGACGAGGGGAGGAACGTTCTCGTCATCGACGCGAAGCCGAAGTCGTGGGGCCCGACGTTCCTGAGGGTCGGCAGCGGGTTCGAGGCGAACTTCGACGGCGACGCGACGCTCTCCCTGCGGGGCACCGTCCACGCGATGCAGCTCAACTCGCTGGGTGGCGAGCTGAAGGCGACGCTGGAGCTCGGCACCGTTCCGGGAGTCCGCGCCCAGCTCTACCAGCCGCTCGACTACCGGGGCCGGTTCTTCTCGAGCGTCGAGGTCGCCTACAGCCGCTCGCTCGGACGGATCTCGATGCCGGAGGGGCTCGTCGGCGAGGGGCGCGTCACCCTCCTGCAGGGAGCCGTCGACGCGGGGATCTCCCTCGGTTCGTGGGGGCAGGTGCGCGCCGGAGTCGCCCGGGGAACGGGGATCGGCGAGCCGCTCGTGACGAACATCCCGTTCGAGAAGCTCGATCTCGAGCTCGGAGGCGTCTTCGCGACCGCAGGCGTCGACACTCTCGACGACCTCAACTTCCCGCGCCACGGCACCATCGCTTCGGCCCGGATCGAGGCCTTCCGGCCGGAGCTCGGCTCGGAGGGCTCGTTCAACCGTTTCCTGTTCCGTGGCACCCACGCGATCCCGGCCGGCGCCCATTCGACGGTCCTCCTCACCGGCGGCTGGGAGGACACGATGGGGAGCCATCCTCCCGTCTACCTTCTCTTCACGCTGTCCGATTTCACGCGGATGGCGGCCCTCTCCCGCGAGGTCGTCGGCGGAGAGCGGGCGGCCTACGCCGCCGTGTCGCTTCAGCGCCGGATCGCGAGCCTGCCGACGCGCCTCGGGCGCGGCGTCTACGTCGGCGGCACGTTCGAGACGGGACGCGTCTGGGCGCGCAGGGAGGACACCGGGTTCGACGGAGCCCGCCCCGCGGGGGGACTCTTCGCCGGGGCCGATACCGTTCTCGGGCCCATCTACGCGGGGTTCGGTATCGGCTACGGCGGGAATACGTCGCTCTACGTCTTCCTCGGCCGGCCCTACTGAGGCGGGCGAGTTAGGATCTTCCGTCTTCTTGAAGGGGGCCTCGTGCAGATCCGCTTTGTTCCCGTCGCCGCCATCATCCTCACGGCTTTCGCCGCCGCCGGGCCGCTTGCCGCCGCTGCGCCGCCACTCCTTCCGAACGGAGGCTTCGAGGAGGCCGCGGGCCCTCTCGCCGGCTCGTGGAGCGTCGCCGGCGCGCCCGTGCAGGAGGGGGCCGTCTCGCGCGACGCCGGGGTTGCCCACGGCGGTGCCGCCAGCCTTCGGCTCTCGGCCCCGACCCCGGCGTCGATCATCGTCTCCTCGGCCGAGGTGCGGCTCGACGTGGGGCACGTCTACCGTCTCTCCGCGTTCGTGAAGACGGAGAAGGTCGTTTCCGACCCGGCGGGAAGATACCCGACTCCGGTCGCCGCGGCGCTCACGATGGCCTCGTTTCCCTTCACGAACCACTCACCCGCCAGCGGCGCGACTCGCCCATTCGGGAAGGTCGAGACGCTCTTCGTCGCGACAGCCTCGAAGGACCGGGTCCGCCTCCACCTCGGCCTGAACGGCACCGCGACCGGGACCGTCTGGTTCGACGACGTGACGCTCGAGGAGGTGACCGACGTCCGCCAGCTCGTCCCGATGGAGACGGTCCGCTGGCACGGCCCCGCCTTTCGCTACGACGAGAAGGGCTGGATCTACGTCCATATAGAGGGCGAGCCTTACACGCGGGGCTTCCAGTACGGGACGCTCCTCTCGGAAGAGATCGCCGTCTATGCGAAGAAGCTCGGCATCCAGGAGGACCCGAAGGACGGGCCCTCAGCCTGGGCCCAGATGCGCTTCATGGCCGACGCCGTCTTCCTTCGCAAGTTCGAGGAGGAGTACCTCCTCGAGATGAAGGGAATCGCCGACGGCGCGGCGAAGGCCGGAGCGAAGATCGACGGCCGCCCCGTCGACCTCCTCGACGTCGTGACGATGAACTCCTCCATCGACCTCGACTACGCCAGGTCCGCCCTCCGGACGACGCCCCACGCGCTGACGGGGCGAAGCTTCCTGACCTCCGAAGACGAGGCGAAGATCCCCGAGCGCGCGCACAAGTGCTCCTCGTTCGTGGCGACCGGCCCCGCGACGAAGGACGGCCGTCCCGTCTTCGGCCAGATCTTCATGTGGGCGGG
>DIAY01000279.1 GCA_002414905.1 Holophagales bacterium UBA5066 | reverse complement strand
ACGGAGTCGGCCCCGTACATGTAACGGGCGATCTTCGCCATCTTCTCCTTCGGCGGGTCGGTGCGGCCGTAGAGCGGGCGGAACGGCTTCGATTTCGTCTCGGCGTGGGCGACGACGGTGGCGGCCAGCTCGGTGGCTCCCTCACCTCCCTTTTCGAACGCCTCGCAGACCGCGAAGGGTGCGCCCCACCCGGCGGCGGCACGACGCACGACCTCGATCTCCTCCCTGGTGTCCGTCCCGAACCGGTTGAGCGTGATGATGGGGACCTCGCCGAAAACCTTGATGCTTTCGAGGTGCTTGGCGAGGTTCGGGAGGCCCCGCTCGACGGCGCCGGGGTCGGGCTGGTCGAGCGCGGCCTTCTCCACGCCTCCGTGCCGCTTCAAGGCGCGGACCGTCGCCACCAGGACGACAGCGGCCGTGTCGAGGCCGGCTGAGACACACTTGATGTCGAAGAACTTTTCCGCGCCGAGGTCGAAGCCGAAGCCGGCCTCGGTGACGACCCAGTCGGAGAGCGACAGGGCGGTCTTCGTCGCCAGGACGGAGCTGCAACCGTGGGCGATGTTCGCGAAGGGCCCGCCGTGGATGAACGCCGGGACTCCCTCGCCGGTCTGGACGAGATTCGGGTGGAGGGCGTCGCGGAGCAGGGCGAGCATGGCGCCCGTCGCTTTCAGATCGGCGGCAGTGACCGGGCGCTTCTCGAAGGTCAGGCCGACGACGATCCGGGAGAGGCGTCGCCGGAGGTCTTCGGCGTCCTCGGCGAGGCAGAGGGCGGCCATGACCTCCGAGGCGGGAGTGATGTCGAAACCCGTCTCCCTCGGGACCCCCTGCAGGACGCCCCCGAGCCCGATGACGAGGTTACGGAGGGCGCGGTCGTTCACGTCGAGGACGCGGCGCCAGAAGACCCGTCTCGGGTCGATGTCCATGCGGTTGCCGCGGTGGATGTGGTTGTCGAGCAACGCGGCGAGGAGGTTGTGGGCGGACGTGACCGCGTGGAAGTCGCCCGTGAAGTGGAGGTTGATGTCGTCGGACGGGACGAGGCAGGCGCGGCCTCCTCCGGTCGCCCCACCCTTCATCCCGAACGTCGGCCCGAGGGAAGGCTCGCGCAGGGCGACGCACACCTTCTGGCCGAGGCGGGCGAGTCCCTGGGCGAGGCCGATGGACATCGTCGTCTTCCCCTCGCCGGCGTCGGTCGGCGTGATCGCCGAGACGAGGACGAGGCGGCCGCGCGGGTTCGAGGCCCCCACCGCGGCGGGCCGGACCTTCAGCTTGTCGTGACCGCAGGGGATGAGACGCTCTGGCGGGAGCCCGAGGCCACGGGCGACCTCGGCGATGGGACGAATCGACGGTACGTCCATGACGCCCTCCCGGGAGGCCCGGTCTCCGCAGGCCGCGGGCAGGACCCCTCGGGGAGTATGGCTCCGCGGGCCGGAGCCGTCATCACCCGTCCGGTCCGACCGTAGAATCCGCCCGCCGATCGGACCCGGAAACGACGCCAGGAGGAGACCATGAGAACGACGCCCGCGATCCTCGCCCTCGCGCTGCTCTTTTCCACCGCCTCACTTCCCGGCCAGGAGGATCCGCACGCTCATCACGCGGCCGGGGTGGCGACTCCGGCGCCAGCCGCCACGGTCCCCCCTCTTCCGCCGAACGAGGCGATCCCGCCCGATGCCGACGGTGCGAAGGCGGCCCTCGCGAAGAGCCCGCGGCACGGCGAGTGGATCGACCTCCCGCTCGCCGACGGGACGAAGCTCCTGACCTGGGTCGTCTACCCCGAGTCGAAGGCGAGGGCGGGCGTCGTCGTCGTCATCCACGAGATCTACGGGTTGACCGACTGGGTGAGGGGCGTCGCCGACCAGCTCGCCGAGGACGGCTTCATCGCGCTCGCCCCCGACCTCCTCTCGGGTCTCGGCCCGAACGGGGGCGGCTCCGAGGCACTCGGGGCGGACGTGACGAAGACGATCCGGACGCTGACACCGGAGCAGGTCGCTGCCCGCCTCGACGTCGTTCGCGCCCATGCGCTGAAGCTCCCCGCGGCAAATGGAAAGAGCGCGTCGGTGGGCTACTGCTGGGGCGGGTCGATGAGCTTCGCGTACGCCGTTGCGCAGCCGAAGCTGGACGGGGCGGTCGTCTACTACGGCTCCTCTCCGGCGGAACCCGCGGCCTACGCGAAGATCGCCGCGCCGGTCCTCGGTTTCTACGGCGCCGACGACGCGCGTGTGAACGCCACGATCCCCATGGCCGAGGCCGAGATGAAGGAGCTCGGCAAGCCGTTCACAGCGCACCTCTACGAAGGGGCCGGTCACGGGTTCCTTCGGCAGCAGGCGGGGCGCGAGGGTGCGAACCGCAAGGCAGCAGAGAAGGCCTGGGCGGCGACGCTGGCGTTCCTTCGCGAGCGGCTGAAGTAGCCCGGCGCAGCAGGCGGAAGGCGAGCTGCGCGTTCGGCTACCCGAGAAGGGCGCTACTCCAGCACCGCGCAGGTGCTCGGCCGGGCGCGGGGCGGAGGGAGACGATTCACAGCGGCGGACTCCGGATCGAGGGCATCGGCGAGAATGGTCCCGACCGCGTCCGTCTCGAGGAGGAACGCGTCGTGGCCGCTCGGGGAGGTGAGCTCCCTGTAGGCGGCGCCGCTGGCGCGGGTCCAGCGGAGGACCTCCTCGGGCGGGTAGAGGAGATCGCCCGGAATTCCGACGCCCGAGAGCGCTCCGTGGAACGGGACGAGCGCTCGCCCCACGCTGCCGCGGCCCCGGGCGACGTTGTGCGTGTCGATGGAATCGAGGAGCGTCAGGTAGCTCTTCGTCGTGAAGCGGCGAACGAGCTTCTCGCCGTGGTGCTCGAGATAGTCGCGGACGGAGTTGGCGGCCGGGCCGGCCGGGCGGAAGCGCCGCTCGATCTCTCCCGGCGTCCGGTAGGTGAGCATCCCCACCATCCGGGCGAGGGCGAGACCCGACCGGGGCGCGGCCTGGATCGCGGTCCGGTGGACGTGATTCCAGGCGGCACCCCAGGCCGTAGGAGATGCGGGAGCGGCGAAGGAGATTGCCGCGCGTGACGCCTCCGGAAACGTCGCGCAGTATTCCAGAGTCACCATTCCACCCAGCGAGCCCCCGGCGACGAGGGCCAGTTTCGGCAGGCCGAGGGCCGTCACGAGAAGGCCGGCGAGACGCGCCATGTCGCGCGTCGTCACGGCGAGGGGCGCTCCGGCGTGACCGGCCCCGCGGAGGAAGCGGGTGCCGTAGCAGGATCCCAGGAGGTTCGGGGCGAGAACGGCAAACCGGCGTGTGTCGATCGGCAGCCCCGGTCCGACGAACGGGGCCCACCCGCCGAGGTCGGCGGGAGAGCCGGTAAGGGAGTGGAAGAGGAGGACGACGTTGGCTCCGTCCGCGTCGATCTCGCCTT
>DIAY01000220.1:17356-17966 GCA_002414905.1 Holophagales bacterium UBA5066 | reverse complement strand
GTCGTCGTGCTCGAGGAACGGAATGAGCGCGGCCGCGACGGAGACGAGCTGCTTCGGCGAGACGTCCATGAACTGGACCTTCTCCCGCGGCTCGGCCTTGAACTCGCCCTGGAGAGTCACCTGGACGCGGTCGTTGACGAACCGGCCGTCCTCTTCGAGCGGCTCGTTCGCCTGCGCGATCGAGTAGTCCTCCTCCTCCCACGCGGGGAGGTAGAACGCGGTCGGACGCCCCACAGCGAGCTTCTTGCCGGCCTTCTTCAGCTTCACGTTCGCCGCCTCGATCTCGGAGGCTTCGACGATGGCGCCCTTCGTCCAGCCGGAGTCGCCGACGGTGACGATCTCGTAGTGCTCGAGGACGCGTCCGTCCCGGACCTTCTTGTACGGCGACTCGATGAAGCCGTATTCGGAGATGCGAGCGTAGGTCGAAAGCGAGGAGATGAGGCCGATGTTCGGCCCTTCCGGGGTCTCGATCGGGCAGATGCGCCCGTAGTGCGTGGCATGGACGTCGCGGACCTCGAACCCGGCCCGCTCGCGGGAGAGGCCGCCCGGCCCGAGAGCCGAGAGGCGGCGCTTGTGCGTCACCTCCGAGAGCGGGTTCGTCTGGTCCATG
>DIAY01000220.1:3178-17216 GCA_002414905.1 Holophagales bacterium UBA5066 | reverse complement strand
AGCTGCGAGGAGCCGAAGAACTCCTTGATCGCCGCGATAACCGGCTTGGAGTTGATCAGGTCGTGCGGCATCGCCGAGTCGATGTCCTGGTGGACCGACATCTTCTCCTTGATGGCCCGTTCCATCCTCACGAGGCCGATCCGGAACTGGTTCTCGAGAAGCTCGCCGACGCAACGGACGCGGCGGTTCCCGAGGTTGTCGATGTCGTCGATCTTGCCGATGTCCCGCTTGAGCTTCAGGAGCGCGTCGATGACGACGAAGAAGTCGTCGGCGGAGAGCGTCTTCTGGTCGAGGGACGTCGAGAGCCCCATCCGGATGTTGAACTTGTAGCGGCCCACGCGCGAGAAGTCGTATTTGCGCGGGTCGAAGAACATCCCGACGAAGAGGTTCTTGGCGCTCTCGTCCGTCGGCGGATCGCCGGGGCGCATCCGCTTGTAGATCTCCAGGAGCGCTTCGCGCTTCGTCTTGACGGAGTCCTTCCGGAGGGTGGCGATGAGGGTCTCGCCGATCGGCTCCCACTCGGGAAAGAGAACCTCGACCGGGGTCGCCTGCTTCTCCGTCATGACCGTGGCGAGGTCGTCCGGGACCTCGCTTCCCGCCTCGTAGAGGACCTCGCCTGAAGCGAGGTCGACGACGTCGACGGCGAAGAGAATCCGGCCGAGCTTGCCCGGGTCGACGGAGACGGTAACCGGCGTGCCGGCCGCGAGCTTCTCCTTCTGGTCGGCGTTCAGCTTGATGTCCGCGAAGAGCCTGCCGTCCTTCTTGAGGCCTCGGAGGTGCTTGAGGCGCAGCTCCTCCTTCACGAGGACGTCGGGGGGAAGGACCAGATGAGCCTTGCCCTTGTCGAACGTCAGTCCGACCGCCGAGTAGAACTTCTTCAGAATCTGCTCGTCGCTCTCGAGGCCGAGGGCGCGAAGGAAGACCGTCCCGGGGAACTTCCGTTTCCTGTCGATGCGGACGCCGAAGAGGCCCTTGGAGTCGATCTCGAACTCCACCCAGGAGCCGCGGTACGGAATGATCTTCCCAATGAGGGTATGAGCCCCCTCCTTCGTGAAGAAGACGCCCGGCGACCGGTGGAGCTGGGAGACAATGACGCGCTCCGTGCCGTTGATGATGAAGGTGCCGTTGTCCGTCATCAGGGGGATGTCTCCGAAGTAGACCTCCTCCTCCTTGATGTCCCGAATCGGCCACTCCTTCGGGGCGCTCTTCCCCGTCGGGGCGTTCTCCTTGTCGAAGACCTTCAGCCGGAACGTCACCTTGAGCGGGACGGCGTAAGTGAGCCCGCGCTCCTGGCACTCGGCCACGGTGAAGGGAAGGCGGAGCTCGACCGGAGTTCCGCAGACCTCGTCGACCGTGACCTTGTTCGGGTTCGGGTGCCCGCACACCTGGCACTCGACGCGGCTGGCCCGCGCATCCTTGACCCGCACCGTCGCCCCGCAGTGTTCGCAGGAGAAGCGCAGGTGCTGGATACCCTCGAGACGGCCGCTGCGAGAGGCCAGGTCGCCGATCCGGAATGAGACGTACTCGAGGGCGCACGTCTCGCGGAAGTCGGAGAAGGGGAAGACACCGTCAAATACGGCCTCGAGACCGACGTCGGCTCGCTCCGCAGGGAGCAGGTCCATCTGGAGAAAGTCCTCGTAGGACCTCCTCTGAACGTCGATCAGATTCGGCAGGGGCAGGAAAGTCTTGATCTTGCCGAAATCGTGGCGGGGGGTCTGCCCCGGAGCGAGCATGCGGTCAGCCATTCGAGCGGGCTCCCTTCAGCCGAGAAAGGGGTGACGCGAAAAGAGGGAAGCACCGTCCGGCGCGACGGCGCGATTTCCCGGGGGCCGGGCGAACCGGCTCCCTGGAAAATCGTCGCCCGTCACCGGACGGTCTCCCGTTGGGGAAACGCCAGACTACGACTACTTGACCTCGACCTTGGCTCCGATGTCTTCGAACTTCTTCTTGATCGCGGCCGCCTCATCCTTCGACACGGATTCCTTCAGGACACCCAGGTTCTCGACGAGGTCCTTGGCCTCCTTCAGGCCGAGGGACGAGTTGACCTCGCGAACCGCCTTGATGACGTTGATCTTGTTCGAGCCGGCCTCCTTGAGCGAGACCGTGAACTCCGTCTGCTCCTCGACGACGGCGGCGGCGGCAGCCGGCGCGGCGGCGGCCGGCGCGGCCATCATCGCGGCCGAGACGCCGAACTTCTCTTCGAGGGCCTTGACGAGGTTGTTGAGCTCGAGGACGGACATCCCCTCGACTTCGCTGACGAACTGCTCGACGGAAAGGGCCATTACGTTCTCCTTAGTCTTTTCGCGCGTGCGCGTACTTTGGGTTATTCGGTCGCGGACTGGGCCGGGTCGGAAGCCGCGGCACCCTTCTGCTCGGCTACGGCCGAAATCGTCATCGCCAGCTTTCGCTGCGGGGTCGACAGGGCGACCACGAGACGGCGCATCGGCGACTGGAGGAGGCCGACGAGGCGTCCGAGGAGCTCTGCACGGGTCGGGAGGCTCGCAAGCGACTCGAGGGCGGAGGCCGGCACCGGCAGGCCCTCGACGAGAGCGGCCTTGACCTTGATCTTCGAGTTCGTCTTTCCGAACTGGTGAAGGACTTTCGCCAGCTGGACGACGTCGGTCGCCGAGTAGGCGACCGCGGTCATGCCGGTGAAGTGCTCGGAGAGCGCCCCCATCGGGACGTCCTTGAAGGCGCGCAGGGCGAGCGTGTTCTTGACGACGACGTACTCCGAGCCGGTCGCGCGGACCTGTCGGCGCAGCTCGGTGACGTCGGGGACGTTGATCCCCTGGAAGTCGATGAGGAACGCGTGGGGAGCACGCCCCACGGCTTCCGTCATGCGGGTGATGGCGTCGGTCTTCTCGGCGCGGTTCACGCGGTCCTCCCGACGAGCTTGTCGGCCACCGTCGGGTCGACCGGGACGCTCGGGCCCATGGTCGAACCGAAGAAGATCGACTTCACGTACTTGCCCTTGGCCGCGGCGGGCTTGGCCTTCTGGATCGCCGCGATCAGGGCCTCCGCGTTCTCCGCGAGGGCCTTGTCGTCAAACGACAGCTTGCCGACCGGGCAGTGAATGATCGCGGTCTTGTCGACCCGGAACTCGATCTTGCCCGCCTTCAGCTCCCGGACGGCCTTGGCGACGTCGAACGTGACCGTTCCGGCCTTCGGGTTCGGCATGAGCCCCCGGGGCCCGAGGACCTTTCCGAGCCTTCCGAGCGACTTCATCATGTCGGGCGTCGCGACGAGGGCCTCGAAGTCGAGGTATCCCCCCTGGATCTTCGCGACGAGGTCGTCCCCTCCGACGACGTCGGCGCCGGCATCCTCCGCCTCGCGGACCTTCTCACCTGACGCGACGACGGCGACGCGGATCGTCGCGCCCGTTCCGTGCGGGAGGACGACGGTACCGCGGACCATCTGGTCGGCGTGCTTGGGGTCGACGCCGAGGCGCATGGCGACCTCGAGCGTCTCGTTGAATTTTGCGTACGCCGCCGAGCGGACGAGCGCGACGGCCTGCTGGACGTCGTAGAGCTTCGTCCTGTCGACTCGGGCGGCCGCAGCGGTGTACTTCTTGCCTTCCGTCATGTCTCTTCCGCTCTTCCGAGAGCGGCGTCCGTCCAGCGTCCCCGCGAAGAGAAGCCCCGGTGGCACCCCGGGCATCGCGGAGCCGCGCGCCGTGAGAGGTTCAGCGCCGGCACGTACACCGTCTCAATGAGAAACCGTCACGCGACGATTTCGTTCTCCTCAGCCGATGACCTCAATCCCCATGGAACGCGCCGTTCCGGCGACCGACTTCATCGCGGCCTCGATGTCGGCGGCGTTGAGGTCCTGGAACTTCAGTTTCGCGATCTCCTCGACCTGCTGCATCGTGACCTTCCCGATACGAGTCTTGTTCGGGACACCCGAGCCCTTCTCGACCTTGGCCGCCTTCTTGAGGAGGACCGAGGCCGGGGGGGTCTTCGTGATGAAGGTGTAGGACCGGTCGGAGTAGACCGTCACCACGACCGGGATGATCAGCCCCGCGTCCTTCGCCGTCCTCGCGTTGAAGGACTTGCAGAAGTCCATGATGTTGACGCCCTGCGGGCCGAGGGCGGTGCCGACGGGTGGCGCGGGGGTCGCCTTCGCGGCTTCGATCTGGAGCTTGACCATCCCGACGACTTTCTTGGCCATTGTGGGTTCCTTCGATCGGTGGCGGGGCGGACCCCGCGTTCTTCAGGGCGCCGGCGCGCCGGCTTCCCGGATTTACTGCTTCTGAACCTGGACGAACTCGAGCTCGACCGGGGTCGGTCGGCCGAAGATGGTGACGAGAACTCGGAGGGTCGACCGTTCGACGTTGATCTCCTCGACGTCGCCCGTGAACTCCTTGAACGGACCGTCGACGATCTTCACCTTCTCGCCCCGCTCGTAGGTGTACTTCGGCTTCGGTTTTTCCTTGGACTCGGCCGTGTGGTGGAGGATCGCCTCGACCTCTTCCGGCATCAGCGGCACAGGGCTCTTCGACGAGCCGCCGACGAACCCGGTGACTTTCGGGGTATTCCTCACGAGATGCCACGTCTCGTCGGCCATTTCCATCTGAACGAGGACGTATCCGGGGAAGAACTTGCGCTCGACGTTCCGGCGCTTCCCCGCCTTCATCTCCACGACGGTTTCCTTCGGCACACGGATCTCGCCGAACTGGGATTCCATGCCCTGAGCCTTGATCCGGTTCGTCAGCTCCTGGACGACCCGGTCCTCGAACCCCGAGTAGGTGTGGACGATGTACCAGTCCATCGACGGCGCCACCGAAGTGGCGTCGGAGGGGGCCGGGGAGTCGTCGTATTCGGTCATCTCTGGAGGCCTCGGCGGCTCACTGGCCGAAACTGGCGAAGAACCAGTTGATGACAGGCGTGATCGCCGCGTCCACCGTGAAGAGGAACACGCCGACGATGACGGTGTAGACGATGACGACCGTGGTCGTACCGACGACCTCGTCTCTATCCGGCCAGCTGACCTTGCCGATCTCCTTGCGGACGTCGACGAGGAACTCCCTGAAGGTCTTCCACCGCTCGGTGAGGTTCATTCGATCCGTCTTCCTTGCGCCCTCGGCGCCGCGCCGCCCATTCCGTGGCGTCCGGCCCGCCTCCACGGCGGGGAAAGTGGCAGGGGTGCGGAGACTCGAACTCCGAACCTACGGTTTTGGAGACCGTTGCTCTGCCAATTGAGCTACACCCCTTCGCACGTCCTGGTGGTCCTAGACCTTGCCTTCCTTGTGCGCCGTGTGCTTTCTGCAGAAACGGCAGTACTTGGCGACCTCCAGCTTTTCCTGGTGAGTCTTCTTGTTCTTCGTCGTCGTGTAGTTCCGGCGCTTGCACTCGCCGCACGCCAGGCTGATCAGGTCTCTCGGCATCGCTCTCTCCGCTTCCTCGCCATCCCCGCGGCCCGCCCCGGCTCCCTCTTGACTCCGGTCTTCCCGCTTCCCGGGAAGGGTTGGAGCGGGAGACGGGATTCGAACCCGCGACCAACAGCTTGGAAGGCTGTGACTCTACCCCTGAGTTACTCCCGCCAGTATCTTTCCGGCCCTTCGTCTTCCTCTTCCCGGGCGGGGCTTCGCGCCCGGGGGAGGTCTCTGGAGCCCACGAGCAGATTTGAACTGCTGACCCCGTCCTTACCAAGGACGTGCTCTACCAACTGAGCTACGTGGGCCCGGTCACTGGTGGCTCCTGGCGGGTCCGCACCCCTCGCCGGGCCGGAACCGATGTCGGAGTTATTGGTGGGCAGGGAGGGATTTGAACCCCCGTAGCGCCTAAGCGCGGCAGATTTACAGTCTGCTGCCATTAACCACTCGGCCACCTACCCACGCATTCGTCCGTCTCTGGATTCTCCTTCCCGCGGACCGCCCCGGAGCCGTCTCCGGAGTCGACCGTGGAGCTGGCGATGGGACTTGAACCCGCAACCTGCTGATTACAAATCAGCTGCTCTGCCAGTTGAGCTACGCCAGCCCGTCGCACCCGAAGCCCCGGCCGAGCACCCGGCCGAAGCCGAGAGGCGCGAACCGTGGTGTATATCAGCGCTCGGATCTTCCGTCAAGCGATTCTCGTGCCCGGAACGCCTCAAAGGGGGGAATGGCGGTCCCGTCCCACCACGCCGCCGTCGGGCGGTCAGCCCGGCCCCTTCGCCCGGCGTTGCCGAAGGACCTCGAAGAGGAACACGGCGGCGGAGACCCCCACGTTCATCGAGCCGGCGCCGTCGGCCATCGGGATCGCCACGAGCCGGTCGCAGGTCTCGCGCGTGAGACGGCGCAGGCCCGGCCCCTCGGCCCCGAGGCAGAGGACGACGTCTCCGGTCAGATCGACGTCCCAGAGCGGCTCGCCTTCCGGCGAGGCACCGTAGACCCAGAAGCGATCGGTCTTCGCGTCTTCGAGGAAGCGTGCTGCGTTCCCGACGCGGGCGACCTTCACCCGCTCGAGGGCCCCGGCGCTGGCCTTCGAGACCGACTCGTTCAGGCCGACGGAGTGCCGTTCGGGCAGGACGACGGAGGCTCCCGCCGCGGCAGCCGTCCGGAGGATCGAGCCGAGGTTCCCCGGGTCGGTCACCTCGTCGAGGAACAGGACGAGGCGGCTTCCCGGCTCGCCGCCGAGCGCTTCTTCGATCGGGTCGTAGTCCCGCGTCGCCACCCGGGCCGCGACACCGTTGTGAGCCTTCCCCGCTGTCCGGTCCAGCTCCTCGCGGGGAACGTGGCGGACGAGAATCCCTTTTGCGCGCGCCGTTTGCTCCAGCTCGCGCGCCCGCCCGTCGCGCCGCCCTTCCTGCAGGAGGAGCGCCTCGACGGCCTCGGGTCGCTCGGCCAGGGCCGCCGCCACCGGGTGAAAGCCGGCGACGATCACGGGGCCTCGACGAGAACGACGGCCGAGGCGAAGACCCCTTCGCCCCGTCCGAACCCGGTCATGCCGTTACCGCTCGACGCTTTCACGGAGACGCGCTCGACGGGGATGCCGAGGAGGGCGGCGATCGACACGCGCATCGCGTCGCGGTAGGGCCCGACGCGGGGACGCTCGGCGATGACCGTGACGTCCACGTTCACCACCGCGGGGCGCCCGGCCCTCTCGAGCGCCTCCGTGACGAAGCGGGACGAGGTGGCGTTCTTCCATCTCGGGTCCGTCGTCCCGAAGACGCTTCCCAGGTCTCCGGCCGCCGCCGTTCCGAGAAGAGCGTCTGCGAGCGCGTGGAGGACCACGTCACCGTCGGAGTGCCCGTCGGGGCCGGCGTCGGACGGGATCTCGATGCCTCCGAGGACGCATCTGCGCCCGGCGACGAGGGGGTGGGCGTCGATCCCCTGTCCGATCCGCAGGCTCACGGCCGCCCCGCCATGAGCCACGCCTCGGCCCGGGCCAGATCCTCGGGGTAGGTGATTTTCACGTTCCAGCGGGACGTGAGGACCGTCCGCACGACGACGCCACGCCGCTCGAGGAGCTCGACGTCGTCGGTGGCGTCGGCGAGACCCGCCTCGACCGCCTCGCGGAAGAGGCCGGCGCGCATCACCTGGGGCGTCGCCGCGGCGAAGAGGTCGTGACGCGGCACCGTCTCGACGACGACGTCGCCCCTCACCCGTTTGACCGTGTCGGTGACCGGGCTGCCGGCTACGGCGGCTCCGTGCTCCGCCGCGACCGCGATGACGGCCGCCACGTCGACAGGGTCGACGAGCGGCCGGGCAGCATCGTGGATGCAGAGAAGGTCGTCTTCGCCTGCAGACGAGGCCCTCCAGGCGGCGACGACCGAGTCGCGGCGCGTCTCGCCGCCCGGCGTCGTCGTCACTGGCATCCCGGCGAAGCCGGCGAGGGCCTCGGCGAAGACGGCCTCGCTCCCGGGTGAGATCGCGACCACGGCCCGGCCGACCCGTCCGGACGCCGCAAGCCGCTCGAGGGCGTGGACGAGGAAAGGCTTGCCCGCGAGCCGCACGAGGGCCTTCGGCCCCGCGTCGTGAAACCGGGCTCCGAGGCCCGCCGCGGGGATCAGCGCGACGACGGTCACGCTACCGGGCGAGGATGTCGGTTTCCTTGGCCTTGACGATCGAGTCGACCTCGGCCACGAACCGGTCGGTCAGCTTCTGGATCTCGTCGAGGCCGCGCTTCTCCTCGTCGGCCGAGATCGCCGAGCCCTTCCCTTCCTTCTTGATTTTGTCGTTGGCATCGTGCCGGTGGTGGCGGATCTCCACCTTCGCCTGCTCGGCCAGCGTGTGGGCTTTCTTCACGATCTCCTTGCGCCGCTCCTCCGTCGGAGAGGGAACCGGCACGCGGATGACCCGGCCGTCGGAGCTGGGGTTCAGCCCGAGGTCGCTGTTGCGGATCGCCTTCTCGATGACCGGGCAGAGCTGGGCCTCCCAGGGCTGGATCAGGATGAGCGTGGCGTCGGGGGTCGACAGGTTCGAGACCTGATTGAGCGGCGTGGCCGTGCCGTAGTACTCGACGTGCACGCCCTCGAGCAGCGCGACGGAGGCGCGACCCGTCCGAAGATGCTTCAGCTCGGCCTTCAGGGCGTCGATCGATCCCACCATCCGGCGCTCGGTCTCCCTGTGGATCTCGGCGAGGGGCATCGGCTCTCTCCTCTCTGGTCTTCTCTGGTCTTCTCTGGTCTTCTCTGGAATCGTCTAGTTGGCGGGTTCGCCCGTGTCGACGGTGCTGCCGATCGGCTCACCCAGGACGACGCGCTGGATGTTTCCGGGGACGAGGAGGTTGAAGACGCGGATCGGGATACGGCTCTCCCGGCAGAGGGCGATGGAGGCGGCGTCCATGACGCCGAGCCGCCTCTCGAGGACCTCCTGGTAGGTGACGTGCGGGAGGAGCACGGCGGAAGGGTCTTTCTTCGGGTCGGCGTTGTAGATGCCGTCGACCTTCGTCCCCTTCAGGATTGCATCCGCGCGCAGCTCGCTCGCACGGAGCGCGGCCGCCGAGTCGGTCGTGAAGAAGGGATTCCCGGTCCCACCGGCAAGGATGATCGCCCGTCCCTTCTCGAGGTGGCGGTCCGCACGACGCCGGATGAACGGCTCGGCGACGGAGCGGACCTCGAAGGCCGTCATGACCCTCGTCGGCACGCCCCGCTGCTCGGTGGCGTCCTGAAGTGCGAGCGCGTTGATGACCGTCGCGAGCATCCCCATGTTGTCGCCCGTGACCCGGTCGATTCCCTGCGTGGCGGCGGAGACGCCGCGAATGATGTTCCCGCCCCCGATGACGACGGCGACCTGAACACCCATTCGTGCGACCGCGACGACCTCGTCGGCGATGCGGGCCACCATCGCCGGCTCGATGCCGAAGGGCTGCCCTCCGAGGAGGGCTTCCCCGGAGAGCTTGAGGAGGACCCTGCGGTAGACCGGCTGGCCCGTTTCGGCGCCCATCGGCTCGCTCGCTACTTCGTCAGCTCGGCGACCTCGGCCGCGAGGTCGGTCTGCTTCTTCTCGACTCCTTCACCCACCTTGTAGCGGACGAAACGGACGACACCGGCGTCCTTCCCGCCGCGCTCGGCGATGACCTGGGAAACCTTCTTCGGGTCGTCCTTGACGAACGTCTGGTCGACGAGGACGACCTCGCCGTACCACTTGCCGATCATCCCCTCGACCATCTTCTCGGCGACGGCCTCGGGCTTGCCGGCGGCGACGGCCTTGGCCTTGGCGATCTCGCGCTCGTCGGCGATGGCCTTGGCGGGGACGTCCTCCCGGACAGCGTACAGCGGAGTCATGGCGGCAACCTGCATCGCGAGGTCCCGGCCGAGCTCCGCGTCGCACCCCTTCGTCTCGACGACGACGACGGTCTTGTCGCCGGGGTGGGCGTAGAGCGCGAGCGCGTTCCCCTCGCCGGCGACGATGCGGGCGAAGCGGCGCAGCTGCGTGTTCTCGCCCGTCTTCGCGGTCGCGGCCTGCAGCCACTCGGTGATCGAGCCCGTGGAGCCGGCGAGAGTCGCCGGAGCCTTCATGGCCCGGAGCGCCTCGGCGTTCCCCTCGACGGCGTCGCCGAAGGAGGCTTCGCCCGCGACCCAGGCGGCCAGGGCCGTGCGGGCGGCCTTGAACTCGTCCGTCTTGGCGACGAAGTCGGTCTCGCAGTTCAGCTCGACGAGCGCGGCGGTCGCTCCGTCACACGCGTAGCCGACGAGCCCTTCGGCGGCCACGCGGCCGGCCTTCTTGGCTGCGGCGGCGAGGCCCTTCTTCCGAAGGCTCTTCTCGGCCTCCTCGAGGCTCCCGTCCGCCTCGGTCAGGGCCGACTTGCAGTCGAGGATGCCGGCTCCGGTCTTCTCCCGGAGCTCCTTGATCATGGCTGTCGTGATCTCCATCGGACTCTCCCGTCGCGCACGGCCTGCCGCCGCCCGCGGTGTCGTTTCTCGGTTTCGTGCGCCCGATGCTCCGGACGCGAAAAGGGCCGGCGGGAGCGCGCCTTTCGCAACTCCCGCCGGCCCGGCTCGATCAGTTCAGGTCGAGGGTCAGGGCTGTGCCGGCGCGGAGTCCTTCGCCACGATCGCCTCGGTGGCGGTCGCGCCCTCCGCAACGAAGTTCACGGGCATCGGCTCGTCGTCACCCTCCGCCGCCTTCCCGACGAACCTCTCCTCCTGGGCGTGGAGGCCCTCGAGGACGGCGTCGGCGATCTTGCCCGTGAAGAGCTTGATCGCGCGGATGGCGTCGTCGTTACCAGGCACGACGTGGGTGATCGGGTCGGGATCGCAGTTCGTGTCGACGATGCCGACGATCGGGATGCCGAGCTTGTTCGCCTCCTGCACCGCGATCGCCTCCTTCTTCGGGTCGATCACGAAGAGGAGGTCCGGCAGCTCTTCCATCTCGGTGATGCCGGAGAGGTTCTTGGCGAGCTTGGCCCGCTCGCGCTCGAACCGGATCCGCTCCTTCTTCGTGAGGATGGCGTCCGACGTGTCCGCGAGCATCCCCTCGATCTCCTTGAGACGCATGACGGACTTGCGGATCGTCACGAAATTCGTGAGCGTGCCGCCGAGCCAGCGGTTGTTCACGAAGAACATCCCGCAGCGGTTCGCCTCTTCGTAGATGGCGTCCTGGGCCTGGCGCTTGGTCCCGACGAAGAGGACGTTCTTGCCCTGGGATGCGGCCTCGGTGACATAGGCGGCCGCCTCGCGGAAGCACTTGAGCGTCTTCTGCAGGTCGATGATGTAGATGCCGTTGCGCTTCCCGAAGATGTACTTCTTCATCTTCGGGTTCCAGCGCTTGGTCTGGTGACCGAAGTGGACGCCCGCCTCGAGGAGCTCCTTCATCGTGATCTGACTCATGGCTACCTCTTCGAGAACTGGAACCGGGCGCGGGCGCCGCGCTGGCCGTACTTCTTGCGCTCCTTCATCCGCGAATCGCGCACGAGGAGCCCGGCCTTCTTCAGCGACGGCCTCAGCTCGAGGTTGAAGAGGCAGAGCGCGCGGGAGACGCCGTGGCGGATCGCGCCCGCCTGTCCCGCGCTGCCACCCCCCGCGACGCGGGCGATGATGTCGAACTTCTCGGTCGACTCCGTCAGCTGGAGGGGCTGGCGGATGACCATCTTCAGCACGTCGTTCGGGAAGTACTGATCAAACGGGCGGTCGTTGACGACGAACACGCCGCTTCCCGGACGGAGGTAGACGCGGGCGACCGCCTCCTTCCGCCGGCCGATCGCGTGGTACTGCAGGTTGCTCACGATCTCTCCTTCGGCCTCACTGCGGCAGGGGTTTCGGGGCCTGGGCCACGTGAGGGTGACTCGGACCCGCGTAGACCTTCAGCTTCTTGAACATCTTCTTGCCGAGCTTCGTCTTCGGAAGCATCCCCCGGACGGCTTCTTCGACGAGCTTTTCGGGGCGGGTCGCGCGGACCTTGTCCGCGCTCGTCGTCTTCAGGCCGCCAGGAAAACCGGTGTGGTGCCGGTAAAGCTTGGCGGTTTCCTTGACGCCGGTCAGCGCGACCTTCTCCGCGTTCACGACGACGACGAAGTCGCCCGTGTCGAGAAACGGTGTGTAGGTCGGCTTCGACTTGCCCGTCAGGTGCATGGCAATGACCGTTGCGATGCGGCCCAGGACCTTGCCGTCGGCATCGACGACGATCCAGCGCCGCGGGAGCTCGTTCATCTTGGGGAGAGGCGTACGGGAACTCACGGAAACTCAGCTCTCCGGTCGGTGTTTCGCGAAGCGCGCGCCGCGCCACGCTTCTCGTCTCGGTAATACAGGACCCGGCCGGGGACTGAGAAAGACCGGGCTCCCGGTGGAGGACGCACCTTGCGCAAGTTCACTCTCGCGCAGGGCCGGGAAACATACGACGGGCCTCGCGGCCTGTCAAGCGAAACCCAGGACGCGAGTGCGGAAAGGACGTCCGCGATCCGGACGATCCTCCAGACGCGCCTGCTCCGGCACGCCCCCGGGAGGTCCCGGAGGCTTTACGGACCGTTCCGCGAAGGCTACCGTGCCGGCCCGTGGACCCGGCCCCTCCCCCCGGCATCGACAAGGCGGCGGGAAAGATCCAGGCGATGTTCTCCCGGATCGCCCCGCGCTACGACCTCCTCAACAGGCTCCTCTCCGGCGGCACGGACGTCGTGTGGAGAAGGGAGGCCGCTCGCCTTCTCGCGCCCCTCCCCGGGGAGACGTGCCTCGACCTCTGCTCCGGCACGGGCGATCTCGCCCTCGCCATCGCGAAGCGTAGCGCCGGGCGCGCCCGGGTCGTCGCCGCCGATTTCACGTTCGAGATGCTCGCCATCGGCCAGGAGAAGTTCCGTCGCCGGGGCGCCCCCATCCCCGAGGCCGGAGCGGACGGTCTGCGCCTTCCCTTTCCAGACCGGACGTTCGACGGCGCAACCGCCGCCTTCGGCGTAAGGAACTTCGAGGACCTCGACCGCGGGCTCCGGGAGCTCTACAGGGTCCTCAAGCCCGGCGGGCGGCTCGTCGTCCTCGAGTTCACCCCGGAGCCGACGGGCCCCTTCGCTCCCCTCGTGAAGTTTCACGTCCGTCGGTTCGTCCCGTTCCTCGGCCGCCTCGTCTCGAGAGACGGTTCGGCCTACCAGTACCTCCCCGACTCCGTTGGCCGGTGGCCGGCCCCCGACGCCCTGGCTGCCCGGATGCGCTCGGCGGGCTTCGCCACCGTCGACGTCCACCTCCTCGCCTTCGGCATCGCCGCGGCCCACGTGGCGAGGAAAGGAGCCCCATGACCGCCACGATCCTCGACGGCGCGAAGGTCGCCGCCGACATCCGCCGCGAGACGGCCGAGTCCGCCGCCGCACTCGCCCTGCGGGGCGCCGTCCCGGGACTCTGGGTGATCGTCGCGGGAGACGACCCTGCCAGCCAAGTCTACGTCCGCAACAAGGAGAAAAGCGCCCGCGAGGCCGGGATCCGGGCCGAGACGCTCCGCTTTCCCTCGACCGTGACGGAGGCGATGCTGCTCGCCGAGATCGGACGGCTGAACGCCGACGAGGAGGTTGACGCGATCCTCGTCCAGCTGCCCCTCCCCGGCGGGATCGGAACATCCCGCGTCCTCGAGGCGATCGACCCGTCAAAAGACGTGGACGGCTTCCACCCGCTCAACGTCGGCCGCCTCATCCAGGGCAAACGAGCCCCCGTCCCCTGCACCCCGGCAGGCATCATGGAGCTGCTCCGCCGCGAGAACGTGCCGCTTCGCGGAACCCGCGCCGTGGTCCTCGGCCGGAGCGACATCGTCGGCAAGCCGATGGCGACCCTGCTGACGAAGGCGGACGCGACCGTCACGGTCGCCCACTCGAAGACCCGCGACCTCCCAGCGATCTGCCGCGAGGCCGATCTCCTCGTCGCGGCAATCGGCCGGCCGGCGTTCGTCACGGCGGACTTCATCCGTGAGGGGGCCGTCGTCGTGGACGTCGGAATCAACCGGATCGAATCGGCCGCCGAGGTCGCCCGCTGCTACCCCGGCGACGAGGCGAAGGCCGCGACATTCGCGGCGAAGGGGTCGCTCCTCGTCGGCGACGTCCACCCGGTCGACGTCAAGGAGCGCGCCTCGCGCTACACCCCTGTCCCGGGCGGGGTTGGCCCGCTCACGATCGCCCTCCTCCTCGCCAACACCGTCGACCTCTGCCGC
>DIAY01000220.1:0-3057 GCA_002414905.1 Holophagales bacterium UBA5066 | reverse complement strand
GCCGCAGGCTCTGAAGATGCGCCGTGTCGGCCTCACCGGCGGGATCGCCTCCGGCAAGAGCGCCGTCGCGGCGCGCTGGCGCGAGCTGGGGATTCCTGTCCTCGACGCCGACCGCCTCGTCCATGCCTTCTACGAGCCGGGAGGCGCGGGAGCCGCTGCCGTGGCGGAGGAGTTCGGTGCGGACCTTCTCGACGAACGAGGCGCCGTCGACCGCCCGCGCCTCGCGGCCCTCGTTTTCGCCGACACCGCCGCCGTCGACCGCCTGAACGCCCGCATCCACCCGCTCGTCAGGATGGCGACCGACCGCTGGCTCGCCGAGCGCGAAGCCGAGGCACACCCAGTCGCCGTGGTCGAGGCGACGCTCCTCGTCGAGAACGGCGGCCGGGAGCGCTTCGACCTCCTCGTCGCCGTGTCGGCCCCCGAGGAACTCCGCCTCGCCCGTGCCCTCGCCCGGAACCCGGCGTCGACGCGCGACTCCGTCCTCGCCCGGATGAGAGCCCAGCTCTCCGACGAGGCCCGCAACGCCGACTGCGATGAGGTCCTCGTCAACGACGGGAGTGTCGAAGAGCTGCGCGGGAAGGCGGACGGACTCGCGGCACGCCTGATGTCAAGGGCGCCGGACGCGGAGGCGAGTCCTGGCGAAGACGGACACGACGCCTCGCCGACTCACGGAAAACGGAACTGACCCCGTCCCCAGTTGACCCCTGTCCCAGTCCCTCCAAAGCAATTCTGTCCGGCCGGCGGGCGCTGCGGGAGCCGCCTACGGCTCGGCACAAAGGTCTGGTCCGCGGTCCACCCGTCGGAAACGCGTTTCCTGTGCCGTGGCCTTCAGCTCTGCACCCGGAACTAGCCCCACCAGCAGGGCTATGTCCTCTCCCATTCCGAATGGAGCGAACCGGGAAGCGACGATGACGTCGCTCATCGCCTGCCGAATGTCCGGAGTCGTTCCCTTCCAGGTTTCGTCGAGCCATCGTTGCACGGTCGGCAGAAACAGGTCCGGCACTGCGAACTCAAGCTCCTCGGGGCCGGCCTTCAGCTTCGACATCGACACGATGAACCGACTCGGATCGGTCGGGTCTCGCGGAACCTCCGCGTCCCGCGTCGGCACCGAATCGATGAACACGACCGGCTCGATGAGCTTCGCCCGTGAGTGGTATCCCAGCTCCAGCGAGAAATCGGCCTTTCGTTTCGTCACAACGAGACGGAAGAGCTCACCCCTGGCCCGGCAGACGATCAGCTCCGTGATCACCGGCAGGACGCGCCCGTCCGTTTGCCGGAGCTCATAGGAGAAGAGCCGCTGCTCCCCGGCCACGATCGTGCCTGTCCGCACGGGCCCCTTCCACACGGGTGGTTCCGGGCCGACGGCACTCGCACCGAGACAGGCTGCAACCAGCGTCGCCGCGAAGATCCGTTTCACCTGGAAACGCCCGGGTGGATATCGGCCTTCCAGCTGAGGAACTGCCGTATCGCCGGCTCCATGGCTACGAACCCCAGGTCCCACTTCGGATCTCGCGCATCCTGGGGCACGTCCCGAAAATCAGCGTCACAGGGGGTCGAACTTCTCTTGTACGCGTCCGGAGCGATCACAGGAAGCAGGCTACCCTTTGCGATCCAGAGATCGCACGAGCGCGCGATTCGGAGTGCCAAGCGCAGGGTCTCAAGCTCGGCCGGGCTGAGCACTTCGCGCAACGCCTTGTCGACTCGCGCACGCACCGTGGGAGAAGCCGCGTCCTCAGTCTTCACGACGAACTCGGTGCCGTCAGCCTTGAAGACCCGCAGACCGTTATCCAGATCCGCTCCGCTCAGCGCCATCAGATCGAGACCCTTTCTGAGCGAGACGACTCGCGATTTCCCTGGACCGATGAGTGAAAATGAATAGCGTCGATCGGCATTTGACACCGAGTAGATGTGAACGAAACGCATCCCCGCGCCGACCTCCCAGAGCTGAACGCCTCGAGTGTCGCCTCTTTGTGCCGCGTTCGTCACATCCATAATCTGAAGGATGCGGATCGGCATCCCCTTTGACGAGGCCACCTCGCAGCGGACTGCCACGATGTCCCCGCCGAGCGCCTCCGGGGAGAGGAGGCAGACTGCGAGGGCGAGAAGGAGTGTGTGTCGAAGTGGCGACATGACCGAGCCAAATTGTACCCGTCGGAGTCGCTCCGCCGACCGTAACTGATCGTGCTCCGACTGTTCACGGAGCGTCATCGGGCCACGACCTCCACCAGCTCGACTGTCCCCGCCCACGGCTCGTCCGCCTCGTCCCGGAAGACCGGGATCGGCGCATCGGAGAGGATCGCCGGCTTCGGCTTCCGAGGAGCTCCGCCTCGCCCGTGCCCTCGCCCGGGAGCCAGCCTTAACGCGCGACTCCGTCCTCGCCCGGATTCGCGCCCAGCTCCCCGACGAGGCTCACACCGCGGCCTGCGCCGAGGTCGTCGTCAATGACCGGAGCGTCGAGGAGCTGACGAGGAAGGCCGACGCGCTGGCTGAGCGGCTGAGCCGGTCCGCCTCCAACGCGGACGGACACGATGCCTCGCCGACTCACGGAAAACGGAACTGACCCCGGCCCCCCCCAGTCCCCCTCACGCCGGCGCGGTCAGGGAGGATCACTCACACTCAGCTGGACGGAACCCGCCCACGGCTCGTCGGCCTCGTTCCGGTACACGGGCATGGGAGCCTCCGAGAGGATGCTCGCGAGAGGCTCGAGCTGAGGCAGAGAATCCTTGACCTGTTCAAGGTTCAGGATTCGCTGCCAGCGGAAAAGCATCTCCTCCGCGTCCGTTCCGGAGAGCCCGCTCCGGCCCATGGCCCCTCGAAACGCGTCGAGGAGACCCGATCGTGCCTTCTGTATCTCGCGATCACCCGAGGGCGGCATCTCGACGAAGTCGTAGGTGCCCTCCTTCGCGTAGCGGTCGCCCAGGCGGTACGGAGCCCACCAACCTTCGCCCTCGACGGGTCCGAACCCGTCGATCGTCACGACCGTCGTCCAGTCGCCTCCCGTCTTTCGTTCGACCTTGGCGAAATAGCCCCCCCCGGGACCAAAGAACATGACGTGAG
>DIAY01000178.1:20467-35735 GCA_002414905.1 Holophagales bacterium UBA5066 | reverse complement strand
GTTTCGAACCACTCCCCCGTCGCCTCCCGAGCGATCGACGGGGCGAACGGCCGGAACGACTCGCGCCGCTTGATCTTCGCGTTCAGGATCTCCTTCATGTCGGCCCGCCGCGGGTCGCAGACGATCGAGCGGTTCCCGAGCGCGCGCGGCCCCCACTCCATCCGCCCCTGGAACCAGCCGACGACCTTCCCTTCTGCCACGGCGCCCGCCGTCCGCCGGCAGAGCGCTGCCTCGTCGGCCATCTCCTCCACATCACACCTGGCGCCCTCGAGCTCCGCGCGCTTCCCCTCCACGAGGGCTTTCAGCGCCGACGCGGGGAACTCCGGCCCGAGGTAGGCATGCTCCATCACGAACCCGCGCGGCCGCCCGAGCGTCTCGTGGAGGACGTGGAACGCGGCGCCGATCGCCCCGCCCGCGTCCCCCGCGGCCGACTGGACGAAGAGCTCGCGGAAACCCGACCGCTCGAAAACCTTCCCGTTCGCGACCGAGTTCATCGCGCAGCCGCCCGCGAGCGCCAGGTTCTTCTCGCCCGTGGTCTTTCCGACCTGTGCGAGCACGTGGAAGAACGCCTCTTCGTACATCGCCTGCATCGAGGCCGCCACCGCCTTGTGCCGGTCCGTCATCGCCTCGTCGCTTCCCCGCGCCGGCCCGAGCCGCCTCACGAGCTCCTCCGAGAACACCGTCCCGATCGTCGGCGCTCCGTCCTCCCACACCATCGAGACCCCCTCGGAATGGTGGACGAAGCAATCCAGGTCGAGCTCGTACTTCCCGTCCGGCTTCAACCGCACGATCGACCGCATCTCCTGCATCAGCTCCGGCTCTCCGTACGGAGCGAGCCCCATCACCTTGTACTCGTCGCCGTAGTGCGGGAATCCGAGGTACTGCGTCAGGGCGAGATAGAAAAGCCCGAGCGAGTGCGGGAACGTCACCTCGTCCTCGATCGTGATCGACGTCCCGGCGCCCCGCCCCCACATCCCGCTCATGAAGTCGCCGAACCCGTCCACCGACACGACCGCCGCCGTCTCGAATGGCGAGACGAAGAACGACGACGCCACGTGCGCGCGGTGGTGCTCCACGTTGTGCACCTTGAACCGCGCCGGCTTCCCGTCTCCCAGCGCCTCCCGAAGCAACGTCCCCACGTCGCGCACCTTCGAGGCGTTCGCGAGCCGCCCCTTGATCGCCTCGAAGCTCGGCCGCTTCGAGAGCGAGAAGAGCACCTTCGCCATCAGGTTCGCGCCCGGGTCGCGGTTCACCGCGACGTGGTCCACATCGGCGAGCGTCATCCCTGCCGCCGACAGGCAGTACTTCGCCGCCTCCGACGGGAACCCCGCCCAGTGCTTCACCCGGCGGAACCGCTCCTCCTCGGCTGCGGCGACGAGCACCCCATCGACGACGAGGCAGGCGGCGGAGTCGCCGTGGAAGGCGTTGAGGCCGAGGATGGACACGGTCATGTAGTCTTCCCTGGCACCTTCTCGTCGCCTCCAGTGCGACCCATCAGGATTTCGTCCTCTACTCGCCACCGAAGCATCGCTTCGTAGAGAAGTCTTTCCAGCGCGTAGCGTCGCGCCGCCGCCCCTCGAAACGGTCCACCGGCCCGAATCCAGGCCCAGGCCCAGACGAGGATGGGAGTGAAGGGGAAGGAACGGCGAATACGTGCCCGAACTCGGACGTCTGATCTCGCCAGAAGCGGTGGAAGCTCCCTGGCGGAGTAGCCGAGCTGCGCCTCTACGAAACGCTCGAGTAGTTTCCTGTCGTCATGTACCAGCCGATGGCGAAGGTTCGAGACCCTTCCGCTCGTCGCGAACTTCTGTGTGTGACCCGCCGCCGTGACGGCAGCAGCCGACCTGCGCAGCAGGCGAAGCTCCGGCGGGTAAAGCGAACCGATGAGCGCCACCCCTCGAATCCGGTATTCCACGGAAATGAGACCGGCATCGACACCTGTGGCTGCAGCGATTTCCCCGATCTCGGCGACGAGGCCCGGGGTCACGCTCATGTCGGCATCGAGTGCGAGTACGAACGGGCTCTCAATGCCCGTCTGCTCGAGCGCGAACCTCCACTGTCGCACGTGCCCGTCGAAGGGCCTCACGAACCACGAGACGTTCGGGAAGGCTCGGGCGATCTCTTCTGTCCTGTCCGTCGAGCCGGAATCGACGACGACCACGCGCGGGAACGCCCGAAGCGTCTCCAGAGTCCGACCGACGTTCGGCTCTTCGTTGAACGTCAGGATGACCGGTGTCACAGGAGCCTGGCTCACGATGGCTTCGATCCCCTCGGGGCGAGCTTCTCGTATTCCCCGATGACGCGTCGGGCGACCTCGACCCAGCGAAACCGGCTCTCCGCAAGCCGCCGCGCGGCGGCGCCTCGGATGTTCCGTTCCTCGGGCGAAGACATTGCCTCGGCCAGCACGCCGCAAAGCCCTTCCATACCGAGCGGTGTCACCCAGCCCGCACCAGCCCGCCGCACCTCACCCCAGAGCGCTACCGCCTCGCTGACGATCACCGGGGTGCCGCTCGCCATTGCCTCGGCCACGGCGATGCCGAAATTTTCCTGTCTCGAAGGCAGCACGAAGAGAGCCGCTTCGTGCAGCACCTTCCTCTTTTCCTCTCCCGAGAGCCAGCCGACGAAATCCACACTGGCCCGCCCGCGGGCCGCGAGCCGCTTCAGCGACTCGACGTAAGACGTATCCCCCGCCCCCGCGATCACGAGCCGCCATCCTGCCGCTCGTTCACCGAGGACCTCGAAGGCCTTGATCAGGACCTCGAGGTTCTTCTTCGGATGGAGGCGAGAGAGAAACAGCACCACTTTGGCACGATCCGTCGAGCTTGCGGTCGATCCGAATAGCCCTTCCTCCACACCGAGCGGCACGACAAAGCCCCTGCGGTGCGCAGCGAATTCCGGGGCCTGCGACCGTTCCGCTTCGTCCGTCCAGTGGATCGCCGTAGCCCTTTCGACGAATGCCCTCGCTCCGAGAGAGAGGAATAGTCTTTTCCGAAGGCTGTGCTGAACCAGGCTCCACCGATCGAGCTGGCCGAGCGGACGAACGATGTACGGGATTCCCGCACTTCGGGCCGCCCTCCCCGCCGAGAGCGAGGGCGCCGAGAAGACCGAGTGAACGTGCACCAGGTCGAACCGTGAGACGTTCCGGCGAAGCCACCATGAGAGGGCCGGCGATGCCTTCAGGGCCTCGCCAGGGAGACGCGGGAAGAAGACGACCGACGCTCCCTGGTAGTCCAGCTCTTCGTGCGTGGAAACCGGCAGCCGGCCCCGGCCGTCCGCGTCGGTCGTCGCGAGAAGCGTTTCGACCCCGGCTTCCCGGAGGGCGCTCGTCAGCCGCAGGGCTGCCTCGCTCGGTCCGCCATATCGAGGAGCAACAGCCGGCACGACGTGCAGCACTCTCATGCCGCCTCTGCCAGGAAGTCCTCCCGACGCCTCTGGCGCCAAGCAGCGGTACCCTCCTCGTCCAGCCCGGCGACGACGAAGCCCGCTGCGAGCCCGAGGAAGATATAGACGAACGGGTCTCCGAAAATCTGGTGCGCCGAGATGAAGACGATTGCGTTGGCACCCAGGAGGGCGACGAGACCGATGAGGATCGTCGGATCGGCAATCGTCACCTGACGAAGAGCCGGCGCTCTCTCGCGAAGATTCTTCGCGAACCGGAAGAGCAGCAGAAGCGCGATGACGGAGCCAGGAACGCCGAGTTCTGCAACCACGCGTGCGAGACCGCTCTCGCTGATCGCGCTCCAGCTCTCTCCCTGGGCACGGAAGTGCTGCGCACCCTGCGTCCCGGTGCCGAGGCCCGTCCCGAGGACTCCAGCCGCCGCCACGATCTGGGGGAGGCTCGTCACACTTCCGAGGAACCTCCCCGCTGCGCCGCCCGCCGTCGCCGAACGCTCGCGCATCGAACCGATCTGCCCAGCCGCCTTCTCCTTCAGCCCGTAGTGCTGGAATGCGAAAGCCCCGATGAGGATTGTCACGAGGACGGCGCCACCGAGCCGGCCGAGACGGCCGCGGTACCAGACATGGAGGAACACGAAGAGCACAAGGAAGATGATGACTTCACCGAGACCCTTCCGCCGGCCTGTCACGACGACGCACCAGGAGAGGAAAACCGCGAGGCCGCCCAGCGTCGCCAGGACTGCCGGGGTCGTCTTTCGCGCGGCCGCGAGGGCCATGGCCACACACGCCGCCGTGGCGCAGTGCCACGAGGCCACCTCCGGCACTCGAAAGAAACCCGGCGGCAGGTAGATCGCGCCAAGCGCCTGGTCGTATACGGTGAGGCCCGGGCCGATGCTCTCGAGAGCCGCCCATCGGTAGCCGGCCTGGTAAAAGGCGATGCCCGAGGCCATCGCCGCGACGAACAAGAGATAGGCCCCGAGAAAGTTTTCGACGAAGCCCCGGCGCACGGCCGCCCACGACCCGAGGACCAGAGCCGCCACCGGGCCCGCGTAGGCGGCGAGACCCACGCCGATCAGAACGAACGACCCGACCCGAAGGTAGGAGACGAAGGCCTGGACGGCCAGGACGACGAGGAAGAGTCCCAGCAGGTCCCGGAGGCCCTTCCAGTCGCGACGACGCCACCAGCGGTGATGGTCGCGGGCCAGAGCGCTCGCAAACGTCGCAGCGAAGGCGACGAAGACGAGGCCCATGACGAACGCCGGCTGGCCGGGCGCCAGCTTGCGGACGAGGTCCTGGGAGAGCCCGGCGGCGGCAATGACGACGAGCCCCTTCCGGAAATCGGAGAGGCAGACGAGGGCTCCCGCGACGACGACGAGAAGGAGGGCCGGCGACACCTCAAGACCCTCCCGTAGCGATCCGGACAGCGGCGACCGTGGCCTTCGCTCCCCGGCGCGGGGAATACTCGAGAACGCGCCTGCGGGCATGGTCGCCCATGCGTTTCCTCAAGATCTCGCCCTGGGCCAGTTCCGCCAGCCGATCGCCGAGAGCGCTCACGTCCCCGCACGGTACGACGAACCCCGTTTCCCCGTCGTCGACGAGGTCGGGCCCGCACCCCACACGATCGCTGACGACAACCGGGAGACCGAAGAGCATCGCCTCGTTGACGACGAGACCCCACGTCTCTCCCCCGTCGGACGGCAGGACGAGGGCATCAGCGGCCACGTAGGCACGCCCGATCTCCTGCTGGTTCAGGAAGCCAGCGAAGACGATCCGCGCGGCGCTCGCTTCGGCGGCCCTCCGCATCTCGGCCTCGAGCTCGCCGCCGCCGACGACGAGTCCAAAGACGGCGTCTTCCGGGAGCTGCCGCGAGGCCTCGTCCAGGGCGGCGACGAAGTCGAGAGGTCGCTTCTTCGGCTGAATCTTCCCAACGAAGAGGAAGCAGCATGCCCGCGCCGGGATTCCCCAGCTCTCGCGCAGTTCCTCGCGCCGGGGCGTCTCTCGCGTACGCAGCACCTCGAAGTGTTCCTCGTCGACGAAGTAGCCGCCGTCGACGATCCGCTCGGGGGGCACGCCGTTTCTCTCGTAGAACTCGCGGTTCACCTTACCGATCGAGACAAAGGCGTCGTAGGACGACAGCAGGACTCTCTGCCCGGTCTTCTTCCACGCCGGCCGCGATCGGAGCGCGTTCGACTCGCCCCTGACGACGGTCGGGATCCCGAGGCGTATTGCAGCAAGGTGACCCTGCAGGAGCGGGAGGGAATTCCAGCCAGTCAGGACGACGGCATCGGGCGAGAACGTCGCCAGGACGCGGCCAATGCCTTGGCTCCGGAGCCCCGAGAACGAACTGAGGTCGGGTGATCGCCGCGCCTGCCGGAGGATGCTCCACGGGTAGCCGTCGAGCAGCGGCACGTCCCACTCGAACCGGCCGCCGAATCCCGCCGCCTGGCGCTCCGCGTCCGGGAGGAACGCGAAGAGAACGTGGAGGTCGACTCCCTCCGCCACGAGTGCCCGGAACCACGGCGCATGGTACTGAATCGGGTGGGTCGCGACGACGACGACCCTCGGGCTTCCGCGTGTCACCCCGTCCGCCTCCTCTCCCACGAGAGACGCAGCGCCCTCAGCAAGCCGCGGATCTCGCCGAGGACCTTCACCGGGATGTACCAGGGATGCGTCAGATAAAATTTGGAGAGTGTCTCCTGCCGAAGCCGCCGCAGCGCGTAGGTCGCGATCTCGCTTCCGCGGCCCTCGCTGAGGGCGAAGTAGTAGTCGCCCACGGAGTGCTCTGACCGAGCCGAGACCAGGTGGTCCCCCCAGGCGCGCGTCCCGCCCGAGGGAGCCTTCAGGTGCCGGATGACGGCGCCGGGCTCGTAGGCGACCCGCCCGCCCCGCCTCCGGAGACGCCTGCAGAATTCCGTCTCGAACCGGTAGGCGACACCGACGAACCTCTCGTCGAAGCCTCCGCACGCCAGTGCCGCTTCTCTCTTCACCGACAGGTTCCCGGCCATCACGTTCCAGACATCGGCTCTCTCCGCCGATCGGAAGCAAAACTCGAGGTCGCGCCGGAGGCCTTCTCCACGCGGCGAGGAGGAGGGGCCCGGGACCGGCTCCTCACCGGGCTGAAGAACCATCCCGACGACCGCGACGACGCCCTCTTCCTCGTGTGCCTTCCGGTGCGCCTCGAGAAGGCCCGAATGCGGGACGACGTCGTCGTCGAGGAAGAGCACGAGTTCGCTCCTCGCCTGCCGAAGCCCCTCGTTCATCGACACCGGAATCGACGGCCTCGCGAGCCGCAGCCACCGGACGAGGCCGGTCTCGTTCCACTCCCTCAGCCGCCGTTCGGTCTCCGCCTCGTGGACCTCCGTCTGGTCGAGGACGAGTATCTCGTCGGCACGATCCGGAAGGTCGAGGAGGAGCCGCAACGTCTCGAGGAGTACCGCCTCGCGGTCGTATGTCGGAATCACGACTGTCAGCCGGGCTTCCGTCACCCTCGCCCCGCGCCTCCCAGGCTCGAAATGAAATGCTCGAACTTCTCTGCGGCGGCGTCCCAGGTGAACCCCTCCGCGGTCCGTCGAGCCTTTCTCCCTACCTCTCCCGCCCTCTCTGGGTCGGCGATCAGCGCCAGCGCCCGAGCAGCCATTGCCTCGGCCGCGCCGGGCTCGAAAAGGAAACCGTTCTCCCCGTCTCGAATCGCCTCCCGCATCCCGTCGATCCGGCTCGCGAGAACGATCGCTCCCCGGGCCATCGCCTCCAGGAAGCTCTGAGCGAAACCCTCGAAGTAGGACGGGAAAAAGTAGATCCCGCCCTCGTCATAGACGCGGAGGAGGTCCTCGCGCGGCATCCAGGCCCGGAGAGTCACCCGCCCCCTGACTTCCAATGGGAAAAGCTCCTTCACCTGCGCGTGGTGCGCCGCGGCGCAGACCCACGTCGCGGTGGAACCGGGCTCGGCCGCGAAGACCCGGGCCATCGCCGCGGCGGCCACTTCCGGCGCCTTGAACGGATCGAACTGACCGACGTAGAGCAGCCGCCGAAGGCGCTCCTGCCCTATGGAAGGCGCAGGAGAGGAGAGGAACTCGCTCGCGATCCCGGGCGGCATCGCGAGGACCCTCTTCTCTGAGAGGACGTACCTCTCCCTCATCCACGTGCGGTCATCCACCGAGCAGACGACGATCCCGTCGGCAACCCTTGCCACCTTCGTGTTCTGTGCGTGGAGCTTCGGTCGCAGGAGGCCGGAAGCCACCCTGCGGACCAGGCCACGAGAGCCTTTCTCTCCGCGGCCCGAGGCCGAAAGCTCTTCGGAGACCCTTGGCTCCCAGCCGTGGCTCCGCGCCACATAGAGCGTGGTCGGCCAACGCCCCTTGAGCGCCTGCCCCGCTTTCCACCCGAGGGGCTGGTTGATCAGGACGACGTCGAACGATCGCTCTGCCTGCCGCTTCAGGACCACCCGTGCACATCGCTCCGGTGCCTCCAGAAGGAGATGGAGGTTGTCGTGCCGGATGCGCCGTGGCGAGCCGAAGTTCCAGACCTCCTCGACCTCGTGCCCTCGCCGCCGCAACGCCTCGAGGAGGGAAAGGTCCGCCCAGGCAGCCCCCTTCAGGGGGTCCCGCTCGGCGTGCGAGGCGTAAAGGAGCCTCATTGCCCCGTTCTCGGACGCCAGAGTTCGAGCCGAACGCCGTTACCCGACCACAGCAGTCTTTGCCGGAACCTCGCCATCAGGGCGTGTCTCAGCGGCTCCATCGGCTGGATCGAGTGGTCGATCAGGAGGAAAGAACGACCGCCCCCGGCGTACGTCTCGATGAACTTGCGAAGCGCCGCCTCTCCACCCGGTGCCTCGGGTCTGGCCATTGGCTGAACGTTCGCCCCGTAATAGTGGTAGACGTAGAGGATGCTCTTCCCATCCTCCTCTGAGAGCGGATAGCTGTAGGTACAGGCTTCCGTTAGGACGCCGACACCGAACACCGGGACCCCATACTCCGCGGACGCCTTCGCGGCTGTGACCGCTGCTTCGCGGAAATCCAGATCTCGGCTCGGCCACAGCCTGCCGAACTGCCAGAAGCCGGGGAGGCTCAGAAGAAGGAGTGCGACGGCCACTGGTATACGGATAGCCCGCGAGCCCAACCGGGAATAGAAAGCGCCGGCGACGAGGGCCTGTGCCACGAGCGCCGCAGAGAAGTAGCGACCGTGGAACACGACGACGTGCCAGTTCACGACCGAAATAAAGAACAAGAAGACCATCGGGACGATTGCCTGCACGACGCCCAGTAGAAGCACAGGATGCGCCCATGCCCTGCCGCCCGCGTCCGGAGCCCGGTTCGAAGTCGCGCCTGGCTCACCGTTGCGCGCTATTCGGAGCGCCAGACCGCCAACGAGAACCAAGAGAAGAGCGACGCCGAGGCCGGGCGGCAGCATCGCCATAACGAGATCTCCGGGAACTGGAGGCGGGACGTAGGAGTGAAGTGCGGCGTTCTTCGAGAGATCCCGTAGGTAGCCGTAGAGCGGCCCGTCCGCCACGACGACGATGAGGCCCGCCGGCAAGAGGAGGAGCGCCCGCTTGCGGGAGACCGCCGTCCTGGAGAGCCAGGCCAGCGCGCCGAGCCATTGCGAGAAGACCGCGAGGATGAAGAACACCGTGAAGTAGGCCGGGACAGCCCCGACGATCGCCCAGCAGACGAGCCACCCCTTCGAAAATGTCTCGAGGAACCTCGTCATCAGGAACCAGGAGAGGACAACGAACCCGATGCCGAACGCATAGGGGCGCAAAGCGTTCCCGTTCCCCGTGACGACAGGAGACGCGAGCATGAACAAGAGCCCGTAGAGCGCTGAGGACGATCCGAGACGTCTCGAGAGAAACCACCACGTCCCCGCCAGCGTCGCCACCGACGTCATCAGGGTGGGTAACCTCAGCAGCCACACGGTGTTCCCGAATAGCGCCTGCATCCCAAGAGTCAGCCACGCGTAGGCGACAGACTGAGGGAAGCGAATCGCGCGTTGATAGATTTCTCCACCGCCCCCCGCGATTGCCCAGAGGAGCCCTGATTCGTCCCGTGTGATGCCACAGGACATCGACATCCCCCAGAGCCTGAACATAGCCGCTGCGAGGACGCCGAGGAGAAGAAGCGCCTCCAGGCGATCCTGCCGATCCTCGAGGCCAGGTGAGTCCATCATCCGAAAATGCATGCTTTGCCGGTCGAGCAACACTCCGCTCGCCGAAGTCAGTCGAGGCGCATCGCCTTTCTGGCCAGAAGCCTCGGCCAGCCGTAGCGGAGTTCCCACGGTCTCACGAGATGGGTCAGGACCTTCCACCGGGCAAATCTCTCCGGTACGGAACGTCCATGGCGAATCTCGAGACATGAATCGACGATCCGGTGGAACGCCCCGTCGAGAGAAAACCATTCGTGCCACGCTGCACGCGCCCTCTGCCCCCTCGCGGTCGCCGACGCCTCGAAATCGACGAGAATCTCCGGAATGCGATGCACGTCTCGTTCGGGTATGCGCAACGAAAAGGCTGGCCAATCCGGCCCCTCCGGCACGTACCAGTCGTCCGCGATGACGACCGGAACGCGGCCCGCACGCATTGCCTCGAAAAGCCTGAGGCTCGCCGGGCCGACGCCCCGTGGGCAAAGGACGAAGGCGCTCCGCTCGAGAGTCTCGGCGTAACCGTCTCTATAGTCGCGGTAGACCGCCTCGGACTGGCCGTACCCCCGTCCGGGAGCCAGGGACGTGTCACGAAGAAGCGAACGCTCCAACCGAAGGCGCATCACGTCCCGGCGCACCGCACAGTTGCACACAGCGCCGACGAACGAGAAGAGGTAGTCAGGTCGAGGGTTCGCTTCGATCCGATCGAGCCATGACGCCTCGGCCGGACGGAGATAGAAGCCGGCCCGATGGCGGCTCCGGTCATGCCAACGACGGTCCAGAGCGGCGTAGACGCCCGCCACGGCCGGAAACGGGTGATCGGTGCATTCGTAGACAAAGCACCTTTCTCTGGCAGACCGATAGATGGGGTGGGCGAGGACGTCCCTCTGATAGCGGTCGTTCGCGCCGACAAAGAGGACGAGGTCTGCGTCCCGATGATCACCCACGAGTTCGTGTCGCCCGCATCCGTCCAGGGCCGCAGAGGCTGCCATCCGGTCGAAGTCCGCTGCGGCTGAGGTAATGCCCGAATCCCTGTCCTCGAGAGTCGTGACGAGGTGGACACGAATCATCGACTCCGCTTCTCACTGACGGCTCGTGCCGCTTCCGGCAGCTTCATAAGTACTTTTCGAATGTCGATTCCGCGAAGCATCGTCGAGGCATCGCCTATCCGGGCCTGCGTCGCAGGACCGTCAACGAATCGACACTTTCAAGTATCTCGAAATCGAGGTCAGCCTCCGAGATCGCTGCGACGACCCTCACCGGTCCGTCTGTCGGCCTGACCCAGCCTCCCGCGAAGACACAACTGTCGTGGAATGCGACCAGGCCCCCCGGCTCGAGGAAGGGGCTCCAGTCCCTCCAGTCCCTGAGCACGGCCTCGTAGGAGTGATCGGCATCGATGAAGATCATGTCGAGGCTCGTCGTCCACCTCTGTACGGCCTCGAAGGACATCTTCTCCAGGAAGACGGCTTCTCCTCGCGCCTCCCGACCGACCTCACGTATCGCGATCGACCTCGCCCAGCAGACCCCGAGCCGTCCCGGGAAGAACGGATCCACCAACCAGAGCCTGCCGTCCGATGCCATCGCACGCCGCAGGATCCGCGCCGAGACCCCTTCAAAGACGCCGAGTTCCACAATCGCCTTGCGCCCGTACGCCAGCCTTTCGAGCGTCGCCCTCTCACGGCTCGTCGTCTGGGTATGCGGCGGCTCGAGTCCGAGGTGATACGCGACTGAGTGGATCAGGGTCTTGCCGTACATCCGCTCTCCATCGCCGGCACAGTCCTCTTCTCCGGCAAAAGGGTTCGCTCGCTCACCTCACGTCCGCTCACGGCTCGACCCCCAGGGCTCGCTCCTCGCCTTTCCTGAAGGCGACGAAGTTGGAATACGCGAAGAACTCTCCGAGGGCTTCGAGATTCACAGGGGTCAGGCCGGACGACCTCAGGAGGCGGACACCATAACCACACCGCGAGAGCAAGGCGACGATGGACCACAGTGTCCCTCCCGAGCGGGCCCATCCGTCTCCGTACTCGAACTGCACCACCCGCACGCGCCCACGGGACAGCAAGCCGGCCGTCCCTCTGAGGACGCGCCAGTCCAGCCCTTCCGCGTCGATTTTGAGGAGATCGACATCGAGCACGCCAAGTCGCTCGAGCTCACGGTCGAGTGTCACCGCCGGTACCTCGATCACGGCTCCCTTCCCGCCGGAGTCTCCCAGCACGTCGGCTGCCCCGGACGTCTGCGCCGCGTCCCCGAGATCGCAGAAATCCATCACTCCTTCTTCGTCCGACACGGCTTTCGGAACGACTCGCACCGTCGGCCACGAAAGGGCGCGCGGGGAGAGCACGGCGAGGGCCGACGGCGAGGGTTCGAAGCAGAAGCCGACTGCGCGCTCGTGTCGCCGGAGCATGGCCTCGGTCCAGTCGCCGACGTTCGCGCCCACATCCACGAAGGTCCGGACGGTGCCCCGCAGCCTCTCGACGAGCCAGAGCTCCCCGTTGAAGCGCATGTCGATGCCATCGCTGACCGACGCCGCAACGACTCTGTCGCACTGGTTCCTCACCTTGAGCGCGAGGCGGGTCGCGAGGGACGATCTGCCGCATGCACGATGAATCCGATCGAGCGCGCGCCCGACATCCGGACGGAACGAAGAACCCGACGTCAATTCAGCCCCTCAATCTGCAGAAGCCTGATCCCGGCTTCCAGGAGATGGCATTCATCGCTTTTCGGGCACGAACACGGGGGCGGCCCTCTTCCACGCCGCAATTGCCCCCCATGCTGCCGAAGCCCATCCCTTCGGATCGAATGGCCTCCGCCGCAGGTAGCGGAGCGCGTAGTCCAGGCCCCGTCGGTCTCCACGGGAGAGGAGACTCCTCGAGAGGAACCAGAGCCCACCGGCCCCGTGGGTATCGATACGCGCCGCCGGGATCAGGCCCGGCCGGAGCTGCAGCGCCTCCACGAGAGCCGGGGTCTCCGATCGCCCTTCCTGCCGCGCCCGCTGGCACTCGTGCGAGATCTCGCCGAGCCGTGCCTGCACCCTCGCATAGCGCGAGCTGAGGGACTTCTCGCTGATGCGCAACATGTAGAGGACCTCCTGCACGAACGCGAGCCGACCGATCTCGGCCATCCGAAGCCAGAGGTCCGAATCCTGCGCGAAGTAAAATTCCTCGCGGTATCCCCCAGCCTTTTCGTAGTCGGCCTTCCGGAACATCACCGAGCCGTGGACGACCCCCTCGTATTCTTCGAGAAGGCCCCGCGTCGCCTCGTCCGGGTCCGTCGTCCTCCGGATCTCGTCCAGAACCTCACCTCCGGGTCCGAAGGAGCCGACCCAGCTCGAGGCCATCGCGAGCGTCGGATCGGCAAGGAGAAGCCCCGCCTGCTTTCGGAAGCGTCCGGGAAGCGAGACGTCGTCCACGTCCTGCCTCGCAATGAACTCGCCCCGAGCTTCCCCGCACCCGCGGATCAGCGCCCTCGTCAGGCCCGTGTTCTCCTGGTGGAGGACCCGCACGCGGGCGTCCCCGGCCGCGTACCGGTCGAGGAGCTCTCCCGATCCGTCGTACGAGCCGTCGTCCACGACGACGACCTCGAACTCGATGCCCTCCTGTCCGAGGACACCCCCCATGGCCTCGGGAAGGAGCCGTTCCGCGTTGAAGACCGACATCACGACGGAAACGAGTGGCTCGCTCACCGCGCCCACTCCGGCCTCAGCCGGTCGACAAGGCACGAGAGCCGCCCGGCGGCCGCCCAGCCGAGCAGGCCAGCGACGACGGCGTAGGCGCGGAAGTCCGCGCCTCGACCTCGCCCTGGTCCCGAGGCCTCCCGCGCGAGGCGGAACAACTCGCGCGCCTCAGCCCCCAGATCGGCGCCTCCCGCCTGCCGCGCGAGGAGGAAGAGTTCGCGGGCATATTGCTGCATGAAGGGCGACTCTGGCCCGATCCCGGCGCTGCGGGCGTGCCCGTAGACGTGGCGATGCGCCGTGCAGCGGGACTCGACGTTCCTCCGGTCACGGATACTGCCGCCGGAGAGACGCGGCTCCGCGTGGTCGCGCACCTCGACGAGGAACTCCGGGACCTGTACGAGTTTCACGCCGCTCGCTGCGATCCGGCAGTCGTACTCCCAGTCTTCCTCCTGCCAGAGGGGGAGCCACGGCCCCGCCGCATCGCAGACGAAGCGACGGTAGAGCGGGGTGGGTGTATCCCACCAACGCTCGACGAGGAACCAGGGGAACATCGTCTCCCGCTCCATTCCGGACCCCTTCCACGGTCCGTCGACGAGAGCTCCGTTCCTCCTCCGGAACCTCGTGTAGCCGTAAGCGACACCTGCATCCGGCGCTCTCTGAAGTGCGGCGACCTGGGATTCAAATTTCCCCGGAAGAAGGAGGTCGTCACTGTCGAGGTACTGCAGGAACTCGCCGCGAGCTGCAAGCCGCCCCGTCTCCCGTGCGGCACCGGGGCCACCGTTCGGACGGTGAAGAACCCGGACGAGGTCCGGCATCGCGGTCGAGAGCTCATCGCACGCCTCTGCCGTCCCGTCCGTGGATCCGTCGTCGATGAGGAGGATCTCGACCGGACGATAGTCCTGCGTAGCGACCGAGGCGACGGCCTCACGCATCATCCCGGCCCGGTTGTGGACCGGGATGACGACGGAGATGAGACCGGAGAGGGTCTCGCTTCCCTCTGTTGGCGTCAAACCGTCCGGCTCCGCGCGATCACGAGGTAGTCCCCGTCCTCGCTCCCATCTTTTTCGACTTCCTGCTCGTAGCCGATGCTCCGAAGGAGCTGTTGGCAATCATCGAACAGGCGCCAACCGTGGGCGGAGAGGATGATCGCCGGACGCGCCTCTTCGAGACAGTGGCGCCCCCCCTGGAGCACGCGGAGCGCGCCACCTTCCACGTCGATCTTCATCAGATCGGGCCTCGGTACAGCCCCTTCACGAACCAGCTCGTCGAGCGCGACCGTGTCAACCGCAAGCGGCCCGCCGTCGGCAAGACAGCCCATCGCCGGATTCCCGGATGGATCGAAGTGCGAGGTTCCGCTCCGGTTCGAGACGGCCGCCCTTGCTACTTTCCGGAGGCCCTTCATGTCGGAAGTTGAATCCCCGCCTGCAACACCGCCGGCCCGCCTCCTGCGCGAAGGTAGTGCCTCGCCCAGAGATTGAGCATGAGGAGCCTCCAGGCGACCATGGAAAGGATGCTCAGGCCGCTCGGCGGTCCGTAGCCCTTTCGGCCGCGGAGGAAGTAGTCCTCCATGGCACGACGAAGCCCGAGGGTCGCCGTCAGCCCCGCCGGGTCGAGGACAACGCCCCGCGCGTAGGCCCGGAACGTCGCGGAGTCTTCCATCCAGGTTGCCGCGATCGAGCCACCCAGCTTCGGCCGCTGCGCGGTCTCCGGAGGCAGGAGCCCGTGCCGTTCGGCCATGTAACGAAGCAAGTACTTGTCCGTCCCGGCCCGCAGCAGCATCTCGCGCGGTGTCCGGAAGCCTTCCTCCGCGACTCGCTGGTCGAGGAAGGGAACGCGGGCCTCGACGCTCGCCGCCATGCTCGCCCTGTCCACCTTCATGTTGTAGTTCGAAGGGAGTTGGTGTCGCGTCTCGAAGAGCCGCACTGTCGAGAAAGGATCTGCTCCGCTCTCCGCGTCGAGCTCCTTGACGAGCCGGACGAGAGGGAGAAGCTCGCGGCCCCAACGCCGGCCCGAAAACCACCTGTAAAGCCGAAGGCCCCTGCGAAAGGCGCCGAGAGAATCAGCCTC
>DIAY01000178.1:0-20226 GCA_002414905.1 Holophagales bacterium UBA5066 | reverse complement strand
GTCCCGAGGTACTTGCTCACGGCCCGCCCGAAGGGTCTCTCGTCAAGCTCGGAGTCGGCGAAGCCCATCGAGATCGTTCTCACGGGGCCTGTCCGTCTCGCGAGCGCCGCGATGACACTCGAGTCGAGCCCTCCGGAGAGGAGGAGGCCCACCGGAACGTCGGCCACCAGATGCTGGCAGACAACTTCCGAAAGCACCTCGAAGAGCCGGTCCGCCCGTGCGTCGAGAGACCAGGTCCCACTGTCGCTGTGGACGACCCGCGGAGGCTGGAAGAAAGCTCTTGCCTCCGGGCGCCGGCCGGCTCCGACGTCCTCGACGGATACCGTCAGGACGTGCCCGGGCGGCAGCTTCCGCACACCTTCGAGCGAAGTCCGTTCCGTATCAGGGATAAACGAGAACTCGAGGAATTGCCGAATCGAGTGAAGGTCCGGGCTCGCGGCGAACCCCGCGAGCCCCAGGAATGCCTTCAGTTCCGAGGCAAATACGAGCCGTCCCTCATTCGACCGCCAGAGGAATAGTGGCTTGATCCCCATCGGATCCCGGGCCAACGTCAGCGTCCTCTTCCGTCCGTCCCAGATCGCGAACGCGAACATCCCACGGACCTTCTGAAGAACCACTTCGCCCCACTCCTCCCAGCCGTGAAGGAGGACTTCCGAGTCGGTCCGTGAGCGGAAGATGTGACCCTTCGACTCCAGCTCGGGGCGTAGCTCGGCGAAGTTGTAGATCTCGCCGTTGAAACTGAGGACGACCGAGCCGTCCTCATTCGACATCGGCTGATGCCCGAGAGGGCTGAGGTCGATGATGGAGAGCCGGCGGTGGAGCAGCCCCACTCCCGCCTTCGCATCGACGAAGCACCCTTCGTCGTCCGGGCCACGATGGGCGATCGCCCGCTGCACGGCGTCCTGCTCGCCCTCGCCGAGGGCCGGGAACCCGATCCAGCCGGCGATGCCGCACATGTCAGACCTCGAGGGGCATCGCCGGCCCCTCAGGCGAGCCCATCGGCCGCACTGCGAGCCGCCGGGCACGTTCCTCTCTCGGGAGGCCCATCACTCTCTCGAAATAGTCGAGAGAGCGGCGCCCCTTCAACTTCTGCGGCTGGGGGGCATGCCAGAGGTGGACGAATGGCAGATAGGCCCAGGAGTGGGAGCGTACGAGCCGGCATCGGTCGTAGAACTCGTTGTCCTCACCCCCCCAGCCGACGAAGCCCTCGTCGTGGCCCCCGATGCGAAGGTAGCACTCGCGAGTGATCGCGATCGTGCCTCCCTGGAGGTTCTCCCGAACGGCCGTGGGTGTCTTCGATCGGAGCGAGGGTCGCAAGACCTCGAGCCCGCGAGTCAAGCTCTCCGTCGTCGCTTCGTCGACGTCGAAGAGATACCGCATCAAATGCATCGCATCCCAGCCCTCTAACGCCAGGCGGACGAGCTCCGCCGCGTAGGCCGAGGGGGCGAGGATGTCGTTGTCGTGGAGGACGATGATCCGGCCCCGTGCGGCTTTCGCGCCGGCGTTGAACGCCCACGCCCGCGAGTAAGGCATCGTCTGGTCCGGGGGCTCCTGGTGGATCCAGCGCACGCCCTCCGCGAGCTTTCCGCCGAGGACAGGAGTCGCCGACTGCTCAACAACGAGGATCTCGACGGGGCAGTCTCGTTGCTGCCGCAGGCTCTCGATCGTCGCGAGGAGGAGCGGAACCCGCTCCTCCCCACGGTGCCCGATCACGAACGACACGGCCGGCACTTCGCCGGATGGGGACGTCTTTGCCGAGCCGAGGAGAATCGGCCACTCGGAGAGCGCGCTCTCGAGGAGCCGCCGCCCGGCCGCGGGAAAGACTCGCGAGAGGGTCAGCTCCGAGGTCCACTTCCACGCGCAGTCGAAGCCTCGTCCGCGAGGGCCCGGGACGAGCGTCTCGTTCCGGTTGCGGAACGAGGGCCACCGGCGCCCCGCTCCGCCTGGGAGCAGAAGAGGCCAGGCGAGCCGGGGCCGATCGAAGGCGAGGGTTCCGAGGCGCCGCTTCGTCCGCGAGAGAACTTTCCATATTGGCTCGCGGCCGGGGAGAAGCTCCCTCCTCGGGAAGCCTTCCTTAAGGACAGCCCGCGGTTCCGCGAGCAGGGCGCTGTAGAGCGAAAGCGTGCGCTTCTTCCAGTGCGACTCCGGCGTGTAGTGATGCCACGTCAGGTGAATCCCGCGCCGTGCCGGACCCAGAAGCTCCGGCGCCAATTCGCGAGAGGCGATGCGCTTCCGGACAGACTTCTCCCAGTCGCGCGCCGGCCGCGTCCCGGTCTTGTCCCTCTGGGCCTCGTGGTACCGATATCGGGAGAGGAGCCGGTCGATCTTTCGCGCGGGGAAACGGAGTCCCATCCGGAGCCAATAGTCCGAGTCCGCCGCGTAGGGGACTTCCTCGTCCCAGAGCCCTACCTCGCGGGCCGCCCAGGCGCGGAAGAACGCGCTCGCCTGGTTCACGTACATGTCCCGGCCCAGAAACGCGCGAAGGCTCCAAGGCCCGAGATGGGTCCGGCCCGTCACTTCCCCGTCTGCATCGACGTACTCGACATCGCCATAGACGAACGCCAGGTCGGGAGACACCTCGAGGGCCGAAACGGCTGCGTCGAGAGCACCCGGCAGATAGAAGTCGTCCGAGCTCTGGATCGCCAGGACGGCTCCTCTTGCCGCCGACAGCCCCTTGTTCACGGCGTCGACGACCCCGCCATCCGGTTCCGAGACCCACCGAAGCTCGGGCCTGTCGCCGAACGACCGAAGCACGTCAACCGTTCCGTCCCTCGAGCCGCCGTCGAAGACGAGGACCTCCAGCGGCCGGTACTCCTGCGAGAAGCAGGACTCGAGCGTCTCCCTGATGTAGGTACCCTGGTTGAAGCTCGGGATGATGACGGAGACGAGCGGGCGTTCCAACAGACGGAGACCTCAGAACGGGACGATGTGGTCGAAGCGTCGCGAGGCGTCCGCTCTCTTTCGGAACACCGCAAAGTAGAGATCGTCGATGGAGGATTCCGCGGCGCGGGCCGCCGGCCCAGGCGTCCGGTCCGTCCGCACGAGCGGACCGAGGGTCGTGCCGAAGAAGCGCTTCAGGAGCGCCTTCGCCCTCGGGTGGTTCGTAATGCCGCTACTCAGAATTTCCGTCGCCCCGTCCTCACAGCAGAGGGTGTTCGAAAGGCGAATCTCCCGGATGAGCTCGATCCCTCGCCCCATCTACGCCTCCGCCTTGCGAGGCCCCGCCGCACCCCTGAACTCCTCGAGCCAAAGGTCGACGAGCGCAGCTTCCTTCTCCTGGAAGAACCCGGCGCCGACGAGCGCCTCGTAGCAGCGGATCAGGTTCGGCCCGACCTGGTCCTCTCCACTCCGCAGGCTCGTCTCCGCGAGGACCTTCGCCATTCGCCGGTTTCCGAGATAGCCCGGAACCTCCTGCTCGAAATCGCGCATGAGGTTATGGACGTTCCTCTCCTGTACGACTTCCGGTCCGTGAAACACGACCCCGATCCCGAGCTCCCAGAGGCAACGCTGGGCGACGAAGCTCCGCCAGATGTCGGTCATCCGGAAGCTGCAGAAGCTCGGCAGGTAGAGGAGCGGGTAGGCCACCGGGAACCACCAGGTGCTCTGGCTGTTGAAAGGGCACCAGGCGCCCGGCGGAAGAAGCAGGCTCGGAGCCTCGTTGAACGTAACCTCGCGCTGCATCGTCAGGCGCCAGACCGCGTCCACGTCGGGCTCACCGTTCGCGAGCCCCTGCTGAATCGGAGCACGGACCCGGGCCAAGACCTCGTCGCTCGTGACCGACTCACCGTCCTTCGACAGGACGGCGTCGAGGGGTAGCCCGCGCGGCCAGATCGCTTCGGCCGTGAAGTGTCGGTATGCGTTGACCCAACCATCTCCACGACAGGTGGAGGTGTTCGTCTCCTCCTGTCGGACGCCCCAGCCCGGCAGCGGGGCGTTGTCGTCGTCGGTCTCGTAGACCACCGCGGCACCCGCCCGGATGACGTCCAGGTACCCGAGGTTCTTTCGGGCGTAGTGACCCCTCGGAAGCTCGAGGGCAAAGCGGCTCCCCGATTGGAACTGGGCCTCGATCGACAGGAACGCCACCCCCTCGAGCTGGAAGCCCGGCGGAGTCTTCGTATCGCCGACGACGACGAGCCGCCCTCTCTCCTCGCGCATCCTCTCGGCAAGTCGGGTCAGGCACTCCGTCGGTGCCTGAATCGTCGTCACGACGGCGCCGAACACCGCGGACTCGTTCGTCGCTTCGAGACGGGAGTTCGTCATGAGTCTCCACCTTCGCTCAGCTTCTCCACGCGCGAGTTCCGGAGCTCGGCGGTCGCCCAGGTCAGAAGTGGGGCGATCCGGCCCAACGGCCGGTAGCCCGGGAACGAGCTGTTCACGCGACCTCCCGCCTGCATCGTCACGAGGGCGCTGATCGGCGCCGACAAGAGCTCCCTGTGTCCGTAGATCGCCGGGCGAAGCCGCACCTCGTAGGGGATTGGCGCCAGGAATTCGGCCGGGATCTCCAGGGTCGACTCGTACGTTCCGGACCGTTCCATCGGAATCCGGCCCTCCGCCCCGTTGTGGAAGCTCTCGAGGACGATCAGGCCGTCCTGGTCACGAAGGTCCACTCCCATCGTGAATCCGACGGTGTCCCGCTTCAGCGCGTATCGCACCACGACCTCGACAGGACGTCCAACCGAGGGAGCATCCGAATCGTGCCCGTCCTGCCGCACCCTAAAGTCGAGGAGCTCAAAAACCGGGTCCGGCGCGAGATCGGCGAGGCGGCGGGCGAGCTGACCGCGAGACTGTATCCGCGCGAGGCTTCGCTGGTATAGGTCGACCGTCTCGTCCGTGGGACCGTCGAAAGCGATCCGTCCCGCCTCGAGCAGCAGGGAACGCTCGCAGAGCTGGCGGATAGCCGACATGTTGTGGCTGACGAACAGAATCGTCCGCCCCGACTCCGGGAGGCTCCTCATCCGTGAGAGGCACTTCGCCTGGAACGCGGCGTCGCCTACGGCCAGGACCTCGTCCACGATCAGGATCTCCGGCTCGAGGTGGGCCGCCACGGCGAAGGCGAGCCGCATGTACATGCCGCTGGAGTACCTCTTGACCGGCGTGTCGATGAACTGCTCCACCTCGGAGAACGCGACGATCTCGTCGAACCGGGCCGCGATCTCCGAACGCCTCATCCCGAGGATCGCCCCGTTGAGGTAGACGTTCTCCCGCCCGGTAAGGTCTCCCTGGAACCCCGTGCCGACCTCGAGAAGGCTCGCAACCCGGCCTCTCACCCTCGCGCGGCCTTCCGTCGGGTCCGTAATGCGCGAGAGCACCTTGAAGAGGGTCGACTTTCCGGCCCCGTTGCGCCCGATGACTCCAAGGGCCTCACCGCGGCGCATCGAGAACGACACGTCGCGCAAGGCCCAGATTTCCGGACGTCGTTCGGCCGCTGCATGCGCCCGGCGGCTGCCGGCGACGCGGTGGGCAAGCTCTGTCCCCGCCGCTGCCAGCGTCTCTCGAAGCCCTGCCTGCCCTTCGAGATGTCGCCCGATCCGATACTTCTTCCCGATCCCGACGGCCTCGATGGCCAGAAACGGTTCGCTGCTCATCGGTCTTCCCGCCTCACACCGTGTCCGCGAAAGAGCGTTCGACCGAGTGGAAGAATTTGAGGCCTGTGACGAGGACGAGGACGACGGTGACGACCGCCTCCGCCAGGAGCAGCTCGTCGACTCGTCTTCCCAGGATCGCCGCTCGAAAGGCGTCCACGATTCCGGCCATCGGGTTGAGCGCCACGACCCAGCGCCAGCGCTCGGGCACCAGGGAGAGCGGATAGACCACCGGAGTGGCATACATCCAGACCTGCAGGAGGAACGGCACGGCATTCCCGACGTCCCGAAAGCGCACATTCAAAGCTCCGAGCCACAGCCCGCAGCCGAGAGCGAAGGCGCTCGTCAGGAGGAGAAGCAACGGAACCGCCCAGATCGCCTGCCAGGATGGAACGACTCCGTCCCACCAGACGACGGCGAGCGTGAGCACGAGCGTGATCGCGACCTCCACGAGGTTCGACAGGACCGACGCGAGCGGGAGGACGATTCGCGGCACGTAGACCTTGGTAATGAGGTTCGCGTTCGAGACGAGGCTCAGGCTCGCCCCCGCCAGCGCCGACGCGAAGTACGTCCAGGGGACCATCGCGATCATCGAAAAGGTCGCGTAAGGCACACCGTCCGATGGCATCTTGGCGAGGCGGCCAAAAACAACCACGAAAATCGCGACGGACAAGAGCGGACGCAGGGCGATCCACGCCACCCCCAGCACCGTCTGCTTGAAGCGCAGCTTGACGTCGCGCCACACGAGAAAATAGAGGAGCACCCTGTACCGCCACAGCTCCCCTAGGTCCAGGACGTGGAACCGCGACGCTGCCTGAATGGTCACGTCGACGACCGGTGTACCCTTCGTCTCTTCAGGCTTCATTGCCAGACGCGGCTCCTCGCCGCGGTCCTCGTCCGTCACCGGGATTCCCTTTGGAGAGCCTGCCGCAGGCTCTTCTTTTCCGCCGAGTCAAGGACGGCCAGGGTTCCCGGCCACTCTCCCCAACCGTCCTGGAAGTCCCGGAATCGGCGGAAGACCCTTCGTACCAGTTCCGCGACCCGTGGGGGAACATCGGTCCACGCCAGGCGCCCGGCCGCCGTTGAAGGCATCGACAGCGCAGGCCTGGGCTGCTCCTCCCGCACAATCGGCCGAGCAACAGTCTCCTCGACCGCACAAACCATAGCCTGGCCGCAATGGCGCCAGCTGAGTCTTCCGCAGATCGCACGCAAGCTCGCGACATCGCCTCGCGCATCTCCGGGTGCTCGGCGAGTTGCTCGACGGCGTCGGTCGCCTTCGCGATGTCGCCGCACGGGAACGATCGCGCCGTCTCCCCTTCCCTGAACCAGGTCAGCTCCTTCAGGCCAGGAAAAGAGCCTACGAGAGGTACCACGAGCCGCATCACCGCGCCCTCTCGCTTCGCCCGTCCGTCGGCCCGCGCCAGGTGAGCCTGGTTGAGAGGAACAGCGACGTCGGCCTTGACCCTGCGGAGGAGTGCCGTCGTCGCGGCAATCCGTCCTTCGTGAATCCCGGTACGGTCGTCGATCTCCTTCACGTCAGTCGCTCCGAAGGACCTCGCGAAGCTCTCGACGTCGATGCGCCGCTTCCCTCGCGCCACAGCGAGCGAGGTGCTCCAATCCGCGTCCTCGAATGAATGGATCATCTCTTTCAGCCACGACTCGATCCCACCCCAGCAATTGTGGGCGTAGATACAGGACAGGATCGACTGTCTCGCCCTTTTCATCCGACTCAGGCTGCCGGCTTCCGATTCAATTCGACGAGATTCCCGACACGTCTCGCAAAGCACGAGTAGACGAACTTCGCCTCGAGCTGCGCTCTCGCCGCGAATCCGATCTGGCCGCGCTCAGAGGCATCGGTCAGGATGCCCTTCAGGACCCTCGCGAGGCCACGAAAGTCCTCCCGTTCCACCAGAAAACCCGTCACACCATCCTCGATCACCTCCGGGGTCCCGCCGTGCCGCCCCCCGATCGACGCTTTGCCGAAGAGCGCGGCCTCGAGGAAGACGATCCCGAACCCCTCGTGGCTCGAGGGCATGACGAAGAGTGTGCAGTCCCGGTAGGCGGCGGCGAGGTCGCCGGAGCTGAGGCGTCCGCGAAACCGGACCCGCTCCGAGACGCCAAGCTCCCGTGCGAGGGCCTCGAGTCGCGGCCGGTCGTCGCCGTCGCCCACCATATCGTAGAGGACGTTCGGGAAGGCCTGCAGGACTTCGGGAAGGGCACGCAGGACGGAATCAACCCCTTTGTATCGCTCCGACGCCGCGAGTCGGGCGACCGTCAGGAGCGTTGGGTGGTCATTCGTTTGCGCGGCGTCGTCAGGGCGCGGTGCGTACTGCTCCTGCCACACCGGGTCGAGAGCACAGGGGAGGAGCTCGATGCGCTCCGGCGGCACGCCGGCGTTCTTCGACAGCTCCTTCCTGCTGTAGTCGCTGATGGAAAGAACACACTCCGCCCGCCCGAGCCCCCGGCGGATCGAGAGCGACAGCGGGTGCCACACTTCGATGCCGTAGACGACGAACCAGATCCGCGATGCCGGTGCGAGGGCTCCGACAAGGCGCGCCAGCCTTGCGAAGTGGACGTGGCCGATGACGACCAGGTCCGGGTGGTCGATAAGGACTCTTCGGACGGCCTCCGTCGCGAACGCAGCCTTCCTCCGGCGGAAGCCCCGGGGCGACTCGGCGCCGCGTGGAACATAGCGATCATCCACCTCCTCCGTGCCGTCGTTCAGGATGAGCGTCCTCACCGCGAAGCCGCGTTCCTGCCCCAATTCGAGGAATGCGCGGACGAGCAGCCGGTTGTACATCTCGATGCCGCCGTAGCCCGAGAACGCGCCGGGGAGGAGTAGCAGGACGTTCTTCACGAGGGCAGTGCTAGGTCGTGCTCGGCCATCCAGGCGACGAGGGAAGCAAGAGTGAGGACGCGAGTCGCCGTCATGCTCCCGTCGCCGCCGAGGAACGCCTTCCAGACATCCGCCACGCCTCGCTGGTCGAAGATGCCGGCAGACGGACCGGCCAGGCCGAGCAGGAGTTCCTCCAACCGGCCCCTCATCGAACCGCGGAACCAGCTTTCGATCGGCAGTACGAAGCCCATCTTCGACCGCAGTCCCGCCTCACGCGGCAGCTCCGGGACAGCCTCGAAGAGGAGGGCCTTGTTGCCTTCCCCCGCGAGCTTCATGTCGCCCGGGAGCGACAGGACGTACTCGAGCAGCACGTGGTCGAGGAGCGGGACTCTCACCTCGAGCGAACTCGCCATCGACATCGAGTCGGTGTCCCGCAGGAGCGTGTTCCGGAGGTAGCCCGCCAGATCGAAACGGGAGAGATCGTTCACCAGGTCGCCGCTCGCCGACGGCGGCGCCATCGACCTCTCGTCACCAGTCCCCGGGCGGTACGCCGATCCCGGTATCAACCCTTCAATCTGTCGATCGGTGAAGAGAGTCCGGAGAGCCGCGCCGACTCCTTCGCTCCGGCCACCTGCCTCCGCGACGGCAACCGCCTTGCGGAAGCGGTTAGATGCTTCCGGCCGCGCCGCTCTTCCCGCGAGGAACGAAAGGAACGGCCGTGGCACGAAGGCCGCCGCGCCAGAGAGCTTCACGAGCCTCTCGAACGTGCGGAAGTTCGGGTACCCCGCGAACACCTCGTCTCCCCCGAGACCCGAAAGGGCCATGGAGAGCCCTTCCCGGCGCGCTGCGCGCGCGACGAGCCAGGTGTTGAGTCCGTCCCCCGAAGGCTGGTCCTGTGCTTGTAGGGCCTCCGCGAAGCTCGCGCCGGCCTCTTCCCCCGTGATCCGGACCGCATGATGTACGCAGCCGAACCGGGCGGCGACCTCCGCAGCCCACCTCTCCTCGGAAAATGCTGCCTCGTCGAAGACGACTGTAAATGTGTGTACTGGCCGACTCGCCTCTGCCGACGCGAGGGCCGCGAGGGCCGAGCTGTCTCCTCCACCCGAGAGGAAGATGCCGAAGGGAACGTCGGAGACGAGGCGTAGCCGGACCGACTCGTGAAGGAGCTCCCGGATCCCCGCGACGGCCTCCTGCCGCGAGATCGTCCTCGGCGTCCCTGCGGGGAGAGCCCAGAAGCTTCGCTCGCGGGTCTCCCGGCCGTCGTAGAGAAGGACGGAGCCGGCCGGGAGCGACTGCACTCCCGCGATGAGCGTATCCGGCTCCTGCACGGAGCCGAAGCGCATGTAGCCGAGAAGGCCCCGCGGGGAGAGGACGCGCCTGGCCGCTCCGGCGGCGAGAAGGGCCCTCACTTCGGAGGCGAAGGCGAGGCCCTCCGGCCCCGACACGAGATAGAGCGGCTTGATGCCGAGGCGGTCACGCGCGAGGAGAAGTTTCCGCTCCGATTCGTCCCAGAACCCCAGCGCGAACATCCCTCGGAAACGCTCGATGGCGCCCTCGCCCCAGCGGACGCAGGCCTTCAGGACGACTTCGCTGTCCCCCGTCGAGATGAAGCTCTCCCCGAGCCCTTCGAGCTCCCGCCGGATCTCCGCGAAGTTATAGACCTCGCCGTTGTAGACGAGGGTGTAGCGGCCGGCGGCGGTCGTCATTGGCTGCGCCGCGGCGTCGGAGAGGTCAATGATCGAGAGGCGCGTATGCCCCAGTGCGCAGGCGGGCGACGGGCCACCGTCCGGTGCGGCAAGTGAAGGGCTCCGCCAGGTGCCCGAGCCGTTCGGACCGCGATGGGCCATCGCCTCGATAGCTCGATCCGGCTTCAGCCCGGCCAGCCAGGAACTCCCGCCTACGGCGCCAAAGATGCCGCACATTCAGAGAGGCACCGACCCTTCTCTCAGAGGCCAGCATCGGGCTCGTCCCCCTGCCCACGCCCGCCCGACCCAGACCGCGCCGGCGATGGAGCACCAGAGCATCGGGAGCCACGCGGGCTGCATGTACCTCGCCACCATCCAACCGAGTGCGGGCCCTACCAGAAGCGTACGGAGAAGAACATAGGCGGCCGCCAGAAACACCAGGGGCGTGGCAAGACTTCTCGGTCCGGACGGGAACCCCTCCCGGAAGGACACTGCGACGGCCGCACCGAAGAGCGCGAGGACGAGGCCGCGACCCAGCGTCGCGAGGGCGAGGGCGGCCCTCGAGAACAGCCTCGGAGCACGGGAAAGCGCCGAGAGAAACTGCCTGTTCGTGTCGAGGTTCAGCCAAAGCTGAGCCGTACGCGCAAGCCGCGGCAGGACGATAGCCCCGAGCATCGACTCCCTCTCCCTCTTCTCGGCGATCGAGGAGAAAGCCGCGTCGACGTCGCGGGTGTAGCCGTCGCTGCGGACGAGGTCGAGGGCGCGAGCAACCGCATCTCTCTCGGCCCGATCCCGAAACGCCCTCACGGGAAGCTCGTCGATGCTCACGACCCCGGCCGGAAGCCTGTACGCGATCCCGTCATAGGCACTCTTTTCTGTGTTGACCCAGGTGTGGAGCCAGCGGAAGAGCCCCGAATTGAAGAATCGGACTGGACCGAAGACCTCGAGCCGGCCGGTCAGGTTCCATCGGTAGGCCACCTGCAGCGAGACGACGCTGAGGAATACGGTGATTGCGGCAACCACCAGGCCAATCGTCCGCCGCCGGCCACGCCGGCCCAGCCAGACGCCGATGCCAACGAGCAGGGGTGCGAGGACGAGCGACTCGGGCCGGAGGATTCCCGCGACCGTCAGCGACGCTGTGCCCGCGATCGTTCCGATCCAGGTCGCATGCCCCTTGCCGGTTGCGGCCCAGGCGAGGGCGACAAGCCCGAGCCACGTCAGCACCATCGTGAGCGACTCCGGCCCGACGAGCATTGCGTATCCAAACGCCCAGGGCTGGAGGCCGAGGCCGATCCCGAGCAGGAGACAGGCGCGGGCGTGGAGACGGAAGCCCTTCGCGGCAGCGACGTACGTCAGGGACAACGCCGCCGCAACGCAAAGGAACTGGACGACGGCGACTCTCGTTCGGGTCGTCGCGGGCTCGATTCCGCTCCCCCCCACCGCCGCGAGGAATACGGGATAGCCGATTGGCCGCCAGTCGCTGTTTCCCCAAAAATCAGCCGGGAACGGCCGGCCCCACTCGCCTGGCGGCAGGCGCGGAAAGCCCCCGTTCTCTTTCAGCCAGCTGGCCTTCGCAACGTACGCCGGCTCGTCGCCGCCGAATCCGGCCCCGGTCCGTTCGATCGCCGCGAAGACGAGGAGCAGCTGGAGCAGCAGGAGACCGGCGAGGACAGTCGCGCCGAGCCTCGCGCCTCGCCTCTCATCTGGCGCGACACAGGCGTCCGGGCCCGCCGCTCCCCCCTCACCCCTCACCCCGTCCCCACTCCCGCCGCCCACCCGCGGTTCGGTCCTACGCCCACGGGGTCTCCGCGAAGCTCGCCACAGCTTCATCCCCCGTGATGCGAGCCGCGTGGTGGAGGCACGCGCACCGCAGACGATCTCTTTCTCGATCTCCTGGAAGATGTTCATGAAGAAGGAGCCAGGACGATGTAGTCCTCGATTCGTCCGAGCTCTCGTCCAACCGGGAACGGGAGACTCGGGACGTCCCTTCCCATGATGACGAGAGCATCCCAGCGATCCTGCGCCCGAGGAAGGTGGAGTTCATGGGTCCAGGGGTTGTAGTGCCCGGTGCGGGGGAACTGCTCCTCGATCCGCATGTACATCCGGGGGTCGGAGGTCATGATCCGCAATGCGAACGCCGGGTCCGGGAACCGGAACGAATATACGAGGTTGCTCTGATCGAGCGAGAGTCCGTGCCTGGCGAGGACGTTCGCCAACTCGCCACGCAGGAGGGGTCCCCGAGCCGCCCAACTCGCTTCGTTCGAATGATCCTGTACGAGAGACCGGGCCAGCAGAAGCCCCGCCACGCCCATGGCGCACGCCGCGACGCCGCAGCGCGCCTTCGCAGGGACCCGGAAAAGCGCCAGGGAAAAGACCATGAACGCCGCGAGCCCCGACGGCAGCATGTACCTCCCGCTGCCATTCGCGCGGAAGACCGCCAGCGAGGAGAACACGAGCGCCGTGAGTGCGAAGAGCGCAGCCCCGTCCCAGGCTCGCCCTCGGCGCCTCTCCCGGACGGTCGACACGAGCAGCCACACGAGTCCCGCAGAGAAGAGCAGCGACCATCCCTTCGCCGTCGCCACCCAATCAATGACGATCACCGCGGCCTCGTTTGCCGTCGGCAAGCCCGTCGAACCTGATCCGTACTCACCACTTCTCGAGGCGAGCTTCCAGAACCAGGACGCCATGTAGGGATACCGGGATACAGATGGAAGGGTCAGGGCTACGAACGCCGCGATCGTCGCCGTGGCTGCGACGATGAGTTGCTTCACGCGATTCGTCCGGGATTCCTCTCCGCCGAGCAGTACCAGGATGACGCCCGCCGGCAGCCACGACAGGAACAGGAACTTCAACGAGACGAGAAGGCCCAACGAGGCGCCCAGGAGAGCGGCGTTCACGCGGCCGCGCCGCCTGTCGAATCTCCACGCCGCCGCGAGGGCGAGGGCGCCGAAAGGAAGACAGAGGGCCTCTGTCGTCCAGACCGACGTCCACCGGACGACCGTCGGAAAGGAGAACCAGGCCCAGAGGGCCGCGATCTCGAAGACCGGCTCGAGACGGTCCAGAAGTGCACGGTGCAGGACGAACGCACCAAGGAACAGCAGGAGTCCGGAGAGCACGTAGCCGGCGTGGCGAAATCGATCGATTCCGAGCGGGTCGTCCCCGGTCAGAAGGACGAGCAGGGCGCTGAGAAGCTGCGTCGGCGCACCAGGATGGTCGACGTTCACCGGAGGGAGGCCGTGTGCCAGACGCACGCCGTCGTAGAAGAAGATCGTCTCCGGGTCGAAGTAGTGAGACCAGTACGGCCTCGAAACGACCTGAACCTTTAGCGCGGCTGCCACCAGAACCGGCGCTGTCGCGACGGCGACCCACCAGGCGGAAGACCGACGTCGCGTTTCCTCGGGGTTCATGACACCGGCGTCCGGCCCCCCCGCTCCCCTCTCCCCTCTCACACCGTCCCCACGCCCGCCGCCCACGCGCGGTTCTCCCGGTACCACTCCACGATCCGTCCCACCCCCTCCTCGCAGCTCACCTTCGGCGCCCACCCCAGCTCCGCCCTTGCCCGCGAGATATCGGCCCAGGTGGCCGCCACGTCCGCCGGGCTCGGAGGCAGGTGCTCGACGATCACCTCGCGCCCCACCGCCTTTGCGACGAGGGCGATGAAGTCGAGGAGGCGCACCGGGTGATCGTTGCCGAGGTTGTAGGGACCTTCGCCGCCTCGATCGAGGGCGGCGAGGGTGCCTTCGGCGATGTCGTCCACGTAGGTAAAGTCTCGCGTCTGCGAGCCGTCGCCGAAGACGCGGAGGGGGCGTCCTTCGAAAGCCCACTGGACGAAGCGGAAGGGGCTCATGTCGGGGCGTCCGGCGGGGCCGAAGACGGTGAAGTAGCGGAGGACGGTAGAGCGGATGCCGTGAAGGCGGGTGTAGAGCCGGCAAAGCTCCTCGGCTGCCTGCTTCGAGGCCGCGTACGGCGAGAGGAGCCGGCCGGGCGGGTCGTCCTCGCGGAACGGGATGCGCGGCGAGTCGCCGTAGACCGAAGAGGAAGAGGCCAGGACGAAGCGGGGCACGCCGTGCGCGCGGCACGCTTCGAGAAGTGTGAGCGTTCCGAGGACGTTCGTCCGGTAGTAGATGCCGGGGTTGTCCACCGAGGGCCGGATCCCGGCCCGGGCCGCGAGGTTCAAGACGGCCGTCACGCGGCCTTCACGCCCTGCTGCCGCGAGGATCCCGTCGACGGCGCCGGCGTCCGCCACGTCCGCACGCTCGAACCGGAACCGCGGGTGCGTGGTGAGGCGCGCGAGGCGCCACTCCTTCAGGCGGACGTCGTACGCGTCGTTCAGGTCGTCGACGCCGAAGACCGTCTCGCCCCGCTCGAGAAGCCGAGCGCAGACGGCTCCCCCGATGAAGCCGGCGGCCCCGGTGACGACGATTCTGCTCATCCGTTCAGTCCGTACCTCTGCGAGCAGACACCCGGACTACATCCGTACCTTCAGCCCGCCCAGCACCCGCAGGTCTCGCCACTTCCAGTCGTCGCCACCCTGCGCCGCGGAGTTGCCGAGGCCGTGGACGTATCTCCCGTCGAGCGTGAGGAAGACGCCGTTTCCCACCTCGAGCTGGGCGCCCGCTCCGACCTCGAGGGAGAACCAATACTTGGCAAATTGGTCAGTGGCGTCCTCCGAGCCCGTGTAGCGCGGATCCTCGGTCTTCGAGTCGACGTTCAGGGAGATCGAGGTGTTCAGCCCCGCGAGGACGAACGGCGAGAGCTTGCCCGTCGCGAACGTGTACTTCACGAGAAGCGGAATCTCGAGCGTCTCGAACGCGTAGTCGGCTGAGACGTCGCCCTGGTAGTTGCCGTTGTCGTTCGTGCCGCCCCAGTAGGTGTTCTTCGCCTCCTGGCGCACGTAGAGGAGCTCCCCCTGCACGGAGAGCCCCTTGTACCAGGCGCCCTCCGCCGAGAGGCCCGCCACGAAGCCGCCCGAGGCGTCGGTCCCCTTCAGGATCTCGAGGTCCGTCGAGGCGTCGGTGCTCGACCAGCCGTACCCCGCCTTCGCCCCGAGCCAGAATCCTTCCTGGGCCGACGCGGTCTTGGCACCGCCGAGCAGGGACAGGCCCACGACCAGGAGAATTGCCAACCGTTTCATCTCGTTGCCTCCTCGGGAGCGACTCTTTCGACCTCGTGTCGTGCCGGAACCGCCCGTACGGGCTCGTCGTCCCGCCGGGCCACGAGGGTGCCGTCGAACGACACACGGAACTGCAGGAATGCGGCGCGCCGTGCCGCGCAGACGTCCTCCACGCGTAGCACGATCGCCCGCGGGATCTGGTCCGTCGTGACGACCACGCCTCCGATCCCGTGCTCCTCGATCAGCACATCGATCTCCTCGAGCGTGCCGAGCACCGGGAGACCATTCAGGAAACGCCCCTGCTTGGCGGGATCGTCGTCGACGAATCCCACCGGGAAGAAGGGGCTGCTCGGGAGAGTCTGGATCTCGCGGATCGCCATCGAGCCGCGCCGGCCTGCGCCGTAGAGGAGGACGCGGACGCCCGCTCTGGCCGAGCGCGCCTTCGCCCACGCCAGGAGCCGGTACGAGCTGCGGCTGCCGTTTGCGAGGCCGGCGAGAAGAAGGGTGAAGAGGACGAAGAACGATGCCGGCGCCCGGCCGCCGAACACGACGTCGTCGACGAGCGCCGCGCCGAGGCCGGTCAGCGCAACCGCTCCCAGGGGCCGGACGAGGTCCTCGAGCGACGCGTGCCGCCAGCGGCGTCTGTAGAGGCCGAACAGGGCGAACGTCACCACGACGAGGATCGGGACGGCCGCGCTCATCTCCCGCGCCAGCTCTCGATGCGAAAACAGCTCCCAGTCGTCCCACTTCAGCCCGATGGCGAGGTAGATCGCAGCGACGGCCATCAGGAGGTCGGCGAAGACGATGAAGAAGCCCGACTTCAGCGCCGGGATGTCGTAAAGCCGCAGCATCGTCCCCCGGCGCACGAACGCGAGCTCGTCGTAGCCGAGCCTCGAGATGCCGATGAACGCGGCCACGAGGAGCGCGAGGAGGAAGAGGGCCGACCCTCGCTCCGTGAGGGCGAGCGACCCGAGGGCGACGAAGGCGCACGCGAGAGCGACGCCGTGCAGCAGGAAGACGGCCCGACGCTGGTTCAGGCCGAGCGCGAGGAGCCGGTGGTGGATGTGCCCGCGGTCCGCCTCCATCAGCCCCTTCCCTTTCGGGTTCTCGATCCGGCCGAGGACGCGGCGGACGATCGAGAGGAGCGTGTCGGCAATCGGGACGCCGACGATGAGGACCGGGATGAGAACCGCGAGCCCCGCCGAGAGGAGGGCGTTCCCCTTCAGGCAGAGGCACGCGAGCGCAAAGCCGACCGAGCAGGCCCCGGAGTCGCCGAGGAAGATCGACGCCGGGAAGAGGTTGTAGCGGAGGAACCCGAGGAGCGCCCCGGCGAGGGCGATCGGGATCACCGCCACCTCCACGCGGTCCGCGAGGAGGAAGACCCCGGCGAGGCTGAACGACGCGATCAGCGCGAGACCCGCGGAGAGGCCGTCGAGCCCGTCGATGAGGTTGAAGGCGTTCGTGAGCCCGACGATCCAGAGGAACGACAGCGGCACGGCGAGGACGCCGATCTCGATATTCGAGCCGAAGAGGTGAATCTGCGGGTTGAGGACGAAGCCGTTCGCGACGACGAAGGCGGCGCCCGCCGCCTGTGCGCCGAGTCGGGCGAGCGGGTGCAGCCCGCGGACGTCGTCCACGAGCGAGGCCACGAAGATCGGAAGGAGGCCGAGCGCGAGCGTCCGGAGGAACTCCGCCTGGGGAAGCCGCGGCACGGGAAGGAGGCCGGAGAGCATCCCCACGCATGTGAGGGCGAACGCGGTGACGACGGCGACTCCCCCGAGCCTTGGCACAGGCAGCAAGTGGACCTTCCGCTCGCTCGGGTGATCCACTGCCCCAAAACGCCGGGCAAGCCGCTTCGCGAGCGGCGTCAGCGCCCAGGAGGCGGCCGCGGCGACGAGGAGCGGCAAAACGAGAAGGAGCGGCTTCACCGGCCCGCCTTCGCTTGCAGCAGCCTGCGCAGCGCGGTGTCCCACGCCGAGATCGTCCGCTCGCGCGCGAATCGCTCCCCATACGCCGCGTGGCACCGGCTGTTGAGCGCGGCGCGGGCAGCCGGGTCGTCCGCGAGGCGGAGAAGCTCCTTCGCCGCGGCCTCGACCGAGGCCGGCTCCGCCGTGATCGTCATGCCGAGGCCGAGCTCTTCGATCCACCGGGCCGGCGAAGCCTCGGGGCTCCCCGCGAAGATCACCGGCCGCCCCGCGGCGAGCGCGGCCTGCAGCTTCGAGGGGACGACCGTCCCCGTCCACGACGTCCGCAGTGAGACGGCGTGAACGTCGGCCGCGCCGAGACGTTTCGCGAGGGCACCCTCCTCCACGAACGGCACGAACGAGACGTTCTCGTCGTCGGCCGTCACGGCCGCGCGCAGCTCGGCCTCACGGTTCCCGCGGATAGAGAAGACGAACCGAACCCCCGTTCCGCGAAGGCGCCGCGCGAGGTTGAGGAGCTCCTCGCACGAGTGCGCCCGCCCGAACGTCCCGGAATAGAGGACGCCGAGCCGGGCGTCACCGAAGAGACGCTTCCGTTCCTCCGGGTCGGCCTCGAGCGGCGCCGCCGGCTCCACGAGCGCCCACGGCGGCATCGTCGCGCGCACCGATTTCGGACCGGCCGGGAGCCGCGCCCTCATGCAGGGCCCGAGGTCGGCCACGAGATGCGCGGCCCGCACGCCCGTCCGTGCGACGCCCGCGAGGAGGCGTGCGAGAAGGCTCCCTTCGCGCAGCGCACCGTCCGCCACAGCGGCGTCGGGATAGACGTCGAAGGCCCAGTGCACGCGGCGCGTCGAGCGGCGAAAGAGGCGGAAGGCGGCGAGCGTGAAAACGGAGAGGATCGGGTCGGTGCCGACGAGGACGACGTCCGGCGCTCGCCAGGGTCGCAGAGCACCCGCGCTCCAGGCGGCGGTCAGGAAAGCCGCGTTGAGGACGCGACCACTCCCGGACCCCTGCGCAAACGCCGGGCGGCTCACGCGCCGGTACGAAACTCCGTTCCGCACCTCGTGCCTCGGGTGGCGTGCGCCCGCCTCGAAGCAGGAGCGGTTAGAGGGCCTCGCCTCCACGCTCCAGCCCCGAGCCGCGAGCCCCTCGCAGAGGTCGCCGTAGATCCGCGCGCTCACCACGTCGTCCGGAGGGAGGAAGTGGTAGAGGACGAGGATCGACGGCCGTCGCGTCGGTTCTCTAAAGTCATTTGTTTTCAATTACTTAGAAGACAGAGCAGAATCTTCCGAGCAGCCTCCGGCCCCTTGGGTGGCCGAACGAAGACGAAGGAGGTCACCCCGTGCAACTCAATCTGATGGACGTCCCGGATTCCGGGGCACCTGTTCCCGGACAACCGTTCGGAATCCGAGGCGCCGACGCGATGAGGGTAGGGGTCTCGCAGAGGCGCGTCAATGCTCCTGGCGGACCCTCGTCGCGAGGGCCTGCGCGACGAGCGCCGCACCGGCGGAATTCCAGTGTGTGTCGTCTGCGAAATAGAGGAGTCGCGGGAACTCGCGTGCAGCGGCAGTTCTCAGAATTGGCTTCAGGTTGACAACCTCGACGCCCGCCCTCCGCAGCCGCCGTTCGAGCACGGCGAGTGTCCGTCCGTCCGCCGTCGGGAGATCCGGATCGTCGAGGAGCGGCTGATAGACGCTGAACTTCGTGGGAACCAGGAAGACGATGAGCCGGAGGTTCTCCTCTGCCAGCCGCTGGGCCAGATCCACGTAGTAGTCCACCGGAATGATCGTCGTCCTCGAAGACGGCTCCAGATCGCCTGCGAAAAGCAGCAGCCGCGATCCATCCGGCAGGGACGGTGCCCGGACCGGACTATCGCTGCTGAATCTTTCCATGGGCGGCCGGGGGAAGCACGACGTCGGAAGCTGTATCCGGGATCCCTGATAACTGGCGAGGCTGGCTTTCGCCTCCTTCAGATACCGGCTCAGGCGCGGCTGCGGGCAAATCACACAAGAAGGATGTGGCGCTCCCTCCCGCTCAAAGTACTCGACGAGCACGACTCCCGATTTGAGATCCAGCCGGCGGATGATGGCCTTCAGGTCGCCCGGGAGGATCGGCCCCAACCCCGCCACCGAGTAGACGCGTCCCTCGAGGAGCCTCCCCAGCTGCTCCGGAACAGTCTGTCCGTCACTCAGGCCCGATCCCACGGAATTGGATGTACCGGTCAGTAGCCCGATCCACGGAGATCCCCCCGCCACGCGTTCGCGGTCGAGTCGGTTGCGGAACCCCCAGGAGTCACTCGTAAATCTCTCGGAACGATAGACGCGCAGCTCGTCGTCGCCACTCATGTTCGAGAGGTCGCCCCACGCCCGCGGACGCCAAACCGACCTGTCTGGCGCAAACGGCTGCCCCGGACCTGCTCCTACCGACATCGGCTCCCAGGCACGAATGGAGGACGCCTGCACGGGAACGAGAAGACGCGTTCCCACGTCGACGAACGCGAACGAGGCGAGGAGCACCGGGAGGAGTCCGCCTGCTCGGGTAAGCCGGTGTTTCAGATGCATCGCCGAAGCCTCAGAACTGGAAATAGAGGAACGGGCTCTTGACTCCCGTCGCAATCAGTATCAGGCACGCCACAAACCCGATACCGAGAAGGACCGTCCCTCCCGCACCCCAGCGATGCTTCATTTCAAATGTGTTGGGTGCCAGGTGACCGACAGCGCCCGCCACCACGACCACGGCCAGAAGAGTCCAGCTCTCCCCGTGCCCCGGAGTCCAAAGGAACATTCTCCTTATGAACATCCAGGACTCCGCAATCGTCGCGCAGCGGAAGAAAACCCATCCAATCACCACGGCAAGGAAGGTACCAGCTCTCCGGACGCCGGCCGGAAGACGTAGAAGGCTCCTGCCCGCGTATCGGTTCACGAGCAGGAGCCCACCGTGTAGCCCCCCCCAGGTGACGTACGTCCACGACGCTCCGTGCCAAAGGCCGCCGAGAAGCATCGTCACCATGAGGTTGACGTTCGTACGCATCCGCCCGCAGCGATTCCCACCCAGTGGAATGTAGAGATAGTCCCTCAGGACGGTGGAG
>DIAY01000196.1 GCA_002414905.1 Holophagales bacterium UBA5066 | reverse complement strand
AGCCCCGTCGGCCCCGCCATTTACTCCGCATCCTTTTCAGCCCGCCCGGGCGTTTCGTCCGGGCGGGCTGTGTTGCGTTCGGGGCCCACCGAACCCGGCGGCTCTCCCTCCTGCTAGACTCGCCCGTCCGCCGGATGAACGCTCCCCCCGACCCATCGCCATCTCGACCGTTCGACCCTCTTGGGCACTTCCCGAGGCGTTGAGGCGCATTTGAAGCCCGTCGACACCTTTCTGCTGCTCGGCGTCGCCCTGCCCATCGTTGCGGCGATCGTCGTCGTGGCGGGTCGGAAGGGGGCCTTCCGGCTCGACGACTTTCCGAACGGGCGCCGGCGCGCGGGAGCGCTCGTTGCGCTCGGCGTCACGCTCGCTGCGACGACGATCCTGCCAGCCTTCTCTCTCGGCCGGCCGATCGATCCCGAACGCCTCAGCCTTCCCTCGATCCTCGCCCTCCAACAGCTCCTCGCCCTGTTCCTGTTCACCTGGTGGCTGCTCGCGGGTCGACCTCCCGTGCGGGAGTTCCTGGCACTCTCGACGCCGGATCCTTGGCGACAGGTCCGGATCGGGCTCGTCGTCGGGCTCGCCGGCTGGGGTCTCACGATCGTCGCGGGCCTGGCCGTCCTCGGGACGCTTCGCTTCGCCGGGCTCGAAGAGATCCGCCCGATTCCCCCGCTCGTACGCTGGCTCGCGAGCCAGCCCTTCGGCAGCCGCCTCGTTCTGGTCGTGGCGGCGATGACGGTCGAGGAGGTCTTCTTCCGGAGCTTCCTGCAGAAGAGGATTGGCGCCGTACCGGCCTCGATCCTCTTCCTCGTCTCCCACGGCGGATACGGTGATCCGCTCTTCTTCTTCGGTCTCCTCGCGATCACCGCGGTCCTTTCGGTCACGTTCGAGAAGACCGGGTCCGTCGTGGCGTCTATGGTCGCTCACGGCGTCTTCGACGCAGTGCAGCTCCTCCTGATTCTTCCGTCGGTCGTCCGGCTGATCCCCGGCTGACGCTCAGGCCGCCGGGAGGCGGACTGCGGTCAGGGAGACTTCCACGACGTCCCCGCGCGTGGTCACGAGTGGCCTCTGGCCGATCGGCCGGCCCGAGTAGAGAGGCGAGAGCAGCGTCGCGATCCGTCTCGCCGCAGTGGGGCTCGTGGCCCGAATTCGCCAGAGGAAACCGACCCGGTCCAGGGGGTCTTCCTTCGACGAGAAGAAGACGACCCGGTCGTCCTGCCAGCCGGCCGCCGCGTCCCTTGCGGCTTCGCCGGCGCCCGCCCTCTCCAGCACGATTCCGAGGACCCACTCTCCAAGCGTGTCGTACCAGGTCGTTGCCGAGCCTCCAGGAACCGGTCCGGGTACCGGACGGTCGGAGGCGGAGAGGCGTTTCCGGGGTCCGGGAACGACCCCGGGCCGGAGGATCTCGCTCGTCGTCGAGGGAAGACGGCGGTAGGCGGCGTCGACGGCACGCCAGCCTCCATTCGCCATTTTTCGCTTTATCCAGGCGGTCCCTGCGGCGTACGGAAAGACGAGCTCCTTCACGAAGAAGTCGGGGACGCCTTCCGCCCCTTCGACGGCGCCCGGGTCGTCGAGCCCGTCGAGGATCTGCTCGATCGGGTCGCCGCCGAGAGCCTCACGGGCGTCGCCGGGAACGCTCTCCTTCAGGGCCTCCGTCATGAGGACGGTCGCCTCACCCTCGAGCACGGCCTGCAGGGCCAGGAGGGCGTCGGTCGAGTCGCCCAGAGCCTTCATCCGCTTTTCGAGGCCGAGGCGCTGGTCCTGCAGGGCGTGGGTCAGCTCGTGCGTCAGGAGGAGCTGCTCGAGCAGGTCCCCCGCCGGACCGGCGGTGTCGCGCGACCGTTCGGGCACGATGTAGAACTTCGTCTCGGCCGGATCGTAGAAGCCGACGACCTGGCGGGAGTAGAGACGGGTGAGGCGGAGGAGCAGGTCGGGGGTGGGATCGATGAGGCCGATCGCCGAGAGGGAGGATGCGTAGGTCTCGAAAGGGACCGGCAGGTCCTCGACGAGCTTCTTCCCGAGTACGGCGTCGAGCTCCTTCTCGGGAAGGAGCGCGGATGCGACCGGCGCCCGGAAGGCGACACCCCGGATTTTCTCGACGAGTGCCTGCGCCGTGGCGACCCGGCCGGCGAGGAGCGCTTCTTCGTTCGCCCCGGCCGTCCCTGCCGCAAGGATTCCGAGGAGAGCGCCCACGACCCACCATGGACGTGGCCAGCGTGGATAAAGTATGATTTCAGGGACCTCGTCGCAGGGTCCGGGCGTGCACATTGGAGCGCAGCTTAGCAGGGGCATCGCTTCTCTCCAGGTGGTTCCCGGTCCCGCATGAGGCGTGAGAGTCGACGAAAAAGATGACTGCAAGCTCACCCGGCCCCATCGTCCTCTGGCTGGCGAGCCGCTACGAGAACATCGAGCTCGTACAGGCTGCGCTCGCGCACGTCTGCCGGCAACGGGGAATCGACGCCGAGATGGAGCACTGGATCGGGATGGCTCTCCGGGAAGCCGTTGCGAACGCCGTGAAACACGGGAACCGGCTCGACCCCGACAAGCGCGTCCTGGTGAAGTTCGATGGTGTCGACAACGACCTGTCGATCGTGATCGGCGACGAAGGCGGAGGCTTCGACCCGGAGCGCGTCTCCGACCCGCTCGCCCCCGAGAACCAGATGAAGACGTCCGGGCGGGGGATCTTCTACATCCGGACATTCATGGACGAAGTCGGCTTCTCTCGCGGTGAGAGCGGGGGGACCGTCCTGACGATGCACAAGGACCTCAGCAAACGCGGGAACGCGAAGGGAGAGAACGAATGAACAAGAACGCCAGCGTCCGCAAGATCGGGGACATCACAATCGTCGAGCTCAAGGGGAAGATCACGATCGGCGCGGGAGACCTCCAGATGAGAGAGGCGATCCATGCCGTCCTCAACGAAGGAGCCCGCAAGCTCATCGTCGACATGTCGGGAGTCACGACGATCGATTCCTCCGGAGTCGGTGAGCTCGTCGGCTGTTACACGACCTCCACCCACAAGGGAGCGAAGATGAAGCTGATGAACCTCCCGGCCAAGATCAGCGACGTTTTGACCGTGACCCAGCTCATCACGGTTTTCGACGTCTACCCGAACGAAGCCGAGGCCACCGCCAGCTTCGCCTCCTGATCCGGCGGCACCCCTTCTCCTCGAGGCCCGGGATACCCTTCGGGGCGTCCCGGGCCGTTTTCATTCCCCCCGTCCCGCGTTATCAACCGTGAGGAGCGAAGGCACGACCGTATACACATCT
>DIAY01000118.1:460-4239 GCA_002414905.1 Holophagales bacterium UBA5066 | reverse complement strand
GCGGTTCGGTCGGTTGAGGTCACGAGGCGAGCCGGGGTACCCCCAGCTCGTCGAAGAATCGGTTCGTCAGGACCGAGTTCAGCAGCTTGGCCGAGTTGCGCCACCAGCTTCGCGTGTTCGCGGCGACCTGGGCTGCCGTATCCGAGGAGGCGCCTCGCGCCCTCATCTCACGGTAGACCGTTGTCCCCCGCTTCCACTGTCTCAGCTGCAGACACCGCAGGCGGTGACGGACCCAGCCGTCGAGGTCGCGGAAGACCCCCGGCGTCTCGGCCTGCTGGAAGTACTCCCTCCAGCCGGTTAGATACGCCTTCAGCTCCGCGGCCACGGCCGTCAGGCTCCGTCCCCCGTTGCGGTTCGTGATCTCCCGGACCCTCTGCTTCATCGCCCCAAGGGCCTTGCCAGCCACCCGGCGCCTGATCCGTCTCCCTTCGGCCACCCAGAACCTGTAGCCGAGAAAGTCCCGTTTCCACGCCAGGTCCACCGCGCTCTTGTCCTCGTTGACCACGAGCCGCAGTCGCCCGAAGAGCCTCTTCAGCCCTTCGTAGACACGCTCCCCGGCCGCTTTCGTCCTGACGTAAGCGTCCAGGTCGTCTGCGTACCGCACGAAGGCGTGTCCCCGCTTCTCCAGCTCCTTGTCCACCTCGTCCAGAAGCACGTTGGCCAGCAGGGGCGACAGGGGGCCGCCCTGTGGCGTCCCTTCCCGTCTCTCCACCTCCACGCCAGAGACCATCACTCCGGCCTCCAGGTAGCGCCGGATCAGCCCCAGCACTCTCTTGTCCGCGATCTTTCTCGCGACCCTCTCCATGACGATGCCGTGGTTGGCCCTGTCGAAGAACTTCGCCAGGTCCACGTCCACCACCACCCTGCGGCCTTCCTGCACGTAGCGCTGAGCACGCTCAATGGCTTGGAGCGCGCGCCGTTTTGGCCGAAAACCGTAGCTGTGGTCGGAAAAGCCCGGGTCCCATCGCGGCTGCAGGACCTGCAACAGGGCCTGCTGGATGAATCGGTCCAGCACGGTCGGAATGCCGAGCTCGCGCTCGCCCCCTCCCGCCTTCGGGATCGTCTGCCTTTTCACCGGCTGCGGCTGGTACTTCCCCGCGAGGAGCTCCTCGCGGATCCGTATCCATTCCCGCCTCAGGTACTCCGGCAGCTCTCCTACCGTCATCCCGTCGATGCCGGGGCCACCCTTGTTCTGCCTCACCCGTTTCAACGCCGCCTTCAGGTTCGCCCGCTCGACGACCTCTCCCATCAGGCGATCCGTGCCCGAGCGCTCGTCTCCTCTTTTCGCCCGGAAGGCTTCTCCACTCCCGTCCGCCCCGCCGGCTTCACCCGCGTCCTCGTACGGCAGCTCGAGCTGTTCGCCCGACTTCTGGAGCCGTGCCTTCCCGAGATTCAAGGCCGCCTCGCTCTCCCTTCCGTTCGGCCCTTCACCGCCTTCCAGCAGCTACTACAGCCTCTGCTGACTCCTCGCTCCGCCGGCTTCAACGGCGTGGCCCTTTCGGACCCGAGGCGAGGTCTCCCCAGATAAGAACTTCAGCTTTCCCTGCACAACCGCCGGATTTACGCCGCCTCCCCTTGGTCACGGGGGCTTCGCGAGTATCGGACCGCTCGCCCCGGGAATCGTCGCCTCATATCCGGTTTCTGTTCGTCGGCTCGCAGGTCTCGCTCCACGCTTCCTTCGGACGCTCGCTCGCGCTCACGCCCTTGCGCTTCGCTCAGGTCGGTGTGACCGCCTCCCTGCGGGACTTCCACCCGCCGGCTGAAGCCCCTGCTGGGCATACCGAAGGATCGGCCGGGGTCGCCCCCGGCCGCGTCGATCTTCCATTCCGGGATCGCGGGGCGCCCGCGCACCCCGCCCGTCGTTCAGCTCCCCCCGCCCTTCTCCGCGCCCTTGGGCCGCTTCGTGAGCGTGGCGCAGAGGTAGTCGCGGTTCATCCGCGCGATGACCTCGAGTTTGATCTCCTTCGGGCAGGCCGCCTCGCACTCGCCCATGTTCGTGCAGCTGCCGAAGCCCTCGGCGTCCATCTGCGCGACCATCCTGAGGGCGCGCTCCTGCCGCTCGGGCTGCCCCTGGGGCAGGAGGCCGAGGTGCGAGACCTTCGCGCCGACGAAGAGCACCGCCGAGGCGTTCGGGCACGCTGCCGCGCACGCGCCGCAGCCGATGCATGCCGCGGCATCCATCGCGAGCTCGGCGGCCTCCTTGGCGATTGCGATCGCGTTCGCGTCGACCCCGACTCCGGTGTTCACCGAGACGAAGCCGCCGGCCTGGATGATCCGGTCGTAGGCCGACCGGTCGACGATGAGGTCCTTGAGGACGGGGAATGCCTTCGCCCGGAACGGCTCGACGGTGATCGTCTCGCCGTTCTTGAAGCTCCTCATGTGGAGCTGGCAGGTGGTGGTCGCAGCGCGCGGCCCGTGAGGCACGCCGTTGATGACGAGCGAGCAGGCGCCGCAGATTCCCTCGCGGCAGTCGTGATCGAGGGCGACCGGCTCCTCGCCCTTCTCCATGAGCCGCTCGCTGACGAGGTCGAGCATCTCGAGGAAGGAGGAGTCGGTGCTCACGCCGGGGACGTCGTAGGTGACGAGGCCGCCCTTGTCGGAAGGCCCCTTCTGCCGCCAGATGCGGACCTTGATGTCGATGTCTTTGGAGCCGCTCATTACTTGTAGCTCCTCGTGGCGAGGTGGACGGATTCGAACGTGAGCGCCTCCGTGTGGCGCTCGGGAACCGCACCCTCTCCCTTCCACTCCCAGGCCGCGACGTGGGCGAACTTCTCGTCGTTGCGGAGCGCCTCGCCGTCCGGCGTCTGGTACTCCTCGCGGAAGTGGCCGCCGCACGACTCCTCCCGGGCCAGGGCATCCCGGCAGATCAGCTCGTCGAGCTCGAAGAAGTCGGCGAGGCGACCCGCCTTCTCGAGTGAAATGTTGAGGTCGTCACCGTCACCGGGGACGAAGACGTTTTTCCAGAACTCCTCGCGAAGCTCGGGGATCTTCGCGATCCCCTCCTCGAGGCGCGCGCGAGTGCGGCCCATTCCGCACTTCTCCCACATGACGAGGCCGAGCTGCTTGTGGAGGGAATCGACGGTCCGCTTTCCCTTGATGGACAGGAGCTTCTTCATCCGTTCGCTGACGTCGGCCTCGGCCGCCTTCACCGACGGGTGGGAGGCGTCGATCTTCGCGGGCTTGCCCTGCGCGAGGTAGTTCCCGATGGTGTAGGGAATGACGAAGTAGCCGTCGGCGAGCCCCTGCATGAGCGCCGAGGCGCCGAGCCGGTTCGCGCCGTGGTCGGAGAAGTTCGCCTCGCCGAGGACGAAGAGCCCCGGGAGGTTCGACATGAGGTTGTAGTCGACCCAGAGGCCGCCCATCGTGTAGTGAACGGCGGGGTAGATCCGCATCGGGACCTTGTACGGGTTCTCGTCGGTGATCCTCTCGTACATCTCGAAAAGGTTCCCGTACCGCTCGCGGATGACACCCTCGCCGAGCCGCCCGATCGATTCGGCGAAGTCGAGGAAGACGCCCTGGCCGCCCGGCCCCACGCCGCGCCCCTCGTCGCAGACCTGCTTGGCCGCGCGGGAAGAGATGTCGCGAGGGGCGAGGTTGCCGAAGCTCGGGTACTTTCGCTCGAGGTAGTAGTCGCGCTCGGCCTCGGGGATGTTGGCCGCCTTGCGCGTCTCGCCCTTCTTCAGCGGCACCCAGATCCGGCCGTCGTTGCGGAGCGACTCGGACATGAGCGTCAGCTTGCTCTGGTTCTCGCCGTGGACCGGGATGCAGGTCGGGTGGAT
>DIAY01000118.1:0-295 GCA_002414905.1 Holophagales bacterium UBA5066 | reverse complement strand
TCGCGAAGTAGGCGCCGCGCCGGTACGCGCGCCAGATGGCGGTGGCGTTGCAGCCCTTCGCGTTCGTCGAGAGGAAGTAGCCGTTTCCGTAACCGCCCGTCGCGAGCATCACGGCGTCGCCGAGGTGGCTCGAGACCTTCCCCGTGACCATATCGCGGACGACGATGCCGCGCGCCACTCCGTCGACCACGATGAGGTCGAGCATCTCGGTGCGCGGGTACATCTTCACCTTGCCGAGGCCGATCTGCCGCTCGAGCGCCTGGTAGGCGCCGATGAGGAGCTGCTGCCCCGTCTG
>DIAY01000012.1:12130-13203 GCA_002414905.1 Holophagales bacterium UBA5066 | reverse complement strand
CGTATCGGCCTGGATTGCACCAGGCCGGCCCCAACGTCTGGGCCTGGCATGAGTCCGGGGAGCGCGCTCATGCGATCACCTCTCCCTGAAGGTAGGCGCGATAGCGTTCGGTGACGAGGCTTTCGAAGAGCGCCTTCGTCTCGTCGTGGCTTTCCTGGAGGTAGTCAGCGAGGTGGTCGAACTCCAGGTCCGCTGTCTTCACGTAGTCGAAATCGAGAATGAGGAGCGGGCCGTCGGTGGTCGCGGCTGGCCCGAGTCTCATGTTGAGCGTTCCGCCGGATCGGGGGATCTCGAGGCTCAGCGAGACGTTCCGGAGCGCTTCAGGCGAGTAGCTTCCGAGGCTCAGCTGGATCGCGAGCAGCTCGTGCAACGGAGAGTCGGGCATCAATGGAATCATGTTCACGTATCGCAAGCCCGTCCGGATGAGGCGCCGCAGAGGGACGTCCGCCTGGAATTCCCGGAGCCAACGGAGCGCCTCGTCCCGGAAAGGCGCAAAGCCCGGATAACGGGTGGACGAGTACGCGAACAGGTTCAGCGCGCAGAGAAGCGATCGGGAGCCATCTGAGGCCGCGAACTTGTAGGGCAGTAGGGCCGCGTGGCCCACCTCTGGTCGGGTCTGCGTTGGCACGAGCACTTCGGGAAACTCGCCGCGGACTCGCTCAAACAGTCGATCCCGGCGGCATTCGACGGCCGGCTCGCCGGGAAACCGGATTTCGAAGACGACCTCTCGAACGGGTGCATTGGGGTAGGGCGAGTCACTCATCTGCTTCCCTCGCTCTCCTCCGGTCGGGCGTGCACGACCGAAATGTAGCCGATCGAGTCACGTGGCGCCACTCGAGGAGAGGAGGTTCCCCGGAAGCCGAACCAGGACCTTCGGCGAAGAGAAGGGGTAAGAGATCCTCCCTTGAAGAGCAGAACCTGGAAGTCGGCGGGTGGGGCCGCGGCTGACATCACGGTCTCGCTACGCCTGCTTCCGCCGGGATCGGGTCGGCCGTGTGAGGGATGGCCGCCACGCCCCCAGCGCCTCCGCCGTCGACCCCAGCTCCCGCGCCTCGTCGGCGACGAAGCCGGCG